>NZ_JBVVPC010000015.1:0-147947 GCF_055807355.1 Bradyrhizobium sp. Ken01
ATACCGCTGTCGGCCATCAGGCGCTGAAACTGTTCGCTGACGTATTGGCTGCCGCGATCGGAGTGATGCATCAGGGCGTCCGGCTTGCCGCGCCGCCAGACGGCCATCAGCAGTGCGTCCGCAACCAGCTGGGCTGTCATGCTTGTGCTCATCGACCAGCCGACCACCCGTCGCGAGAACAGATCGATCACGGCCGACACGTAGAGCCAGCCCTCGGCGGTCCAGATGTAGGTGAAGTCGGCGATCCACTTCTGGTTCGGCCGCTCGGCCACAAACTGACGATCCAGAAGGTTCGCCGCCACGTTCGCGATCTGGCGGTCGCCCTCGTCTTTCGGCAGGCGCCGGCGGCGTGGCCGCGCCCGCAAGGCCTGCAGGCGCATCAGCCGCTCGATCCGATGCAGACCGCACTCGACGCCGTCTGCCAGAAGGTCTCTCCAGACGCGCCGGGCCCCGTAGGTGTCAATCGGCGTTCGACTGGGACCCCCTATCGGCCTCCAAAAGGGGCTCTGACTCACTTTTGATGAAGTTCAAGCGCCGGCTCGTGTTGGTTTCACAAAGGAATCAATATGATGCAGCGAGCCCTACGTCCGTCGGCCCTGGTCCCTCGCGGGTTTGACGTGGAGAGCGCCGTCTGTGACGGCGCCGCGACCGTGATCACCATCCGTCCCACGAGCGGGACGAGCCTCTGTCCTGGATGCGGAGCCAGTTCTGGGCGGATCCATAGCCGATATCAGCGACGCCTGACCGATCTGCCGCTGGCGGGGCGGCCGGTTCGCTTGGTGGTCGTGGCGCGCCGCTTCCGCTGCGTTACTGTTATCTGCGGTCGACGTATTTTCACCGAGCGTTTCGATGACGGCGCTCTGGCGCCGTGGGCGCGGCGAACGGCCCGGCTCGATCTGGTCGTCCATCACCTTGGGCTTGCCTTGGGTGGCCGCCCGGCCGCGAGTTTTGCCCGTAGACTTATGCTGCCCGTGAGCAACGATACGTTACTTCGGGTGGTTCGAAGGCGGGGCTGTCCGCCTATTGCTGCGCCGAGCGTGATCGGTATCGACGACTGGGCCTGGCGGCGCAATCAGCGGTACGGAACAATCATCTGCGACCTCGAGCGGCGACGACCAATCACTCTCTTACCCGACAGAGAGCCAGCCGCTGCGCAAGCTCGGCTCGCGGGGCAACCACAGATCGCTGTGGTCGCGCGCGACCGCGGTGGCGGCTACGCCCTTGCTGCGACCAAGGCACTCCCGCAGGCCACCCAGGTCGCCGACCGTTGGCACCTCATGGAGAACGCCAGCCACGCCTTCCTCGATGCGGTTCGCAAATCTATGCGCCAGGTCCGCGTCGCGGTCGGCTCCGCCACCATAAATCCCGACTTGCTGACCGCCGCCGAGCGCATCCAGTATGAGGGCTATCTTCGGCGTGAGGACACTAACGCGGCAATCCTCAAACGGGCTGAGACGGGCGTCTCCATAAAGGAGATCGTACGGCTCACCGGACATAGTCGGGGTCTCGTCCGCAGGGTACTGAGAGGTCAGCGATCCGATGTGTTCAGGGTGCGCGAGAGCTCGCTCGAGCACCACCTGCCATGGCTCGACGCTCAGTGGGCTGCTGGTCATTGTAACGGCGCCGACCTGTGGCGTTGCCTCAAGGCGCAGGGATTTAGGGGCTCGATGCGGGTCGTTACCGAATGGGCGACACGCCGTCGGCGTGCCGAAATGCCCGATGCTCGGAGCCTACAGCGCGTGCCGTCCGCGAGAACTATCGTCCGCCTGATGACCAACGCCGCGATACGCTCTCAAAGTCAGAGACGGTCACCATTGCGGCGATCGAACAAGGCGTTCCTCTCCTGGTGGAAGCTCGAAAGGTCATCACCGCTTTCCATACGATGATCCGCAAGAAGGCTCACGTAGATCTTGACCCATGGCTGGAACGAGCATGCGCAAGCCTCGTCGCGTCTTTTGCCAACGGTGTCATCAAGGACAAGGCTGCCGTCAACGTCAACGCCGCGATCACGACGTCTTGGTCCAACGGACAGACCGAGGGCCAGATCACCAAGCTCAAGCTGGTCAAGCGCCAAATGTACGGACGCGCCAAGCTCGACTTGCTTCAGGCCCGCCTGATCGGCGTTATTTGACCACGGCTGCACCAAAATTGCGTCAGAGCCAAAGTTGCAAGCCGATTGACAACAAAGACAACGGCCTCAGCTCCGGGGGGCAAGGGGATGAGCTGAGGCCGTCGTGCCTATTGACGTTGGGATAATTCGGCAACTTGCGAATTGTTCCGGTCAACGCATCTTCAAGGGCTAGGAGGAGTTCGCCTTTCGATTGCCCAAAAACCAAAGGTCCGCCGGTTCATACTGGCGGGCCTGGCACTCCTGGCTCTAATCCGTAATGGGATGGCTGCGGGGAGTATTGGGGCTGTGGCCGCAAAGTCTTGGGGTCACGGTGCGGCTCGTTCTTACCTCAAGCCACCCGATGTTCATTTTGGTGGGTACCGGACTCATCCAGTTCTATAACGATACGTATCGCAAAACGATGGGTCCCGAGCGGCATCCGAGCGCTTTGGGAGCGGGATGAAATATGGGCGATCGTTGCCCCAAGATTGAATACGTCATGGCAGGTAGCGGACGAGATTGCGCATTGAAACCTCACGTTAGGACGCGGCTGTGTGGGACAGCCGGATCCGGACACCGACGCACAGCAGAAGACGCAGGTGGCGGGAGGCGGAGCGGTGACGCTTCAATTGCCAGGCGTGCGAGGTACCGAATCTGAGGCTAGTTAGCCGTCGCAGCAAAAGCGCTAGCGCATTCCAAAGTTGGCACGACCAATGGACTCCACCGATGATCCGTCGATAGTGGACAGAAGCACAAGTGACTGGTACAAACAGTCTAAGCGGAGTGCCGATAAGTCATTGATATCGCTGTTATTTGTGTGATGAGCGTCGAGTCCTTTCCTGGGCACCCGCATCAAAACATAGCCTTGAGCTCCAATTGCATGCCACCGCCCATGGCTCGTCGTGTTAAGCCCGCGCGCGTATCGGGCTTCGCCAGCCGCTCACAGCTCTTGATGCGTCGGAGGTAAAAGGAGGCATGTCGCGAACGGCGGCAAGTTGATCGCTTCCGTTGGTTTGTGACGCTGGTTTTTCCAAGGTATACCGAGAGCGCGCCAGGCGCGCCGATCAACAGCATTCTAAGCTGAACCCGATCACCGATCGACCACCGAAACTGCGTGAACAAGCGGCGATAATCGCGAGCGAACTTCGTCGTTTTTGTTGATTTTTTCGCTTGCTAATTACGTTCGGGACGCAGGGGGCGCGGGTTGCGCGTGGGATTTACAATTCGCGCGTAACCTATTGACCTATATTGGCTCATTGAACGACCATTTTACAGCTTACTACCTGTTTTTGTTCGTAAAACATGAGACTCTTAATCAGCGGGTCCCAGGTTCGAGCCCTGGTGCGCCCACCATTTAAATCAAGACCTTAGCGAGAGAAACCGTTTGAGAAGGCCGAACTAAAACGGTTTTTCAAACGGCCGGGCGGCGACTCTCGGCATTGTGATGTGCTCTCCTCGTCTCCGCGGAGGCCAAAGGCGTCTCGAAGGCCGCCCGACAGAACTGCTCCATCAATGTTGTGCATCTGGGTCAGAGCCGCCCGACATGGTCGGCATCTTCCCACTTCCTTTCAATGTCATCGGCGGCGCATCGGGGCAGCTGCGCCGCGCTCCCATCGAAGTAGTGGTTGAAGTCGACGTGGACCCTCATGTTGTCCGGGCGGTAGGCCGCCATGCGATCGTAGAGAAGAACGGACGCTGCTCCGAACGCCGATAGACCGATTTGTGCATCGGTGATCTCGAGTCTTCCGTCTCCGGGTCGATCGGCAGGTCACGAACCCCGGCCTTGAGGAAGCCTCCCGCCTGCTCATGTGCACCCGCGGGATTGGGCGACAGCCGTAGCATACTGCCGTCGTGTTTCAGGCAGGAGGGATGAGCGAAGCTCCTGCGAGCAACCAGTTGAGCGCGACGAAATTCGCCCCTCCTTTGCTTTGGCGTTGCGTTCGGCAGCATACTCTCGGCACTGTTCTGCGCTTGGCACTGCTGTTGCTCCTGTCAAGAAGCTTAGCTTACGTCCGATAGCCAGAAGAGAATTGAAGCAGATCAAGCAGGCAGCTCGCAAATCGATTTTTGCCATTACCTGTTACATTAGGCCAGTTACCGCCGGCGAATGAGAACAGATCGCAATTGTCGTCGCATCGTGAGAAAAGCCGCTCCCTGGGCGGTGGACAGAGCCACCGCGCAAGGACAAACGCGGCCTAGCGCGGCATGCTTATGTTTAGCAAAGCCCCTTGCAAAACCGACCGCCAAGTCAATGTCCGATCGGCAAATATCAATGAGCGACCTGCACATGCTGCGGGGACCCGCTGGCAGGGAGCACACCGAAGCACAGCATTGCAACGTGTTTGGCAAGACGGAATTCCACGTGACATCAGTCACAACGGTGACACGATTTGCAGTTTATCGCGTCCCGCGCAGCGGGCTGACTCTCCTCGTTACCTGGTAGGTTGATCTAGATCAAATCGAGCACTTGCCACTATGGTGATTACTCTCGGGAGCCGCGGGATGCCGGTCCTGTGAAAGCAAATCGCGATTAGTCTGTCGGTCACTCGTTACGGGAGTCATCACAATGAGGTGCAGGTTCAGTATCGTTACGTTCGTCCTAATCGCCTCAGCGTTCGCCACTGAGGCGCTTGCCACGACGGCCGATATTCGCAGCATCACCTGTAGTGAATATCTCGCCATGCCGGCTACGCCGTCGAGCAAATTTTCGGCTTGGATGACCGGCTGGTTTAGTTATGAAAGTCGGAGGACGTTTGTAGATTTTGACCTGCATCGGGCAAATGTCACAAACGTAAGAGGGTGGTGCCAGTCCAACCCGAATGCCAGCGTGATGGTAGGACTGGAAAAATCGATAGGCGTAACTGCGGTGCCTAACGCTACGCTGGATTTTAACAAGATCACCTGCGGAACTTGGTTGGCATACGGTCCGGCGGATCAAGATTTTGTAAGATACTTCATGAGCGGCTACTATAACGCAGCAGCAAGCAACAGTGTATTGGACTACGAGCGCCTGCAGAGGAACTCCAGCGCGGTCGTCGCATATTGCAAGAAGAACAAATCCCGCACTCTACCAACGGCCATTCAGAATAGAGCTAGTTAGCTGGGCCAGTCTCCCGCCGCTTGCGAGCAACAGAGCGCGCCCTGTATTGGTTTGGCTCCTGTTGATGGCCGTCAGCCGAGTAGCGGCGCATTTCATCGAGGTTCGCTCAGTGACGCATGTCGGACAAGATTTGCGAAGGTTGGAGTTCTTCGCAGTTTCTCTCCTTTGATACTTCGACCGACCGCAGCCGACCTTCCAGTTCGGAAGAGGTTTATCTCACAACCAAATGCTTCCTGGGCGCGACGGCGGCAGGCGCGGACGGGGAAATAGTGAACGTCAGCCAGGTGTTCCATCCCGACGGACGGTTGGCTGCACCAAATTCGCCGTATCCCCTTAGACCAAGAGAGCCCTGCATATCTCCGATCGGGAAGCTGTACCCGATTTGCGGACCGAGGCCGAAAACGCGTGATCTGAAGCCACCGAGGATCGGGTTTTGGCCGGAGTCGTCGGTGATTTGCTGATAGGCGTATCCAGCAAGGCCGACGAAAAGCTGCTTGGTGAGGTAGTGCGATGCGCCCCAGTCGAAGTGCAAATTGATGCCGCTCTGGTACTGGGTGTCCGGATTCCTGAAATTGTAGGTGAGGCCGACGACGCCCGAGATTTCGTTTCCTGCCGCCGGGTTGAAGTAGGTATAGGCGCCTCCAATGTCGATCGCGCCATGACCGAGCCCGGTATTAGGGATCCGCGTCAGATCGTAATCGCCGACGGGAATATTGCCTGTGACGTAAGCCATGTAATTGTGGACGCCATCATTCCAAAACACCTCCGCGAATGGCGCGAGGTCGCCGTATGAGACAAGCGAGCCTTCGAGCGTCCCAGTGCGCGTCACCACAATCGGTCCAGCCATCGCTGTCAGTGTTCCAGCGAGACTGGCGGCGGCTCTGCCGTATTGGCCGGACATGCCCACGACCAACTGACCGCCAAGCACCGTCGCCGCGAAAGTATACGATGGCGCGAGGGCGACTAGATCAGTCCGTCCGCTCAGACCCAGATTCAAACTGACGTTGACATTGGCGGGGATTCTGCTGGCTTGGATCTGTTTGGCCACAGCAGCGCTCCCCGAGGCGGCGACGCTGGAATGGTAATCGATGACACTGAGCGCCCAGCCCGGTGTCTGCTGCACGGCGGCGAGACTTGCAAACTGGCCCGGAAACCAGAATGAGCTACCCCCCTGGTCGGCATACGAAACATCAGTGCAAAGCACGAGTACAGCAATCGCGGCCGCATGGTTGATGACACAGTCTTCCGGTTTGTTTGATCTCATTTGCAAACTCTGGGCAGACGGCATTCACTACTAGGCACAAGCAACGTCCAAATGCGCGACAGAATGGTAACAGCTCGGGACATTTGCCTTAGGACGATGACGCAGTCGCAGCCCTCTCAAGGTGCTTGCGCTGGAGATGTTCGGCTTCTTGAGCGCCAAGATTTCATAAGCACAAAAAAGCCCCGGCATGCCGGGGCTTTGGTTTGGCAGGGTGAGTGCATTAATATCTGGCCGCGACCGGTGCGCCGTATCCACCGAAACGGTAATTCAATCGAAGCGTGACCATGTCCACATCCTGGCTGACCCCGCTGCCGGTGAGGACGAACCCTCCGGGAGTGACTACGCCTGCGAAGCCGGCATTATCACGCCCCATCCAGAGATGGTCGTATTCGATACCGAGCGACCAATTGGGCGTGAAGCCGTACTCCCAGCCGACGCCAAGGGCGCCGCCCCAGCGTGTGTGCCCTGCCGATGCCAAGCCGACCCCGGTGACGTTGTTGAATATGTCGAACCGATTGCGCGTCACGGCGGCGCCGCCCTTCACGTAGAACAACGAGGCGTTCCATGCCCAGCCGAGCTGCGCCGTGAAGAGTCCGATGGCGTCAATCTTACCGGTTGTCGAAATCAGCGGGTCGATCAGACTGACGCGCGTATTCTTGATTTCTGCCCAATCTCCCTGCGCTTCCAGGCCGAGCACAAACTGATTGGTTTGCCAGCGGTACCCGATCTGTCCGCCAGCGAGGCCGCCGGAGCGATCGGCGCAACCACCTGCGACCGTCCCTGCTGGCGTGACGAAATCCACACAGCCGTGGCTTTGTCCCCAACCGCCGTTGGCGCCGATGTAGAACCCGGTCCAATCATAGATCGGCGCGATCACCGGGGGCGGGGCCTTGACGTAAGGTTTAGCGGCCAGATCAGCCGCTGACGCGGGTGCCGCCATGCTCACCGCCAGCAAGGCGATGCCACTCAACCAAATCTTCTTCATTCTTTTTGCTCCATCCACGTTTCACCCTAACGATGCCGGCTCTTTTCTTGGCAGTCCGGCATTCCATCTCGAAGCTAGCTGAGCCGACTGGAATTCGGTGTGCTTGCGCGGCAACAGCTGGGAAAATTGAGCAATTTGCTCGCTTCAGTTGTGTCAGGAATATTGACCAGTCAACTGGCCGCCTGAAATTTTCCGCGATGGGGCAAGGGCGCTTGGTCTCATCCCCGCACCCTTATCCTGACATCCTAGGCCCCGCGCCAGACGTGCAACACGCCTTCGCGGAAGCCGCCGACGAACTGATCAGATGCCTCCGCTGGCAGAATTTCGCCGAGATCATCAAACGAGCCGCTCACCATGGTGGCAAGCTCGTGCGCCGAAGCATGCTCTGCCCAGCGGCGACCCAACTCCAACCCTCGTTGCCGTTCTGCCTCTGTGTCCATAGTCCTGGACCATCCCCGCGTCCGTGGCCCCGGCGAAGCTGATGCCGCGCCGGGGCCTGTACGATCTCGCCAATCCTGGAAGCTTGGGGGCTAGAAAGAATCGGCAAGGCGCGCTCTAGACAAGCAGATGCGCAGCGCTTGGCCAGTGCACTTTGTGCCAATGGGTGAATGCCCCGGCCGGCAATAGCTTTTCGGGCTGTCGGGATAACAGGCTGATCAAGGCTCGTTATCCGAAACAGCCAGTGCGATTCAATGTGCCTGAGAGCCACAGAGGTGTTCGCGGCGGCGGGCTCGTCGAGCCATCTGCAGACTTCGATCGAGGTTGCCTGGTAGCGTCTGGTCTTTGAAGCACGGAGTTAGGTTCGTTGTCGGGATGGCTCTCTCAGTCATTAATGGCGGCGCGTCCAACTTGGCATTGGGGCGGACAAGCCGCGCAAATCCGACCAGACGCCTCGCGCGTGATCAACCAGCTACTCGGGCAGACGAACTGCCCGCTTCCACGAGCGCTAGTGTCCGCTTGAGAGCCTTAGTAGCCGCTCGGGCAAATCCAGTTTCCGTAGGCATCGTATCCGCAGCCGCCTCTGTAGTACGCGCCCGCTGCAGCGGCGCCGACTGCCGCAGCGCCTACAGCGGCTGCGCCGTAGCGGTAGCCTCGGTAGGCGCCGTAGCCGCCTCGATAGCCATAGCGTCCGCCGCGCACAGCAACTGCACCGCCTCGATAGCCTCGAACGGCCACGGCTCCGCCGCGGTAGCCGCCCGCTCGCATCGCGCCGCCGCCGTGATAGCCTCCGGCTCGCACGCCTCCACCACCACGACGGGCGAAGGCTTCGTCAGAATGCAAACTAGCTACAAGCAGCGCGGTCGCGGCTGAAGCTGCAATAAGGACTTGGCGGAGCATGGCATTCTCCTTCTGGAGCAAGAGCCGCAGCGCGCTGATGCGGCCGCGACCTTCCTGAAGTGCAATGCAGGTGGCACCATCGCCGATTGACGCAGATCAAACATCTCTGTTCATCTATGTTAACTCGAGCCTTCTGGCAGGATGCAAGAGCGCTCAGGGAACACATCCACTTACGAGTGCAGACCCGAGCCTAGAAATCTATAGATCCACAAGGCGCGGAGGAATTCGGCAACAAGTTGCCGCAACAAGTGCTGCGCTTCCTGCCAAGACCGAGGCCATGCGTAATTGTCTGGGAGTTCGCTTCCGATGGGCCAGCACCATCGGCCGAACTAGTCATTCGGCAGTGAGCGTCTAACAAGTTCAATCGCTAATACTTGCAAGCCAGCCGGAGCACACGCCGGGGAAACCACCATCTCAACCCGACATCGGGTGCAGCGCGCGCTAGTCCCCACGATCTCGCATGCTGGGTCAGCTGGCACGATGCCCCGGCAGCACTTCGGGCACGTATATCCCGCGATCTTTGGCATGAAGTCATACTCCGGACCAACATAGGCGCAGATCATGTGGTGGAATACTGGAAACAATTCTAGCGTGGAGGAGCCGCAAGCCGGGCAACCCGTTTGGTTCGCTTCGACCTGCATGCTGCACCTCGCTCCCTCTCACAACTCATCGAGCCCGAATAGTCGCACCAGCATGGAAGCGATCCGCGCGCTCAGTTGTGTGTAGTGCATGTGAACGTCGACGGCCGAGTTCAGCGCCGGGGGATGCGCGCCTGGGCTGAACCGAATTCGCGCGATTTGCGAGGCGGTACGCTCGCGCGCCGCCGACGAGCCCGCTCCGGGGTATACATCTGACACCGGCAGGATTTCAATGATCTCGCCCAGAATTCGCCGGTTGCCGAACAGCACAAAGACTTCGTTGCCGACTTTTGGATCGGACAGGCGTTCGTTAGGAACGTACCAGTCGACAAAGACATCCGTGGGGTCGAGAATTTCTGCAATCGGAGTGCCCGCCACGAGGGATTGACCGGCGCGCGCAGGATTGTTCGCGACGATGCCAGCTATGGGCGCGAAGACTCTCCCGTCTGCAAAGCTGCTTTCAACCTTTTCGAGGCGATCACCGAGTTGCCGGCTGAATTCGTCGAGAGCGGCCAACTGAGTGCTGGCTTCAGCGGCTTCCGCCTCCTGCGAGACCACGGCTTTGTTCGCCAGGGCGCGCTCCCGGGACATGTCTATGCGGTAATTCAGGCTCGCGGCCGACGAGTTTGCGATAAGTTCGACAGCTTCCTCTGCAAGCCGCAAATGTGAGCGCGCCGCGTCGAGAGATTCGCGCGCAACCCGGGCCTTGACACGCAAGTCCGCTCTGCGGCCGGCGATGTCCGCGAGCGAGCGCATATAGGTGGCGACAATTTCATCGTGCTGCGGAGACCGAACCCTTCCGATTTCTTCGCCGGCCTTGACCGACGCACCTCTCAGCACGGTGATGCTGTTGATCTGCACGATGTAAGGCAGTGAAATCAAATATCTCGGTGAAGACACGCTGCCCGGGCCGCCGAGATAAAGAATTGGCCTCCCGAAATAGACGACAAAGAATGCGAGTATGCCGAATACGATCGTCGCATAGGCGGCGCGGACAGCCCGTCCGGCCGCGCGCCGACGGCTCTCGATGGGGTCGGGGATATGGGGATCGAGCCGTGTTAGGGTGATGGTCATTTGGCCACTTCCTTCGTCCGATCGCCGAACAGTGCGCGGCGAACGCGCGGCGGCACGAAATCATCGTTCCGCGACGAGGCAAAGATGATTTCCGAAGAGTAGGAAAAGAACCGGGCGCACTTGAGATAGACACCCTGGTAAAAGGGAAAGATCAGAGCCATCTTCCAGCCAAACGTTCCGACGGATCGATGGAAGAGGGCGAACACAAGCGCCATATTGAAGACCGAGATCCAGAGGAGCAGCACGTAGATCGCCGAGAGAAACAACACGGCATCCGAGCCGAACAACAGCACAATGTAGGCCAAGTAGAACGGCAGGCTGAGCGTCGGAACGAGATCGAAGACGATGAAATCCAGCCGTTGGATTGTGTCCGGTAAACGTTCCAGCGGATGGCGAAAACTCAGCTCGCCATACATCATGAAGCGGATGCGCAGAGCATCGCGATCCCAGCGCGCGCGCTGGCGCAACAGACTTATGCCGCTTGCGGGGCCGGCTGTTTCCGCCCAGGCGTCGGACACGAACCGAATGACATAGCCGAGTCTGCGGAGCCGCAAGGTGTACTCCATATCCTCTCCCGGGCCGACGTCGAGCCCGCCCTGCCGCGCAAAAATATCCCGGCGATACATGGAACAGGCGCCGGACAGACACGCTATCGCATCGACCACGTCGAGGATCGACCGCCCCGCGGTGATCGACACCAGGTATTCGACGCTTTGAAGCCCTGTCCATATCGAGTCGCGTTCGTTGCTGATCGCGATGCTGCAACTTGCGCCGGCGACGAGCGGGTCGCCGAACGCAGCCGCGAGGCGCTCAACCGCGTTTGGTTCGAAGACAGTGTCGGCATCTACGGTCAAGAGTAGATCGCCGCGGGCAAACCGTGCTGCAGCGTTGATGGCAGCGCTGCGGCCGCAGCGGGTCCCATGGCAGATGACCATGTCAACCAGGCCCTGCGCTCTCGCCCGCTCCGCGACCGCGCGTGTCGCGTCGGTGGAGCCGTCGTCGACGACGATGATTTCGACAGGTCGAAGGGTTTGCCGGCGCAGCGAGTTGATCGAAGGAGCAAGCCCGGAGCCGCCGTTGAATGTCGGGATAATCACGCTTACCGTCGCTTGGCAAACCGTCCCACTGGCGCTTCGCCGCTTCGAGCTGAACAGAGCAAGAGACACCAGCGATAAGGTGTAGCGGGGGATGTCGAATATCAGCAGCGAGAAGGCGAGTAGAAATAGACTCGTTCCGGCGAGCACTTCCACCATTTCGGACATGCCGGCCACCTCCGCTACGACAGGACCACTCCGAGCATCCGACCAAACAAGGCGCGCAAGGCAATTATCAGACGGGAAAATGAAGACGATCGCGTTGATGGTCGAGTGGTAAATTGCGTAAACATTTGCGTTTTGTGTCTGCGTTATTCACCTGCATCGTCGGCTTCGGCGGTTGACGATAACCGGCTCTCGAAGGCTGATTGTTGGCGTGCCGGCATCAGTGTTGCGGTTGGAGTTGTTCCCGGTTCGATAAATCCCACAAGGCGACCGGTCCGTCCAACCTTTCAGGCGCAAGACGGCCCCAGTCTGGAAAGACTGAGGCCGGTGGGGGGCGTCGATGTACCGTTGGGGTCGGTACTCTAGAATTCTAATCGCGACACACCAATTTGCGTATTGTCCTTGAGGACAACCAATCAGCACGTCGTCCCTCTCACACATCTGCGGACCGCCCGACGGGTATGCCGGACGGTCGTCCGTGCCACGCACACGCCGTTGATACGTGTCCTACCGACGCCGCAGGCAGCAGCGACTTCCGTAATCAGGCTTTCGGGCTGTGCAATCGGGGCAGGCGTCATCGCCTGAGCCGATACTGCGAAGAAGAAGGCGAACGTGGCAATTCCGAGCGACTTGATCATATCGAGCTCCCTGGAAGCGCCCAACCGCCCGGCCGGCGCGGCGGAGCGATGGACGCGACTCCCTCAAACTGATACCCGCTCCTGTCAGAGAATTGAGATAGATCAAAGCGACTTCAGTGACTTGCCATGCGGCCATCGCTGCAGGCCGAGACGCGGGCTTAGGACTATGACCGGAAGAAGACTGCAGAGTCCAAATAGCAGCGCGCAAATATCGTCTGTAACTGCGCACCGCGAAGGAAGATTGTGTGGGGCGACAAACCACCTCGGCCTGAGATCCAACTCCGAACTGGAGCCGGGTACATCGAATAGATCATCCGTGTAGCTTCTCGATTTGTAATATGGCGTCCGCCGACGCCGAGATCCCAAGCTGCGTGGAAAGCAAGGTTTGCCCGTTCCGTCACGCAAACTCTATCTGATGGGATCTTTGCTAATACGATCGTGCAGGCGGACGCGCAGAGGCCATCGATAATCACAGTCTGGCCAGTCTCATTCAACTCGTCATATCGATCAAGGTAACGTTGAATCAAGCCACCACGGTCGTTGGCAATTCTCACGACTGCGTGGCTCTCGCCAGCGCATGCAAACATACAGGCCGAAGCGAGTAGCAGAGTAAAGGGTTTCATAATGTGCCTCTTCGACTGCGACATCAGCAAGGTTCATGACCGCCCGTGCGCGAGAGAACCCGCGGCTTGGCGATGCGCGAGAGCGTGTTTTGTGGTGGTAAGTCCGGTATTCTCGGACCCGCCTTAAAGCAACACGTTGCTCGCGCGGGCGGCCCACGCTTTCCGTAACGCCGACGGATGCATCTCGCGGCATGATCCTGCTGGAGTTCTTGTGGTCTCTGAACCAGCGTTGAGTTTGAGCGCGGGCCCGAACCATGTACCGCTCATCGATCACCGCCCCTCTTTGCCCAGGCGTAGCGCCAAATGCATCGTCTGGGGGTCGCGGTTCCCGTCCGGCTTAAAGCCGAACTTGCCGAGCACCGCCAGCATCGACTTGTTCTCGGGCAGGACCTCTGCCGTGAGTTCACGCAATCCGGCGTTGCAGCCGATCTCGCCAAGATGGCGCATTAAGATGGAGCCGATGCCTCGGCCCTGCCAAGCGTCGATGACGACGAAGGCCAACTCGGCTCGTCCGGGCTCAAACACGAGGTATCGAGCGCCTCCGACAATCATTGTCCGCTCGGGCTGCCCGACTTCGCACACCAGCGCGACGTGATTCATGAAGTCGACATCCATGAAGAACGCGCGCTCCTTGTCCGAGAAATGACGCTTGATCCCAAAAAAACGGCGCTGCAACGACTGCTTGCTGGTCTGATCCAGCGCGTCGAGGACAGCCGTCTCGTCGGCCGGCCGCAACGCTCGGATTTCGGCCGTGCTGCCGTCCCGCAAGTGTTCCGTCACGCTGTATTTGGCGATGTCCGACATGCGGATCTCGGCTCGGCGGCCGGAAAACACGTCGGCCTGAGGCTCGTCTATGAATGGGGCGGTCGGTTGCCCGTTTGATTTGAATCAAGGGGCCCCGCAAAAAAAGCGGGCGGCCTGAATCTCGGCGGTCAGCTCGACACATTCCGGCGGGATGATCGACGTGACACGAATGGGTCGGCGTACTCGCCGTCCAGCATTGACCTATATCAATGGCCTGCTGTTGCGGCGGGCCTTGGATGCATTCATACGACATTGAGGTCGGAGCATGCAGATGGAAGTGCCTGGATCGCCCGGTGGTCCGATGTCCGGCCTCGTCGCCTCCGCGGTTGAATACATGGTCGACGCGGGACAACGGAGCATACTCTTTCTCGATGTGATGCGCCGGCGCGGCGACCAATATCGGGAGCACGTCGCCCAAACCGCGCCACACGTTCTGCAATATGCGGCCGAACTGATCATCGATGGCCGCAAGCTGGACGAACCCGTCAATTACGCGCTTGTCCGCATCGTCCCGCCAGCCGGCGTCGAGATCGATCCCACGCGGCGGCCGTTCATCGTGATTGATCCACGCGCCGGGCACGGTCCAGGCATCGGCGGGTTCAAGGCCGACAGCGAGATCGGCGTCGCGATGAAGGCGGGACATCCCTGTTACTTCATCGGCTTCCTTCCGGAGCCCGTGCCGGGTCAGACTATCGAGCGCATCGCGCGTGCCGAGGCGCTGTTCATCGAGAAGGTGATCAGCCGTCATCCGGAAGCTGACGGGAAACCCTGCGTCATAGGCAATTGCCAAGCCGGCTGGGCGGTCATGATCCTGGCTTCGGTTCGGCCCGAACTGTTCGGCCCACTGATCATCGCAGGAGCCCCGCTCGCGTACTGGGCGGGCGTGCATGGCCAAAACCCGATGCGATATTCGGGCGGCCTGCTGGGCGGAAGCTGGCTAACTGCGCTCGTTAGCGATCTCGGCGGCGGGAAGTTCGATGGTGCCTGGCTGGTCCAGAACTTCGAAGGCCAAAACCCGTCGAACACGCTCTGGACCAAGCAGTACAATGTCTATTCGAAGGTCGATACCGAAGCCGATCGCTACCTGGAGTTCGAGCGCTGGTGGGGTGGGCACGTCAATCTCAACGCCGAGGAGATTCAGTTCATTGTCGACGAACTCTTCGTTGGCAACAACTTGGCCGCCGGCAATATCACCCTGGCCGACGGGCAGAAGGTAGACCTGCGCAACATCACTTCGCCGATCGTGGTGTTCTGCTCCAAGGGCGACAACATCACTCCACCACAGCAGGCGCTGGGTTGGATCCTCGAATGCTACGCCGACGTGGACGATATCAGGGCCTATGGGCAGACGATCGTCTATACGGTTCACGAGAGCGTCGGCCATCTAGGCATCTTCGTCTCGGGCGGCGTCGCCAAGAAGGAGCACTCCGAATTTTCCACCAACATCGATCTGATTGATGTACTACCGCCCGGCCTTTACGAAGCGACGTTCGAAGCCAAGGACGAGGAAACCACCAGTTCCGATCTCGTTGTTGGCCAATGGGTGATGCGCTGCGAGGCCCGAACGCTAGAGGATATTCGTGCCATGGGCGGCAATTCGCCTGAGGACGAGCGGCGCTTTGCCGCGGCCAAACGCGTGTCCGAGCTTAATCTTGCCGCCTACCGCAAGTTCGTGCAGCCCTGGATCAAGGGCATGGTGGCGCCGCAGACGGCGGAGATGATGCGCAATCTGCATCCGCTACGGACGCAGTATGAGGCGTTCAGCAGCCAAAATCCGTGGATGAAAGCCGTGAAGTCGGCAGCGGAAGGGCTGGAAGAGAACCGCAAGCCGGTTTCGAACGACAATCCGTTCCTGGCGTTTCAGGAGCAGGTCTCCGAGCAGATCGTTCATGCGCTGGACAGCTGGCGCGATTCGCAGGAAGCGATGAGCGAGGC
Source organism: Bradyrhizobium sp. Ken01 (assembly GCF_055807355.1). Classification (NCBI taxonomy): domain Bacteria; kingdom Pseudomonadati; phylum Pseudomonadota; class Alphaproteobacteria; order Hyphomicrobiales; family Nitrobacteraceae; genus Bradyrhizobium; species Bradyrhizobium sp. Ken01. Next base: position 15,769 of record NZ_JBVVPC010000015.1, read on the forward strand.
GATCTTCCTCAACCTCTACGGCTCGCCGGCGCTACAGGCGGCGGTCGGCATAGATCCGAAAGCTGAACCGTCGCGCCGGCGCGAGATGCCGGCCGAACGCCGTGCGATGCTCGACAAACGGATCGCCGAGCTCCGATCCAGGATTGGCGAAGGCGGGCTTCGCGAGGCGGCCATCCGTGCCCTGCTTTATGTCGGCTCGGCGAGAGGAATGGTGGACGAGCGCAGCATCGAGGCGCTACGACAGGCTCGTCGCGACGACAGCGGAGCGCGATTAACGCTTGCCGAATTCAAGATGCTGGTTCGCGAGCAGTTCTTCATGCTGTTGCTCGATCGCGAGGCGGCGCTGGCCGTTATCCCGAAGATGCTTCCCGAAGATGTCAATCTACGCCGCGCGGCTTTCACGAAGATGAGCGAGGTGCTGTCGGCCAGCGAGGACATCACAGGCGAGCGCGCCAGCCGCCTGCAGCGTGTCGCACAGCTGTTCGGTCTCGACGCCGAAACGTCGGGGAGGGCGTCGAATGTTGCCCCTTTCGACCCCAAGGCGAAGGCCTCGTAACACTGTCTGGAAGGAACCGGCTCATGTCAGCCGACACGTCGCAGGCGCAGTCCCCGAGCAAGTACGACCGTCTGATCGCGGCCGCGCAGGCCGTGCCTGCGGCCCCAACTATCGTCGTGCATCCCTGCGATGAAAGCTCATTGCGCGGCGCTGTCGATAGTGCACAGGCCGGCATTATCCGGCCGCTCCTGGTCGGACCTGAAGGGAAGATCCGGGATACGGCCGCCGGGCACGGTCTCGACATCGCGGGCTTCGAGCTTGTTGACGCAGCACATAGCGATGAAGCCGCTGCAAAGGCGGTAGAGCTGATCCACGCCGGCCGAGGTGAGCTGTTAATGAAAGGCAGCTTGCACACCGACGAATTGATGCGCGCCGTCACCGCGAAGGCCGGGGGCTTGCGTACCGATCGGCGTATCAGCCATGTCTTCGTGATGGACGTGCCGGCCTATGCCGAGACCATCTTCGTGACGGACGCGGCCATCAACATCTTCCCTGATCTGGACGCCAAACGCGACATCATCCAGAACGCGATCGATCTGTACGTGGAAGCTGGATTCGGCAGGTCGCCGCGCGTGGCAATCCTGTCAGCAGTTGAAACTGTGACCTCGAAAATTCCGTCTACGATCGAGGCGGCAGCACTCTGCAAGATGGCGGACCGCGGGCAGATCACCGGAGGGATTCTCGACGGGCCTCTGGCTTTCGACAACGCCATCGACGTGGAGGCGGCGCGCATCAAGGGGATCAAGTCCGAGGTCGCCGGTCGCGCTCAGATCCTCGTCGTTCCGGACCTGGAGGCCGGCAACATGCTGGCAAAGAATCTCGCCTATTTCGCCAAGGCGGACGGCGCGGGCATCGTGCTCGGAGCCCGGGTCCCGGTCGTCCTGACCTCACGCGCGGATTCGGCGCGTGCGCGGATGGCCTCGTGCGCGGTCGCAGCGCTGTATGCCCATGCCCGGCGCCGGCGTGCTCCAACGATTGCCGCGTGAACGCCATGGACACCATCCTTGTGGTCAACGCCGGCTCCTCCAGCGTCAAGTTCCAAGTCTACTCGATCGAGGGCGAAGGAATACTGCGGCGACAGCTGAAAGGGCAGATGGATGGGATCGGCAGCCGCCCGCGTTTGCGCGCGAGTGGCTCCACCGGCGATTCGGTGGCGGATCGGGCCTATCCGATCGAGGCGGTGCCGGATGTTCCGGCCGCGATGGACATTGCCGGCGCCTGGTTGCGGGACGAGCAACGCATTCATCCGATCGCGGTCGGTCATCGCGTCGTTCATGGCGGCCCGGACTACGATCGGCCGATCCAGCTCGATCATGGTGTCGTGACCCGGCTGGAGCGGTTCATCGCGCTCGCGCCGCTGCATCAACCCCATAATCTGGCGCCGATCCGCTCGATTCTCGGCAATTTCCCGGAGCTTCCGCAGGTCGCCTGTTTCGATACTGCATTTCACCGAACGCATAGCGCGGTGGCCGATCATTATGCGATCCCGCATCAGCTTTATGCCGAGGGCGTGCGCCGCTACGGTTTTCACGGTCTCTCCTACGAATACATTGCGAGGACCTTGCCAAAGGTCGCGCCGAAAATCGCGAATGGGCGCGTGATCGTTGCTCACCTTGGAAGCGGCGCCTCGATGTGCGCTCTCAGCGCGGGACGAAGCGTCGAAAGCACCATGGGCTTCACCGCTCTCGACGGGCTTCCGATGGGAACCCGCCCTGGTCAGATCGACCCCGGGGTGGTGCTCTATCTCATTTCGGAGAAGGGGATGTCAGCCTCCAACATCCAGAATTTCCTTTACCGCGATTGCGGCTTGAAGGGGCTATCCGGCGTCAGCAACGATATGCGGGAGCTGGAGGGCAGTGAGGATCCGAGAGCCAGACTGGCGATCGAATATTTCAGCTATCGCATAGGCCTCAATGCGGGGATGCTTGCCGCAGCGCTGCAGGGGCTGGACGCGTTTGTGTTCACAGCCGGCATCGGCGAAAATTCCGCAACAATTCGCGCGCATGTCGCCGGCCAGCTCGCGTGGCTGGGCGTCACCCTCAATCAAGCCGAGAATACGCGCCACTCACAGCTGATCTCGGGTCCCGACAGTCGCATTCCAGTCTATGTGGTTCCGACCGACGAGGAGCTGATGATCGCGCAGCACACTTTGTCAGTGCTGATGAACAGAACATCGACCAATCAACGACAGGAGAGGGCATCATGATTCCCGTATTTCCGGATACCAAGATTGCCCTGAAGGGAAAAAAAGGCCTCGTCGTGGGCATCGCCAACGACCAGTCGATCGCATGGGGATGCGCCAAGGCCTTTCGTGCGCTTGGTGCCGATCTAGCCGTCACTTACCTGAACGACCGCGCGAAGAAGCACGTCGAGCCTCTTGCCCAGGCACTTGAGGCGTCTATTTTCATGCCACTCGATGTCATGACGGAGGGGCAGACCGAAGAAGTATTTGCCCGGGTCGAGAGGGACTGGGGCCAGCTCGATTTCCTGCTGCACTCGATCGCGTTCTCACCGAAGGAAGCCTTGCACGGACGTGTGGTGGACGTCGGTCGCGACGGCTTCCTGAAGACGATGGAGGTCTCCTGCTGGTCCTTCATGCGCATGGCGCATCTGGCCGAGCCGCTGATGAAGAACGGCGGCACCATGTTCACGATGACCTATTACGGCAGCCAGATGGTGGTGGAGAATTACAACGTGATGGGTGTAGCCAAGGCTGCGCTCGAGGCCTCGGTGCGCTACATCGCCGCCGAGCTTGGCCCAAAGGGTATCCGCGTGCACGCCATTTCGCCCGGACCGCTGGCCACGCGCGCGGCATCAGGCATTCCCGAATTCGACGAACTGATGGACAAGGCGCAATCCAAGGCGCCGTCGCGCAGTCTCGTCAGCATTGACGACGTCGGCAATGCCACGGCATTTCTCGCGCTCGACGGGGCCAAGCTCATTACGGGAAGCGTTCTCTATATTGATGGCGGTTATCACATCATCGACTGAGGAGGACGGGACGCGGCTCAGCGATAGTGCAGGGCGATCAACTCGGCGACGCAGGCCGGTCGTTTGCCGCCTTCGATCTCGATGACCAGATGATAGTTCACGCGCAGCCCATCGGGAGGCACGTCCTCCGTCTCAGCAACACTGACGCGGCCGCGCAGCTTCGAACCCGCCGGGACCGGTGAAAGGTACCTGATCCTGTCGGCGCCGTAGTTCAGGGTATTGCGGAGGCCTTTCAACCCCATTACAGAGCGGATGAACATCGGCGCCAACGCCAGCGACAACATACCGTGGGCGATCGTGGTGCCGCCGGGCATTTCCGTCCTTGCGCGCTCCTGGTCGACATGGATCCACTGCCCATCGCAGGTCGCCTCCGCAAACTTGTTGATCCGGTCCTGCGTGACCTCGATCCAGTCGCTGGCGCCGATTTCGGTGCCGACCGCGGATCTTATCTCATCGAAATCGCCGAATATCCGCATGTCCATCACCTTCAGATCATCATCTCCGGGACATGGTCGCCGACGAGCAGGTCGGCTTCCGTCGCAGCCATCACTTCGCCGATCGTGACGCCCGGCGCGGTCTCAAGAAGCGTCGCCCTGCCGTCGGCAAAGCCGATCACAGCCAAGTCGGTGACGACCAGATTCACCGGCCGCGCCGAGGTCAGCGGCAAGCTGCATTTCGCAACAATCTTCGACTTGCCCTTTGCTGCGTGCTGCATGGCGACGATGACCCGCTTCGCGCCGCTGACGAGATCCATGGCGCCGCCCATGCCAGGAACCATCTTGCCCGGGATCATCCAGTTGGCGAGATGGCCATGGGAATCGACCTGAAGGCCGCCAAGCACCGTGACGTCGACATGGCCGCCGCGGATCAATCCGAACGACATCGCGCTGTCGAAGGTCGAGGCCCCGGGCAGCGCGCTGATCGGGCGCCCCCCTGCGTCCGTGAGCGTCGGATGCGCCAGGCCTTGCTCGGGGATAGGCCCTGTTCCGATCAGGCCGTTTTCCGACTGGAAGAATACCTTCAGGTCCGCTGGAACGTAGTTCGCGACCAGCGTCGGGATGCCGATGCCGAGATTGACGAGGTCGCCGCTCCGAAGCTCCTTGGCGACGCGCCGGGCGATGATGATTTGCGGATCCATGTCGTCACCCGTTTGTAATGAGGTAGTCGACGAGCGGCGCCGGGGTCACGACGTGGTCGGGCGCGATCACGCCGACTGGCACAATGTTCTCCGCCGTGACGATCACGGTGTCGGCGGCCATTGCCATGACTGGATTGAAGTTGCGCGAAGTCAGTGCGTACGCCAAGTTGCCGAGGTAGTCGGCAAGGAAGGCGTGCACCAGCGCGAACTGTGCACGCAAGGCTGTCTCAAGCAAAAAAGGCTTTCCGTCGACTTCGATCTCGCGCTTGCCCTGCGCAACCAGCGTGCCGACGCCGGTTGGCGTCAAAATTCCACCCAGCCCGCATCCCCCCGCACGAATGCGCTCGACGAAGGTTCCCTGGGGTACTAGGTCAACGTCGATCTGGCTTGCGAGCATCTGTTGCTGTGCCTTCGCATTGAGACCGATATGCGTTGCGGTCAATCGCGCGACCAGCGCAGCATCGAACAGCTTGCCGACGCCCTTGCCGGGGATCGCCGCGTCATTGCAGATCAGCGACAGGCCGCCCTTCTTCTGCCGCACCACCTCGTCGAGCAGGCGCTCCGGTGTTCCGACACCCATGAATCCGCCGACCATGACGCTCGCGCCGACCGGGATCATTGCGACGGCTTCTTCGAGGGAAATGGCCTTCATGAGGGAGAACTCCGGTCGGCGGGTGCAGGCGGTCAATGAATGCTGGAGGGCGGAAGTCGCGCTGCTTTGATCTGCGTCAAGGCTCTCCATCATTCGCGGACGATTCCCACGCTCGCGAGCGTGTCGTGCCAGAGCTTGCGCAGTTCGGTGTGTCGGCTTTCCAGGACTGTGCTGACGGTGCCTCGGAAGGGAAACAGGTCGGGACCTTTCAGGAATAGGATCTGCGCCTGCAACAGACGCCCGCTCTCGAACTCGATGCGGCGCAACGCCATCACGAAGGGGTCATTCGGGTTTGCCTCAAGCGGTAGTAACGCCGCTGGCCGGATCCCGGCGTGAACGGCATGCGCGAGCGTGGCGAGGTGGACTGCTTGCCAAAGAGAGCGATCGGCGATGCCTTCGTTCGGCGTCGGAAGCCAGGCGGCTTCCCAAGATATGGCCATATAGCCCAGAGCGAGATCCGGCACCCATGTGGTTGCGCGCATCAGAAGTGAGACTATCTCGCTCTCTCGGTAGAACTGAGCATTCAATTCTGTTTGCCAGCCGGCTTCGAACTTCGCCGGCAGGGCGAGGGCGAATTGCCTTGCGAGAGCGCCATGGGCCGAGATCAGGAAAGCGGCGACGCGGGTCTGCTGGCCGTGCGGCACGCGGCCTTCGGAGTCGAGTGGTCCGAGAAGTCCACTCATGCCCGGGTCCTCTGGACGGGGATGGCACGCAGATGGTCGTAGCCGGCGGGAAATGGAGTGAGCTCACCACCAGGATCTTCGGGCGCAATCCAGACCGCCTTGTTGCCTTGCCAGCGTCCGGCCAGCACGTCATCGGCGAAGCGCGCGAGCAGGTCGGCTGTGAGCGCGCCCTTCTCCAACGTGAAAGCGTGATAGGCCCCCGGGATGATTACGAGCGCGCTGTTGGGAATTTCGACCCGCAGGGTCTCGTGTAGGGCACGTGGCGTCAGGAAGTCGAACTCTCCGTTCAGGATCATGGTCGGAACGGCGATCGAGGCGAGTTGCGGCGTCAGCGGCTGGAAGTCGAGGAACGACTCCATCAGGTTCTGCAGCGCGTAGAGGTCATTGACCAGCCAGCCCTGCCGCTTGACACCGTCGAGCTTATCCAACAGCGGCTTCAACCATTCATCGGACAGATTCATCGGCAGCAGCAGATCCTGGAGATACCCAGTTCCACCCAGAATTAGGCCGGTGCGTAATGCGTTGCCGATCAGGAGAAGTTGAGGCGAAAGCTCGGCAAAACAACTCATTGGCACCAGACCTGAGAGGCGCGCCCCATGCTCGATCGCGTAGCGCAGCGCGATCAGGCCGCCGAAGCTAATTCCACTGAGGAAGACTGGACCTTCGCCGAGCATCTCGATCAGGCGATGCAGCGCAAGGACATGGTCGTCCTGGTTGATGAAAAGCGTAGGCTTGTCGGAGGCGCCCTGGCCGAGCAGATCGAATGTCGCAACGCGAAATCCCCGTGCGACGAGCGCGTCGCGATAAGCGGTCCACAGTTCGGAATATTGAGTCAGTCCGTTGACCAACACGTAGGCCGGGGCCGTCACAGGACCGTCGAGCTCATACCGGATCCGGTAGGAGCCGTGGGTGAGGAATGGCATCGTGGCGACCCGGCATGCAATTCGGTGCCAAGACACTCGCGCGGGCAGTGCGAATTCCCTTGCGCTAGATCAAAGGTCGCGCCGCGTCCGCTCCTAGCGTTTGGCAAAATCAAAGCCCGCCGGAGGAATTCGCCATGATCGGGAGACAAGTCATGCGGCGATATCTCATCAGCCTGCTGTTGCTATTGATCGGGACATCGCTCGCGGTTGCGCAGCCCTTCACGCGCCGCTCGTCGCAGATGCAGCATGACGGGCTGAAGAAGACCTATGAGATCGCGAATTTCCGACTTGGCGGCAAGTACGATCTCGCCGATCCCTCGAAGTGGGAGAATGGCGGCGAGGGCGGCGTCACGCTCGAATCGCTCGGCGCCGGGAAATTGCACACCGCCTATATCGCGGTCGGTACGCCGCGGCGCAACGCCGCCGGCGAGATCACCAATGCCGTCGTCATCAACTCGTATTATTCCGGCGACGCCACCGACATGTACGAGCAGTGGGTCAAAGGAGCAGCCTTGTCAGGCACCGTGCCAATTATTGGCCCGGGCCGGCCGATCGATACGGACCGCTACTACGTCATCATGGTCGATCCGCTCGGAACCTGGGGCGCCAGCAAACCGTCGGATGGTCTCGGCGTAAAGTTTCCGCAGTACAGCTACTATGACATGGTTCAGGCCAATTACCGGATGCTGCGCGACGGGCTGAAGGTCGCGCGCGTTGCGCTGGTGTCAGGCGTTTCCATGGGCGGCACGCAGACCTATGTCTGGGGCGTGATGCATCCCGAATATATCGGCGCACTGATGCCGATCGGTGGCACCACGCAGTCGGATGGGGAAGATCCCGTCGGCAACTGGACATTCCAGATGATGACCGCGGCGATCGAATCCGATGCGGTGTGGCAGGAAACGAAAGGTGATTATTACAAGCTGCCCAAGGAGAAGCATCCGATGCCGGGCGTGGCGTTCGGCTGGTCGATCCTCGGCATGACCGGCTATGACTTTGCGTTCCGTACGACCCAGAATTGGGGCGCCGTCCAGCCCGAAATCTTTTATTGGGACCCCCCGAACGAAAAGGCGGCCTTGAACGTCGTCAACCGTGCCAAACTTTACGATGCGGTCGACCTGGTCTGGCGCAACCGTGTCGGCGAAACGCATAACATCAACCCCTATCTCGGCCGCATTCAAGCGCGAACGCTGGTGATGCACATCACGAATGACCTGTGGCTGAACTTCAAGTTGGCTCAGAAGGCAGTCGATCGCGTGCCTGGTGCGGACCTTATTGCTCAGGAAAGCCCGGTCGCCCATTATGGTGTGTTTCCGATCATCAACCAGCGCAAGAATGACCCGAAGTTCGTTGCCTTCATGGATGATGTGGCGAGCCTCGACCGCGCGCAGAAATTCGTTGACAAGAATTATCGCGTGCCCGGCGTCGCCGAGAGCATCGACCCTAAGAAATCGTTCTGGAAAGAGTTCGTGACGTATCCCTATCCGGTCAAGTACGCCAATGCCAAAGACAAGGGCGGCAATTCCTGGCAGATCGGCTACATGGATGAATATGCCGGCACGGAGAAGGATCCGAAGATCCTTGTGATCGTCCATGGCAAAGGCGCGTTCGGCGGGCACTACGGCAACATCATGCAATATGCGCTGCGTAGCGGCTTGCGCGTGATCGTGCCCGACCTGCCGCACTACGGTATGTCCGGACCCGGCAATCTCGACAAGAGTCCGGCGCGCACCATGCAGGACATGCGCGAGGTCATCTACGATCTCGTCGTCAACCAGCTCGGCGTCAAGAAGGCGTATTATCTCGGCCATTCGCTCGGCGGGCAGTTCGTGATGGGTTATGCCCTGACCTGGCCGGATGCAGTGCAGGGCCTCGCGCTGGAGGCGCCGTCCGGCCTCGAAGAATATCCGCGTGAGATCACCATCGCCAAGGGCAAGAAGGCACCGCTGTTTGATCCGGCCTTCGATCATGACTTCGACAAGTGGAAGGCGACCTGGGATCAGACCGGCATTCTGGCGGCCGAGAAGGCACGCGACGAGCAAAACATCCGCGACTTCTTCTATTTCAAGAAACGCGACCCTGAGACAGGTGCGGTCTCTGCGGCGAAGAGTGGCTATTTCTTCAGCGACAGTGAATACGCCCGGCTCCACACAGAGCAGCGCGTCGGACTGACCAAGGGCAATCCGAAAGAGCTCGAGCAGTGGTGCAACGTGTTCATCTACGACGTCTACACGATCGGAGCGGAGCTCCAGCAGGATGATCCGAAGAACCTGTACGAGCGGCTCACGCAGATCAAGGCTCCGATCTTCCTCGCCTTCGGCGACAAGGAGCCGTTCATCCCGACGCCCGCATTCAATGGGCTGACGGATCTCGGACGCGATGCCATCACGCCCTTCATGACACGCATGACCAATGCGGGCAATCGGCCGATCCTCAAGATTTATCCGGAGACCGGGCACTTCATCCACACGGACAACCCGGTTGAATACCCGGTAGATGTCGTGGATTTCGTGACGCGCGGAAGCGTCGACACGTCATCGCCGGTCGGGACCGATCGTATGATCAAGGGCTCGGTGGTTTCTGCTTTGCCGGTGGCACCGACGCCGGCCGGCGCCGCGCCCACTGCCGGCCTGAACAAGTAGGACCGGTCCATGCCGAGGGTGCAGGCGGGCGAAGTCGAGCTGGGCTGGCGAGAGTGGGGACGAGGCGACGTCACTGTCGTCTTCATCCACGGCAATCTCGCCAGCAAGGACTGGATCGAGCTCGCCGCCCCGCTGTTTCCTTCTGGTCTTCGCGTCATCGGCATCGACTGGCGCGGTTGCGGCGACAGCGACCGGCCGAAGCCTGCGGTCGATTACACCAACTACACGATGCTGCAGCACGCAAAGGACATGCTGGCTGCGCTCGACACTCTGGATATCAACTATTGCCATCTTGCAACGCATTCGACCGGCGGCATCATTGCGGCCCGTATGCTGCTGATGCAACCGCGCCGTTTCGGACGGGTGTTCGCGCTTGATCCGGTTACGCCGCTGGGCATGGCCTTCAATACCGATCAGATCGGACTGTTTCGGGCCATGATGGCGAGCAAAGAGTTGACCCGTTCGGTGATGGCGACCGCGGCCTCATCCCTGTTTATCCCAGAGAGCATGGCGCCGAATAAGGTCCCGCAATTCCGTCCAGGGGGCGCGGACATCCAGGCGCTGTTCGAGCGGATCATCGAACAAAGCTTCGGCGTCTCCGAAGGCATCTGGATCGGGACACCCGTCAATCTCACGCGCGAGCGGGAGAGCCGGGAATTGGAGAGCCGCATGCCCGAGATCGGGCATTCGCATCTGGTATTGTGGGGGGAACGGGACGGCTGGATCCCCCCCGCCGATCTTCATGCGATGGCCGCGGCAATGCCAGACTGTCGCCTCGTCGTGGTGCCCGGTATCGGACATTCGATGAACCTTGAAATGCCCGCGCTCTACGCCGGCTATTTTGGTGCGTGGTTCGGGGGACTTGCTGCGTAACAAGGAGGAATGACACCATGGCCGATAGCAATCCATCCGCAGCGGGTATCCGCACCATGCTCGCCGAGACGCTTCTTCGCCTGCGCAAGGCCAACGCCGAGTATTTCGAGCAGCTGGAAATGGGCTTAAGTGCCTCGAAGCTGCCGATTGCAAGCGGCGCTAAGGAGTTCTGCGGCTACATGCAGCGCAACGTCACCGCGACGTTCGACCTCGGCGATAAGCTCATGCAGGCCAAGGACATGAAGGACGCCCTCGAGATTCAATCTGATTTCTTTCAGGCGCAAATGAGATTGCTCACCGAGCAAACCAAAAGCATGGGCGAGTCTGCCATGAAAGCGGCGACCGAAGCGTTTGCACCGAAGAATTGAGCCACGCCCGTTGCGTTGGCTGCGACCGGGAATCCCAGGCGCAGGCCAGCAGGCGTTCGGGGATGCGCTCTTGGCCAAGCACAAATTCGTCGTGATCCCAGGTGTGGTGTCCAATCACAGCTGGAATTTAATCTTTGATCCGACCAGGGCGAAAGGCGCGTACCAGCTGCACCTTCAGGAAGCGTTCGCGCTCGATACGCGCCTTCATCCTACGACATCACCGCCCTAATCGGCCCCGTAGCAGCGACTGACCGCGTCTAGAGGGGCAGAACTACGAGTGCCAACCTTCGGAGGTCTGGCGGACCTCGGCAGCGAGTAAAAACCGTCAATCCCACCAAACGGAATACTGGACGTCTCTAACCTTAGGCTAACCGGATTGCGGAAATGTTTCGATTCGGCCGTATATGCGGCAATTGATCCGAGAGACACCGCGCTGGCCGGCGGCTGAGCCCACCATCTGCTGCAGAATCAAACCGGATTGTTCGGCAGGGGTTCGATTCGCTCCCGCGCTACTACGGACCGTGATTTCATACGCCGAGCTACGATCGTCTACGATTTGGCACTCCAGATGGTAGCCCACTGAACATTCGCGTGAATTGGTCGGCAGCAACGACGCTGGGGGCAGCCTTACGTCTGCGACCAAGCGCGGCGCAAAGCGAGTGTCTAGCTTCGGTCATATGGCGAGGAGGCCGAAAGCCGACCTCAGCAAGGGCTCCATTACGACTGCAAATCGCGAGGCTCTCGTTTCTTTGGTCGACCGGAACGATATAGACCCCGTACTTCCTGCTGTTGGAAAAGGTCGGCGCAGACGCCACGCAGCCATTGGCTTGCGGGGTCGTGATGGAAGCGGGCGTGCCAATATTGCTTCACCGTAAATCCGGCGATTGCCAGCGGGCAGTCGAGCACGCGCAGTCCGTAATAGTGAGCCAGCGTTTCACCAATGTGCCTTGGAAGGGTGGCGATCAGGTCAGTCGTCCCGACGATTGCAGGCAATCCCAAAAAGCCGGGTAGCTCCAGCCCAACGTCTAGGACTATTTTCTGCTCCTGCAGCGCGGCGGCGAGCAACTGATGCCCGGTGCCGGAGCGAATGAGGACGTGTGCCTCACGCCTGAAATCCTTTGCCGCGATGCGGTCGCGGATCCGAGCATGTTTCGCGTTCGCCAGGCAGACCCAATCCTGCGGAAACAGTGCCTGTTGAAAGTGTCCCGCGTCGAGATCCGAGATGTAGCCGAGCGCCAGATCGGCCTTGCCGGACTGCAGCATTCTTGGGGTGTCAGGGCCGATCTGTGTCGCCTCGATACGAACGCCAGGCGCAACGCGACGGACCTGAGCGAGAATGGAGGGAAGCAGCGTGACGTGACTTCCATCCGTCATGCAAATGGCGAAACGGCGTTTCGCGGTTGTCGGATCGAAGTCGCTGCGAAGCTCGGCCAGACGACGCAGCATCTCCAGCGCCTGCCTCGCGGTGCCGATCAGAGCCTCTGCGCGCGGCGTCGGCAGCATGCCGTCTGCTGACCGGACGAAGAGCGGATCGTCCAATTCCTTTCGCAGACGCGCCAGCCAGATCGAAATGGTCGGCTGACTTTGACCGAGCTTCTCGGCTGCCTTGGTGACGCTACCCGTTGCGAACAATGCGTCGAACAGCCTGAGCAGGCGCGGGTCCAGCAGGTTGGCCTCGATAGGATCCTGGTGCTTCATTGCGATTCACAATAACTGCTATAAAGATCATAATATATCTAAATATCGAGCGGCTGGCTACCGTGCTTTCAACGCAGAGAAAGGCGCGGGAGAAGCGTTCGGATGAGGATCTGCTTTATCGGAGCGGGAGCCTTGGGCTCGACCATCGGCGGTACGCTGGCGCGCGGCGGGGCCGAGGTCTGGCTGATCGATCCATTCCAGGCTCATGTCGACGCTATCAATGTCGATGGCCTACGGTTGCTCGAAGTGGGCGCCGAGACCGTTGTGAAGGTCACTGCGTGCAGTTCCGCGACCCAGGTTGGCGTAGAGGCGGACCTCGTCATTGTCCTCGTCAAGTCCTACCACACGCGGGATGCCATCCGTGCCGCGGCGCCGATCATCGGGCCGCGGACGGTCGTGATGTCGCTTCAGAACGGTCTTGGTCACGAGGACATCCTGTCGGAGGAGGTTGGTCGTGACCGGGTCATGGCGGGCAAGACTTACGTCGGCGGCGTGCTGCTCGGCCCTGGTCATGTTCGTTCCGGGGTCATCGGCAAGGAGACCATCATCGGCGAGCTTGATGGTCGCTTGACGGAACGTGCGCATCGAATTTCCGAGACTTTTAATCGTGCCGGCATCCTCACCCTGCTCAGCGACAACATCTTGGGCACGATGTGGGACAAGTTGTTCATCAACGTCGCCGGAGGAGGAATTACCGCCGTTACCGGGCTGACCTATGGCGGCCTCTATTCGCTATCGATTCTGGAAGATTGTGCGCTTGCCGCAATCTCAGAGAGCATCGCGGTTGCGCAATCTGCTGGCGTGAAGATCTCGATTACCGACCCGCGACGCGCCTGGACGATGGCATCCGCTGGCCTGCCGCCCGAGTTCAAGACATCGATGCTGCAGAGCTTGCAGTCCGGCAATCTGACCGAGGTTGACTACATCCACGGCTCCGTCGTGCGTTGGGGCGCCAGGCTCAACGTGCCTACCCCGGTCAATTCCACCCTCGTCGCGCTGGTCAAGGGCATCGAATACGCCCGCAGCGACTATCCTGGAAAGTCCTGAGACGATGTCGTTGCCCCGCGCCTATGTCGAGCACGTCGCGATCCGTGTGCCGGACGTTGATCGTCACGTCGCCTTCTTTCGTGAGGTGCTTGGTCTCGCCATTCGCGACGAGCAACCCGCCGACGGTGCACGCCCGCGCCAGGTTTGGGTGGTCGGAAGCGTGCAACTCATCGAGGATCCAAATTTCGTCGGACCTGAGGGCCGTCTCGCCCATCTCGGCATCATGGTCGACGACTACGAAGGTGTGCTCACCCGTGCTGCCGCTTGGGGCGCCAAGGCGTTGCCCGCTGGGGCGAACTGGCTCGAACTGCCGGGCGGGCTCAACGTCGAGATCTTGCAAGCCAGCGCAGGCGCTGTGGAAGGCGCCTTGGCAATCAATCCACGGGCCTAAGGAAAACGCGACATGACCGATGAGCGCTACTGGGACGATGCCAAGGTCGGTGACGAATGCGTCACGCCCTCGGTGACGGTCACCGAAGCAATGGTGAATGCCTACGCCGAACTGACGGGCGATTTCACGCCGGTCCATGTCGACGAGGAGTACGCGAAGACAACGCCGTTCGGCACCCGCGTCGCGCACGGGTTGTTTGGTCTGTCGCTGGCCGACGGTTTGAAGACCCGTGCCGACTACCGCTTCCTTCCGGGAATGTCGCTGGGCTGGACGTGGGATTTCAAGCTGCCGATCAAGCTCGGCGACACCGTGCACGTGAATTTCCGCGTCGGTTCAATGCGCACCACAAAGCGGGCCGGGTGGGGCATCGTTGTGCTACCCTCGGAGCTGATTAATCAGCGCGGCGAAGTGGTGCAGCTCGGTGAGCATCGGCTGATGATTCCGATGCGTCCGAAGACCGGCGTCGCGGGAGAGCGCGCATGACCGCGCAAGATCTGCCGCTCAAAGGCATTCGCGTCATCGACTACAGTCATTTCCTGGCCGGCCCGTTCATGGGCCGTTGCCTCGCCGCGATGGGCGCGGAGGTCATCAAGGTGGAGCGTCCGAAGGGCGGCGACGCAGGCCGGGCTCATGGATATTTCAAGGACGGACAATCCGGCTACTTCCTGCAGCAGAATATGGGGAAGCAGGGACTTTGCATCGACCTGCGCGACAAGCGTGGTCTCGATATGATGATGAAGCTGGTCGATACAGCCGATGTTTTCATCGAGAATTACCGACCCGGCGCACTCGAACGTCTCGGGCTTGGTTACAAAGCGCTATCGGCACGGAATCCGAAGCTGATCTATTGCTCGGTCTCCGCCTATGGTCACACCGGTCCCTATGCCGATCGTCCGGGCTTCGGCCTGATCGCAGAGGCGATGTCGGGGGCCCTGGCGCAATTGGGCAATCCCGGCGAAGCGCCGCCACTGCTGCGGATGCCGCTGGCCGACATGTATACCGGCATTCACGGGGTGGCTGCGATCAATGCGGCGCTAGTTGGCCGCGCGTCGTCCGGGCGCGGCCAACATATCGATCTGGCGCTGTACGATTGCATGGTCTCGATGCACGACTATGCGGTTCAGCGTTACTTCCTCTCCGGCGGCGCCGACCTGCCGAAGCAGACCGGCAGCGGACAGCCGGATTCGACGGTCTACGGCGTCTTTCCGGCCAAGGACGGCAATCTCGTCATTGCTGCGCAAGTCGATGATGCGTGGCGACGATTGGCGAGCTTGATTGGAGGGGAGACGCTGGCGTCGGACGAGCGCTTCGCCAAGCCCGCTGCACGGAACGCCCATTATGCTGAAGCCATGGAGATTGTGCGCAATTGGACGCTATTGCAGCCGTCTCGAGATGCGTGTCTTGGGGCACTCGAGGAAGCAGGTGTGCCGTCCGCTCCCGTGCAGACCATCGAAGAGGTCGTGAATGATCCACAGGTCCACGCGCGCGGCATGCTGGTCGAACAGGAGCATCCGGTCCTCGGCAAGGTGACGCTGCCGAATCTGCCGTTCCGGTTCTCCGATTGCGACACCACGGTGCGCGCTCCGGCACCACTGCTTGGGCAGGACAATCGCCGCATCGCGGCATCGCTGGGACTGTCGGCCGAAGCCGTCGACGCGATGGTGCGCGACGGCGTGCTCTACAACGAAGCTGCCGTGCAGGAGTGAGCGATGAGCGATCGTTATGCGGTGATTGGCAATCCGATCGGCTTCAGCAAGTCACCTTTCATCCATGGCAATTTCGCGAAAATGACGGGCCAGGATCTCGTCTATGAGGCGATCGAGGGGCCCATCGATGGCTTCAGCGTACGGGTGGATCAATTCCGGACGGAGGGCGCCAAGGGGCTGAACATCACCGCCCCGTTCAAGCTTGATGCCTTCGCTTACGCAAATGAGCTCTCAGAGAGCGCCAAACGCGCAGGTGCCGCAAACTGCCTGAAATTCGACGGCGATCGGATCATCGCCGAGAATTTCGACGGAATCGGCCTGGTACGCGACATCACTGCCAATCTCGGCGTCAAAATAGCCGGCCGGCGCGTCCTGATGCTCGGCGCTGGGGGAGCGGCACGAGGCGCGCTGCTGCCTTTCCTGCGCCAGCAACCGTCCGAGCTGGTTCTTGTCAATCGAACGCTGTCCAAAGCCGTGGCATTGGCCGAAGAGTCAGCCGGCTGTGGTCCCCTGATCGTGAGCGGCTACGCTGAACTGGCCGACCTTGCCGAGGGCTATGACGTCGTGGTCAACGCGACCTCTGCCAGCCTGCGAGGTGAAATGCCGCCGCTTCCGGGCAACGTCTTCCAGGGCGCGGAGCTGGCGTACGAACTCGCCTATGGCAAAGGATTGACTCCCTTTCTGCAAGCGGCCCGCGCCGAAGGCGTGGCCAAACTGGCTGACGGCGTCGGCATGCTGGTCGAGCAGGCGGCGGAGGCCTTTGTCTGGTGGCGTGGCGTCCGACCGAGCACGGCCCAGATCATCGCGCAATTGACTGTCCCATTGAGCTGACGGGCGACGCCGACAATGCATCCCAAACCCAGCTTTCTCGTCGGCCTGATCGGCAGCGGCATCTCGGCGTCTCGGACGCCGCCCATGCACGAAGCGGCCGCCGACGCCGCTGGCATCCGCTATCTCTACAAGAAGATCGATCTGACCGAGTTGAACCTCGGCGTCGAAGCGTTGCCGGAGTTGCTCACGGCCGCAAGGCGGATGGGCTTTGACGGATTGAACGTGACCCATCCCTGCAAGCAGGCGATCCTTCCACTGCTGGACGAGCTTTCGCCCGACGCGGAGGCGCTTGGCGCCGTGAACACCGTGGTCGTCAGGAACGGCCGAATGACCGGCCATAACACCGACTGGTTCGGCTTTGCCGAGAATTTCTGCCGCAACATGCAAGGTGCACCACTCGGTCGCGTCGTGCAATTCGGCGCAGGCGGCGCGGGCGCGGCGGTTGCTTTCGCGCTCATGAAGCTTGGCGTGCAGGAACTGATCATCATAGACGTCGACCTGGCCAAGGCGCAGAGCGTGGTCGACGGCTTGTCCTCTCGATTTGTGAAAGGGCGCTTGAGGGTCGGCCAGGATGTCGCGGCGGCCGTGGCTGCCGCGGACGGAATTGTAAACGCGACGCCGATCGGCATGGACAAATATCCGGGAACGCCGCTGCCGCTGGCGATGCTGTGTTCCGGGCTCTGGGTCGCTGAGATCATCTACTTTCCCCTGGAGACCGCGCTGCTGCGCGCGGCGCGTGTCCTCGGCTGCCGCACCGTCGATGGTAGCGGAATGGCGATCTTCCAGGGCACCGAAGCGTTCCGCCTGTTCACGGGCGTCTCGCCTGATCCGGACGTTTTCTTCGCAACTTTCGCGTCCTTGGGAGGGTGACACCCGGCCGATGGGCGAGCGGCACGCACAACGCCCGAGAGGAAACGCAAGATGGGCTACACGCTCGATTTCTCGGTGGTTTGGCACGCAATGCCCGCGCTGTTGTGGGGATGCGTGGGGACGTTGGGTTTGGCGCTTGCTGGCATGACGCTCGCAATGATCATCGGCGTTGCGGGCGTTGCGGCCCGCGATGCGAAGGCGGCCTGGGTGCGCGTCATCGTGATCGGCTTCGTCGAGATCGTGCGCAATACGCCCTTCCTGGTGCAGATCTTCTTTCTGTTCTTTGCATTGCCGCTCGTCGGGGTGAAGCTCAATCCGACCGCCACCGCCATTATCGCACTCGGTGTGAACGGAGGCGCGTACGCTATCGAGATCATCCGCGGCGGCGTGCAATCGATTCACAAAGGGCAAATCGAGGCCGGCTACGCACTCGGACTGCACAAAGGGCAGGTATTCCGTTCCATCGTACTCAAGCCCGCGCTTCGCGCGATCTATCCCTCGCTCACGGGGCAGTTCATCATGCTGACGCTGACCTCGTCGATCTGTTCGGCTGTGTCCGCCTATGAATTGACGTCGGTTGCGCAGCGCATTGAAAGCGACACATTCCGCAGCTTCGAGGTCTATTTCTTCGTCACCTTCCTCTACCTCGCGATCTCCTGGCTTCTGATGTCGGGCTTCGCAATCATCTCCAACCGCTTCTTCTCATATCCGACGCGCTGAGGAGCACAGATCATGACACCGCATTTTGGTCTTCCCGAGTTCGGCTTCCTTCTGCGTGGTCTGCAATGGACGGTGCTGCTGACGTTGGTTGCATTCGTCGGGGGCTGTACGGCCGGCCTGATCGTCGCATTGTTGCGCACCTGCGGTCGCACGACTGTGGAATGGATGGTCCGGATCTATATCGGAATCTTCCAGGGGACACCGCTGTTGCTGCAACTGTTCGTGGTGTACTACGGCTTGGCGCTCCTCGGATTGAAGCTGTCGGCATTCGTTGCGGTCGCGATCGGGTTCACCGTCAACGCCTCAGCTTTTCTGGGCGAGATCTGGCGCGGCGCAATCCAGGCCGTGCCGCGCGGTCAGAACGAAGCGGCCATGGCGCTCGGTCTGCATTATTCCTCGCGCATGCGCGACATCGTGCTGCCGCAAGCCATTCGCATCGCGCTGCCGGCGACCATCGGCTATCTCGTGCAGCTCATCAAGGGCACCTCGCTCGCTGCCATCGTCGGCTTCATCGAACTCGCCCGCGCCGGTCAAATCGTATCGAACCAGACCTACCAGCCGTTGCTCGTCTTCGGTGTGGTCGGTGCGATGTATTTCATCCTCTGCTGGCCACTCTCATGGTGGGGCAGTCGGGTGGAGGCCAGGCTCGCGCTGGCCGGTCAAAGGTAGGTTCGGCGCACCTACTCAATCAAACACAGCCATCACCAGGAGGAGATACTCATGTTGTTTTTGCTCAATCGCCGCCATTTCGGCATTGCACTGTTGACGCTGTCGGCCATCGTTGTCGCAGGCGGCTCGCAGGCGGGCACTCTGGAGGACGTGAAGAAGAAGGGCGTCGTCGTCATCGGCATCCAGGGCGACAATCCGCCCTGGGGCTATGTCGACAGCTCAGGAAAGCAGGACGGGATCGACGCCGACATGGGGCGCGCCTTCGCTGAATATCTCGGCGTGAAGGCCGAGTTCGTCCCGCTGGCGGTGGCCAATCGTATTCCGGCGCTGACCACAGGCCGCGTAGACATTCTGTTCGCGACCATGGCCATGCTGCCCGAGCGCGCGAAGGCGGTACAATATTCCAGGCCATATGTTGCCAATGAGATTACACTTGTCGCTGCCCAGGCAACGCCGATCAACAGTAATGCCGATATGGGGAAGTACGTTATTGGCGTCCCACGCTCCTCCACGCAGGACACCCAGGTAACCAATAATGCTCCAGCGGGCGCCGAAATCCGCAGGTTTGATGACGACGCGGCCACGATCCAGGCGCTGCTCTCGGGTCAGGTGCAGGCGGTCGGCGCAAACAGTTTCTACCCGCAGCGTCTGAACGCTGCAAAGCCGGAACTTGGATTCGAGCCCAAGCTTCACTTCACCGCCTTGTACAACGGGGCCTGCACGCGCCTGCAAGAGAAGGAGTGGAACGAGACGGCAAACAAATTCATCGACGAGATCAAGTCCAATGGCAAATTGGCCGGCTTCTACGCCAAGTGGATGAAGGCGCCCGTGCCAATCTTCCCCGACTCAGTCCCCGGCGTTCCGTTCACTGTTCAATAGTCACTGCAAGCGGCCGACGCGCTGGGAGCGTTGGCCGCCGTCCGATAACGGAGGCCGAATCCATGCAGGACCAGATCCTGATCGAAATGAAGGGCGTGCAGAAATGGTACGGCGGGTACCAGGCTCTCCGCAACGTTGATCTCATTGTGCGCCGAGGCGAAAAGATCGTGCTCTGCGGTCCGTCCGGTTCGGGCAAGTCGACGCTGATCCGCTGTATCAACCGCCTGGAGGCGATCCAGCAGGGCAGTATCGTGGTGAACGGTCATCGGTTGGACGACAGCATCAAGGCCATCGACGTCGTACGTCAGGACGTCGGCATGGTCTTTCAGAGCTTCAACCTTTTTCCGCACATGACGGTCTTGCAGAACTGCATGCTCGCGCCCATTCGCGCACGCCGCATCAGCAAGGCCGAAGCGGAGGCGACCGCGCGAAAATATCTCGAGCGGGTGCGCATTGGTGAGCAGGCCGAGAAGTATCCGGCTCAACTCTCGGGCGGTCAGCAGCAACGCGTCGCGATCGCGCGTGCTCTCTGCATGCAGCCCAAGGTCATGCTGTTTGATGAACCGACCTCGGCTCTCGATCCGGAAATGGTCAAGGAAGTGCTCGACACGATGATCGGCCTCGCCAACGACGGCATGACCATGATTTGCGTCACCCATGAAATGGGTTTTGCCCGCCAGGTTGCCGACCGTGTCATCTTCATGGCTGAAGGGCAGATCATCGAAGAAGGTGTGCCCGACGCTTTCTTCCGCAATCCGCAGCACGCTCGCACCAAGCAGTTCCTTGGCGAGATCCTCGCCCATCACTGAACGGAGTTATTCCATGAGTCGTCTTGTCTACGTCCTCAACGGGCCAAATCTCAATTTGCTTGGCAAGCGCCAGCCCCACATCTATGGCCACGAGACGCTTGCGGATGTGGAGCGGGATTGTCGGGGGCTGGCCATCGAGCTCGGTCTGGAGATGCGCTTTCACCAGTCGAACAGAGAATACGAGCTGATCGACTGGATCCACGAGGCGCGCGAGACGGCTGTCGGCATCGTAATGAATCCCGCGGCTTTCACCCATACGTCGGTCGCCATCCTGGACGCCCTGAACACGTTTGACGGTACAGTGATCGAGGTGCACATTTCCAACGTGCACAAGCGCGAGGAATTCCGTCACCACTCGTTCGTCTCCAAACGAGCTGATGGGGTCATCGCCGGCTTCGGTACTCAGGGCTATCTGCTCGGCTTGCGTCGTGTGGCAAAGCTTCTTGATGAGAAGAAGGGATAGCATTGCATGAGCGCACCCGTCCGCCTGACGGTCATGGGAGCAGGTCTCATCGGTAAGCGACACATTGAACACATTCTCGCGCGGCCGGAAGCGGTGCTGTCGTCGATCGTCGATCCGACGCCGGCGGCGCGAGAGTTGGCGGTTTCGCTGAACGTGAACTGGTTTCCGTCCTTTCAGGACTTGCTCTCCGAAGATCGGCCAGACGGGGTGGTTGTCGCCACGCCTAATCAGGTGCACGTGGCCAACGGCATGGAATGTATCGCTGCGGGCATCCCGGCGCTGATCGAGAAGCCGTTAGCGGATGATATCGTGGCGGCACAGACGTTGGTCGAAGCCTCCGAGCGGGCGGGCGTGCCGCTGCTAACCGGCCACCACCGCCGCCACAACCCGATGATCCAGCGCGCCAAGGCGGAGATCGACAGCGGCAGGCTCGGCCAGATCGTATCGGTGCATGGCATGTTCTGGCTGATCAAGCCGGACGATTATTTTGAGGTGTCCTGGCGCCGCGAGAAAGGGGCGGGGCCCATTTTCCTGAACCTCATCCACGATGTCGACCTGTTGCGGTATCTGTGCGGGGATATCGTCGCGGTACAGGCTGCCAAATCCAATCAGCTGCGTGGAAATGCGGTCGAAGAGACCGCGGTGATCATCCTGCACTTCGCTTCCGGCGCGCTGGGAACGGTCAATGTCTCCGATACCATCCAGTCGCCTTGGAGCTGGGAATTCACCACCGGAGAGAATCCGGCCTATAGCCATACGCTGGAGACCTGCTACCAGATCGGCGGCACCAGGGCATCGCTGGCGATTCCGCAACTCGATCTGTGGCATCACCCGAGCAAGGCCAGCTGGTGGACGCCGATCGAGCCCGAGCAACTGAAGTACGAGAAGGAAGACCCGCTTGGTCTGCAAATCGCAAATTTCTGTGGGGTTATCCGCGGTACGGCCGAGCCTGTGGTGAGCGGGCGCGAAGGGCTCAAAACCCTCAAAGTAATCGGCGCAATAAAGCGCGCAGCGGAAACCGGAGATCTCGTGTCGTTTTGATACCGGAGAGCACAGGCGTCTCAGCCGCGAGGTTTGGCACAGAAAACAGCGACGTTTGGCGGACTATCAAGGTGCCGCTGATGGCAATGCAACGAAGCACTATGATGTTTCGACGAATGCCCATTTTCGGCCGGATATGCCCAGCGATGCGACCAGTAAGTTATTGATTGTTCTCTACCCGTCGCTATCTCTAAATCAACGGGTCCCAGGTTCGAGCCTGGTGCGCCCACCATTGCAAGAATCGGTGCTTTCCTGATCTGGGCTCGTCGTGCGCTATTCGCCTCTATCCGACGCTCGACCTGAACAGCACATCCTGCAAGATCATCCTCCTGCAGGATGCGGTGCTCAAACTGGCAACAACAGCCATCAGCGGCAGACGTAGCTACCATTGACCAGAACGCGGACGCACGCCGTGCCGACCGCGGCCGCACCAACTGCCGCGCCGCCCACGACCGCACGCCTGGTGGTGCGCCGTGCAACGCCGGCCACTGACACGGGTGTCAAGGGGCGTCCGACCCGTGCTTCTGCCCGGCCGAGCGAGAGCGAAAGGCCTTCGTCGGCCGACCAGTCGATTGAGCCGGACACGCCGAGGGCGATCACGGCACCTGCGAGTGATAATCTTGTGAGCATGCCACGCTTCATGATGGTCTCCGTCCTGTGAGAGTGAATTTGGATCGCTCCATGGTTCACTGCGCGGACCATTGATCAATGTCAAGGAATCGCAAGAAAACGACGCAGCTGCTAAGCGCGGGCAACACGCGAAGACGCTTCCAGCAGAATGGGAGCGGGAGCGACAGCTTTACTTCTGCACGCAGAGTGGTCTCAGCGTCTCGTCGCTGCTGCGCGCTTTCGCGTATTCCATCAGCGCCGTCCGGGCTGCTTCGCAACGCTCCGCGCTTGAAAACTCTTGTGTCGATATGACGGCGCCATTCGCGACGCCGAGCCAGCTGACGACGACCAGAACATAGGTCATGGTATCCTCCCCCTCAGCCGTCGATCTCCTGAGCGCAGATTGGCGCGAGAGGCGGCTTAATGAGCGCCGCCCATCGCGCCATCATCAAGCTCTATTGGCACACATACATGATGCCATCGCCGCCCTTCACCAGCGAGCCTGGGACGCACCCGATGCCGTTGCGCGCCGCATAGTCGGTCCAGCCGCTATAGCCGTAGCTCCACGGTCCGCCGAAGTAATAGGCTCGCACGGCGTACCAGGGCAGACCCTCGTTGGTGTAGTAGTGTCCGCGATAATAGGGAGTGACGTACAACCTCGTCGCCGCTTGCGCCTTGTCGAGCCCCAGCGAAACTCCACCTTGGTCGGTCCAGCCGATGGACAGCGTCGTGCCACATACGAGCGCGGCGACGGCAACGGCAATCTTCCTTGCGCTTATCGACTTCATGGACGTTCTCCAAAAATGAACTTCAACGCCACAATACCAACGCAGCACCGGGGCGGCGGCTTGCTTTAGATCAAGGGATTCAAACAAATCGCATCCGCTTCGTCTTCGAGTTTGCCGGATCAAGTTCGAATCAAGTTAAGTGAATCTGGATGACGACGCTCTGCCGTCCGATATGTGCATCGCGCGGGGACGCATCGGAAGCGCGCTGTCACGTGGGATCTCGGCCCCTCTCTCCACTGGAGCCAGGTATGTAATCGAGCGAACGCTTCTCGCGGGAATGCGTCATGCAGTCGGCGACAAGCTCCGAGACGGCATGATGCCTCTTGATCCGCTCTTCATCATCTCTGCCGGTTCGTTCGTGGGCTCGTGTTGCGCCTCGATCAATCTGGTGAACGCGAAGAACAGTCGGGCGGTGATGCCACCTTTCAATCGGTGCTCATCATGAAGCCTCTCGGCCGCCAAGCGTGACCAGCTTCTTGCCTCGGCCATCCAGACGGTTTGGTTTGCCGGATCCTGCCTTGCAAGCCTCCGACAAAGGGCCGCGCGCGAACTCAGCTCGAATTGACTCATCATCGGCCCTCCCTGCCAGAAGCTCGATGTACGCGGTGAGAATTCTGCGTTGCGTGCCACACCTCTGCAATTGCCCTTCCGGTCATTGTACCAAGGGGCAGGTCACAGCCACTGACCAAGCCGTGCGATACGACGCGAGGCGGTGTTGCGAAAAATCAATTCGTTGATCTGGCTCAAGCGACGCCGCGTTCGGACACGGTGAACATTGGCCTGCTGCAGCTTGCGTGGCGCTTACCAGTGAAGCGCCGCCCATGCCGCGGCAAGTGCTCACCAGGGGCGTCGCGGCGGAAGCAACGGCGGCTCGATTTAGGCAGCCGTGCCATGCAGGTTGCATTGCTTCGCCAATTCTGCCGCCGTGGCCCGTTGCTTGCCAGACGAAGATCTGCGGCGGCAATGGCGCCGACAATGCCCATCTCACGATACCTGTTCTATGTCGGCAGTACGTTGCTCGCGATGCTCTTCCTTGTGGACGCACTGGTGCCGGATCGGCCTGCCATCCACGGTGGAGCCGCGCGCTCCGCGACCATCCGCATCCATTCCGATTGGAAATTGCCCGAGCGGGTCGTTCTCGACACTAGCGTGCCGACGTTTGTCGCAACCGACATCGCCAGGGTCGAGCCTGGTGCCCTGCCGGGCGCCGACGTCTCACAGAGGCGCGCTCGCGAGGCCTTTGCTCAGCTAGGAGCAGCCGATGCCGAACGACCGCCAGCGCGTCCGTCAACAAAGGCTGATGTGAAGCCGCAGCGTCAAAACAAAAGTGCGAGGAGGCACATCGAGAAAAATATCCGGCTCGTCGCGCGGCCGCCGCAGTACGGCTGGTTTGGCAACCAGGTTTGGTGAGCGTCTCCGATCGTCGCATCTTCGGAGGGGGGCGCCCGCCATCGACACCATCAATGAGTGCACGTTGGGGCATTGCCCAATCAAAACGTCCTTCAAGATCGGGAGTAACTGACATGAGTGAAACGTCAAGGTCTGACGGAATCGATCGTCGCGGGGCTCTTTCATTGCTCGGATGGGCCGCTGTATTCGGATTGGCGGCATCCGGCACGGTGCTGTTAGGAACAGAAGTGTCGGCGCAGACGATCGGCATGGAGCGACGCCAGGAGAGGCGGGGAGCCCGCCACGAACGGCGTCAGGAACGACGCACGGGCCGGACTGAACGCCGCCAGGAAAGGCGTACAGGGCGCACGGAGCGCCGTGAAGAGCGGCGCAACTAGGACGCCGATATGATCTCACTGATTATCGTTCGCCGGCAGATGTCTGCTTGATCGCGATCCGGAAGCTGGCGGATGCCGCAGACCTGGTATGTCACATTCGAGGTGCAGAAGCGTGGGACCTTGCCGAAGCGGCGAAGTCCACGGGAGACACGCACATTCGAAAGCGAAGCCGAGGCGCGGGCTTTCGCGCGAGAGAAGTTCAATGAAGGATTGATCGTGTTTGCAGGCACGCTCAATCCCTTCTTGCCGCGACGGCTGATTCCCTCGAGCGACATTCCGTCCTGGATAGAGCAAGACCGAGGCGACGAAGTTGCCGGCCACGAAGCCAAAGGCGACCCGGAGAAATAGGCCGCATGTCTTGGTGCTTCATGCCGATGTTGCGTTCGAAATGTCTTGGGTGTTGCCATTATGGCACGTGGAGTTGGTGCCGTCGCCCGTAGAGTTTCAGCTGGAAGTTGGGGGATGATTGCAGTGCAACAAGCCGCCGTTCGGGCAATCAAAAAGCGGCCGGCAAGGAGAGAGCATGATGAAAAGACTTCTATTAGCAACCGTTGGTCTGGTGGCGCTGTGCACGGCGGGGACCGCCATGGCTGCCGATATGGCCGTAAAGGCGCCGCCACCGGCACCGATCATTCCGATCTACAATTGGACGGGGTTCTACATCGGCGGCAATGGTGGCTGGGCGCAGAACCACAACTGCGTCGATTTCCTTGACGCGGCTGGCGTCGCCGTCGCCTCCGGCTGCCGCGATCGATCAGGTGGCGTTATCGGTGGCCAGCTCGGTTATCGCTGGCAGGCCAGCCAGTGGGTGTTTGGTCTGGAGGCTCAGGGCGATTGGGCGGATCTCAGCAACCAGCGCGTGAGCCTGTTCGATCCGACGCTCTCCACACGCGCCAAAACGAGCGCCATCGGCCTCTTCACCGGCCAGATCGGCTACGCCTGGAATGCGTCACTGTTCTACGTGAAGGGCGGCGCTGCGGTAACAGACAATCGTCTCAGCGTGCTTGATACTGCGACCGGCGCCGAGCTCGCGGCGCAAAGCGCAACCCGCTGGGGTGGTGTCATCGGTGTCGGATTCGAGTATGGCTTCACCCCGAACTGGTCGGTGGGTCTCGAATACGATCATCTGTTCATGGGGCACCGGAATAATTCGTTCACGGTCGCCGATCCGCGACTTGCTGCTTTCGTGAACGACCGGATCACCCAGGACGTGGATATGCTCACCGTGCGCTTCAATTACCGCTTCGGAGGGGCCAACCCGGTCGTCGCGAGGTACTGAGCTCTCCAGAGTCTGACGTCTTCAGGGGGCCGGCAGTCATGTCGGCCCTCATTTTTGTGGTCTTATCGCGCAAGCCAGTCAGCGTCTGCCGGCGCGATCGACCGGACCGCCGCGGTTGGCCGGAGTGCCGGGCCGCACCGCTTCTCGTGCGGCAGCGCGCGCGACGGGACGCACTCCCAGGACCACGCCCGGTCTTGCGACGCAATGCGTGGGGTAGTTCACGTATTGGCAGTATACGCGACGCTTTCAGGGCTCGCGAAGACGAGCCCGGGCACCAAGAGCGCGTGCTCAGGAGAATCCGAGGCAGATCTACCAGCCGGAATAGTAGCTCCGCCTCGCGTAGTAACCGCCATAACCGCCATAGCTACCGTAGGCGCTGTAGGCACTGGGCGGGCAATATTCATAGCCGTATCCTCCGCCGTAAGAGGAGTATCCGCCGCCGTAGGAGGGATATGCACCATAGTAGCCGGAACTTGCGATCGCGCCGCCGACCACAGCGCCCGCGATCACTGCACCGGAGCCCCAGCCGCGGTAGCCTCTATATCCGTAACCTCTGTAGCCATATCCGACGCCGCGATATCCCAAACCACGATAGCCCAATCCCGCTCCGCGGTAGCCTCCGGCCCATCCGCCGCGATAACCCCAGCCTCCGTAGCGCACCTTCACCAGGTCACTATCGAGCGTGGCTCTCATGGCTCCGACGTTGGTCGGCAAGGGCGCTGCTTCGCTTCCGGCTACAGAAATCATGGTGGTCGCGACAGTAAGAATTGCTGCAAATGCTCCTTTGATGAACGTCATCATATCCTCCACTGGTTTAAATCTCGACTGACCGGCGAGAGAAGAATTCCGTCACGCCGGCGGCACGACCGTGCACATGATGTTTGCGGTCGTTACCGGCTTGGCCTTGATTTGAATCAACGAGCGAGCTTGGAGGTCGTGAGCGGCTCCGGCCGGTCGCGGGTCCGCTTGCCCGAGGCGCGGCACCAGATGGATCGTCCTTAGGTCGCAGAGCGCGGCGGGCTTGAAGAACCTGCGAATATCGCGAACATTAATCGCAACGGCTTGATCTGCATCGTCGACAATACCATAGCGGAGAGACCTGATGATCACAGTTCCGGAACTGGTGTCGCAAGCTCTGGGCGCGTTTCTGACGATGGAAACCAAGGACCGGTTCGGTGCCTCCCATGCCGGACTGACCGAACTGCTTCCGTTCGCGGCCAAGCTCACCATGGAGTGCATCGGCAACAGCGATGCTCTCTATCATAACATCGAGCATACGTTGCTCGTGACCCTTGCCGGGCACGATATCCTGACGGGGCGCGCGCTGCTCCGGCCCACCACGGCAAACGACTATGCGAATTTCATTCTGGCGTGCCTTGCCCACGACATCGGATACGTCCGCGGCGTCGTTCAGGGTGATGAGGACGATCTGTTCATCGCGGACGTGACCGGCAAAACGGTTCGTCTGCCGCGAGGATCGTCCGATGCAGCTCTCGCGCCATATCATGTGGATCGCTCGAAGCTGTTCGTGTTGGAACGGCTGGATTCCGTCGAGCAGGTGGACGCTGACCGGGTCGCTCGGGCGATCGAATATACCCGGTTTCCTTACACGATGTCTTCGAATGACAGCCTCATTGAAGAGGAGGGATTGCTGTTACGGGCCGCCGATCTCATCGGTCAGCTCGGCGATCCCAACTATCTGAAGAAGTCCAACGCGCTGTTCTACGAGTTCGAGGAGATCGGCCTCAACAAGACCCTGGGCTACGCGACGCCAGCGGACATCGTTTACAAATATCCACAATTCTATTGGAGTAACGTAGCTCCCCAGATCCAGCCGGCGATACGTTATCTCAACGTGACGTCTCGAGGCCGGCAATGGATAGCGAGTCTCTACGGTAACGTATTTCGGGCCGAGCGTGAGCTGACTCTCTCTGGACCACAGCCCTAGACCGGACCACAGCCCTAGAAGAGGCTCGACGCTTGATCTGGATCAAGCGTGCGGCGTGAGAGCAGGGGCTAGTTCACCTCAGCATGCGCGGCATGGCTGAAGGCGCGTCCGTGAAAACACTCCGTCAGATATTCTCCGGAGACGAGATCATCCAGCTTCTGATCCGGCTCGGATTGCTGGGGCTGCTGCTCGTCTGGGCGCTCCTCCTGGTCCGTCCATTCATCCCCATTTTGGCCTGGAGTGTCGTGCTTGCTGCTGCGCTGAACCCGGTGTTTCGGCGCCTTTGCGACATTCTCGGTGGCCGGCCGAAGCTTGCGGCGACGATCCTCACGCTCGTCAACCTGGCTGTGGTGATCGGACCGGCGACCTGGCTGGGCATGGGCGCGGTCGACGGGATCACCGATCTTGCCGCCCAGGTGACAGCTGGTGAATTGCATGTGCCTTCGCCGCCGCAGTCGCTCAAGGAGTGGCCAGTCATCGGGCCTCAGCTGTTCGATCTCTGGGATCAGGCGACGACCAACCTACGGTCGCTCTTGCGCGCGGTCGTCCCCTATTTGAAGCCATTTGCGAGCACTTTGCTTGGGTTTGCCGGCAATGCCGGTGTGGGAACTGTCAAGTTTCTGCTGTCGGTGGCGGTGGCCGGCGTGCTGTTTCCGTATGGACCTCAGCTCGTGGCCGCAGGGCGCAGCTTTCTGTCGCGCATCGTGCCGGACCAAAGCGAGCATTTTCTGGACTTGGCGGGAGCCACGATCCGTGCGGTGGCTCAAGGCGTGATCGGCGTTGCCATCATCCAGGCCTTGCTGGCGGGAATAGGTTTCAAGCTCGCCGGCATCGCCAGCGCGGGCCTTCTTGCCTTCATCGTGCTGTTGCTGTCGATCGTGCAGATCGGCGGGGCGATCGTCATCCTGCCGGTTATCATCTGGATCTGGACCGACAAGGAATTTCCGATCGCGCTCCTGCTGACGGTGTTTCTCGTGATCGTGTCGGTGCTCGACAATATCCTGAAACCGCTTGTCATGGGGCGCGGCCTGACCACGCCGGCGCTGGTCATCCTGATCGGAGTGATCGGCGGAACTCTCTTCCACGGAATCATCGGCCTCTTCATCGGACCGATCATTCTGTCTGTCGTCTGGGAGCTGACAGTCGCCTGGATCCGCGCTGAACGTGCTGCGCCCGCACAGCTGGCAATCGAGCGTTGACCTCCATGAGCTTGATGGAAGCTCTCGGGTGAAGATACGACGACCGGTCGGAGATGGTGGTGGAAATGCCTGGCTCCCCCCCTGACGTCGCTCGGACCGCCGGAGTCGATGCCGCGGGTCGGCATGCTGCAACATTTGCGGTGTGAGTGCCATGGACACCATTCTTGTCATCAATGCCGGCTCCTCTGATCTCCGATTCCAGATCTACTCTGTCGAAGGAGACGGCAGGCTACGGCAACGGCTCAAGGGGCAAATGGACGGCATCGGGCGCTGTCCGCGCCTGCGGGCGAGCAAGGCTGGCGGTGGTCCGCTGGCCAATCGCGCTTACCTAGTCGAAGCAGTGCCGGATGCTGCGGCTGCGATGGACATCACCGGCACCTGGTTGCGGGACGAGCTTCATATAAATCCGATTGCAGTCGGGCACCGCGTCATTCACGGTTGTACAGAGCATGACCGGCCGGTCCTCATCGATCACGAAGTCCTAGCGTGCCTGGAGCGGTTGACCGCGTTGGCGCCGTTTGATCTACCGCATAATCTGGCGCCAATCCGTTCGATCCTGGCAAATTTCCTGGCGCTACCGCAGGTCGCCTGCTTCGACACCGCATTTCACCGAACGCGTGCCGCGGTCGCCGACGATTGTGCCATTCCCCGTCACCTCTATGCCGAGGGCGTGCGACGCTACGGCTCTCATGGTCTCACTTACGAATATATTGCGAAGGCCTTGCCCAGGATTGCGCCGGAAATCGCGATGGGACGGGTGATAGTCGCGCGTCTCGGGAGCGAGGCATCGATGTGCGCGCTCAGCGGTGGACTGAGCGTAGAGAGCACAATGGCCTTCACCGCGCTCGACGAATTGCCGATGGGAGTGCGAGCGGGGCAAATCGATCCGAAAGTCGCGGTCCGCGCTGATATGCGTCGGCTCGAAGCAAGTAAGGACACGAGCGCGAAGTTCGCCATCGATCATTTCGTTTATCGGATCGGTCTCAATGCGGGCATGCTCGCAGCTGCGTTGCAGGGCCTTGACGCGTTCGTCTTCACGGCAGAGCTCGGCGACAACTCCGCATTGCTCCGTTCGCGCGTGGCGCAGCAGCTCGCATGGCTCGGTGTCAAGCTCGATGCACAAGAGAACGCTCTGCAATCGCGGCTGATATCGTCTCCAGCGAGCCGCATCCCGGTCTACGTCGTGCCCTCCGACGAGGATCTTATGATCGCCAGGCACACGCTGGCACTGCTGATGAACGGTAGCCCCGGAGCGCCAAGCTGAGCGTCATGATCGGGCTCCTTGGTGGCCGGGGTGCGGGCAATGGGCGTACACGCCCGCGGCACGTTGATCTGCATCAAACGCCCGCATCGTACCGCGGGCCGGATGGCAGTGCTGACCAACCAAACCGCACCAGTCTGGGAGCTCGCGATGGCCGTCCAATTTCTGCTCGGCACTTTCATCAGCGTGATCAACATCATGGTTCATGCGCTGGTGACCGTCGCAGCGATCGACATCGCCCGCAGAGCGGGATTGAAGCATACAATGCGGCCCCGATCTCACCTGATGGCGGTAATGGTCGCGATAGCTGTCATTTTGATGGTTGCACACACGGCCGAGGTTCTTGTCTGGGCGCTGGCGTACG
The DNA here is from genome assembly GCF_055807355.1 of Bradyrhizobium sp. Ken01. Classification (NCBI taxonomy): domain Bacteria; kingdom Pseudomonadati; phylum Pseudomonadota; class Alphaproteobacteria; order Hyphomicrobiales; family Nitrobacteraceae; genus Bradyrhizobium; species Bradyrhizobium sp. Ken01. Next base: position 46,954 of record NZ_JBVVPC010000015.1, read on the forward strand.
CTCTGGTTGGTGCGGCGCCCGAGGGGAGCGAGTTGCTGTATTTCACCTTCGTGAACTACACCACGCTGGGCTACGGCGATGTCACGCCAGTGCAGGGTTGGCGGCTGACGGGGCCGATGACTGCCATGAACGGCATTCTGATGTTCGGCTGGTCGACCGCGGTCCTGTTCGAGGTGTTGCGCAAGACCCTTGAACATCTCTCGGCAATCGCGGCGCCCGGCTTCAATTCTGGAGATCATCAAGGGCTGCGAGCTGATGCCGGTCCAGGAGCATGATCTGCCGCTGGGTATTGCCGATGAAGCCGAGGATGCCGAGGTCGTGGAGGCGGGACAGGGCGCGGGATACGGTCTCCAGGGTCAATCCGAGGTAGTCCGCGATGTCGCGCCGCGACATTGGCAGGGCCAGGATCCCCGCGGCGGTTAGCCGCGTATCCATCTCGAGCAGGAAGGCCGCAACCCGCTCCAGCGAGGTCTTGCGGCCGAGCAGCAGCATGTGGTCTTCCGCATGCTGAAGGTTGTTGGTGGTCATGCTGAGCAGGTTTCGGGCAACCATGGCATCGCCTTCTGCGACGAGTTCGAGGCTCTGCCGCTTAACCAGACGCACGGTCGTGTCGACGATCGCTTCCGTTGTGAATCTATGCTCGCTGCCGTTTTCGAGCCCGAAGATGTCGCCAACCAGGTGGAAGGCGCCGATCTGACGGCGCCCGTCTGAGAGGAGCTTGTAGCTTCGCACGGCGCCTGATTTGACCTGGTAGACGTATTCGGCGGGCTCTTTCTCACCGTAGATTTCGGTGCCTTTTTTATAGGTAAATTCGTTTAAACTGATGATCGGATTTGAACTGGTATTCAGGCCAAGCTCGCGGAGTGAATGATGCCGCGAGGAAGCGTCGGCAGCGTTGCGAACCAGCATGGCCAACTCCCGAACTGGTGCTGACGCGACAACCGCGCGCAGCTATTTCAATCACCGGGAATACGGAGCCGCCGATCATCGCCCTTCCCGCGAAGGTTGTTTAAGCTAAAAGCAGGCTTTGCAACCATTGTCTGTAGGTGCATTGTACCAAAGTACAGGGACGGCGATGGTGCGCCGGATGAGAAATCTGTCAGAACATCTGTCGGATTGCGCGGCTTAGGCTTACGTCGCACATTCCGCCTGAGGTCGTGCCACTGCGGGCGGGCTGCTTTCGTTGATGTTGACCGCGGGGGGCGAGGCGCCTTGAATTGCTTCTAAGGCTTGCGCGGGCGGTTGGGCGTTCTGCTTGCAAGAACAGGTCGGGAGGAAAACATTGCCTGGCTTCGTCTACGTGGTCGACGACGACCCATCGTTTCGCACTGCCATCCAGCGTCGGCTCAAGCTTGCCGGCTATGAGGTTGTGACCTACGCATCGGCGCAACAACTGCTCGAGGATCCCCCTGGCTCCGAACATCCGGGCTGCATTCTGCTCGACGTGCAGATTCCGGGCCTGAGCGGCCCTGAGTTGCAAGCGTGCCTCGCCCAACGGCCTTCGCCGTTGCCGATCGTATTCCTGACGGGGCATGCGGATACCGCAACGACTGTTCGCGCGATCAAGGCCGGCGCCGAAGATTTTCTGACCAAACCCGTATCTTCGGAGGAGTTGATCGGCGCAATCGAGCGCGCACTGGCTCGACAAGAGGCGGTGCGCGGCCAACAGGGCAAACTGGAGTCGTTTCGTGCTCGTTTGACATCTCTGACGCGACGCGAGCGACAGGTCTTCGACCTCATCGTGCGCGGGAAGATCAACAAGCAAATCGCCTACGAGCTTGGAACCACGGAGCGCACCGTAAAGGCGCATCGGCACCAGGTGATGACAAAGATGCAGGTGCCGTCGTTGGCCGAGCTGGTCTCCGTCGCAGAGCGGCTCGGACTTCTGAGCACGCAGCCGGCGTGAACCGTCGGACCGTTTGCGGCGGCTAGCGCCAATCTCGCGATGAGACCTGTACGATAGGACAATATGGAATGTTATTGACAGATTCTGGCAACGACTGCCTAGTTGGCTCCTGAATTTGCGCAGGAACATTTGCGGCGCGTCGTCGTTGCGAGGCGAGTGCAGAGTCTCCGATGAGAAAGCTCACCCGTTGTTTGCACGCAGGTCAATATACGTCGTGGATGACGATTCATCGATGCGGCGAAGCATGGAGCGGTTGCTGCGGAACCACGGCTTTACCGCAGTTGTTTTCGCCTCCGCCGCTGCATTGCTTCGTCATGGCCGTCTCGAAGACGCGGGCTGCCTCGTGCTGGACATCAATCTGAACGGCGAGTCCGGTATCGCTCTGCGGCGGAAGCTGGCAAATGATGGTGCTACGGTTCCTGTCATCTACATCACGGGCAACGACAGCCAGGCAAACCAGGCAGCCGCGATCGAGTCCGGCTGTGCGGCCTATTTGAGCAAGCCCTTCGCGGCCAGCGAGCTGATCGCAACGGTTGAACGCGCCTGCGCCAAGAGCGCCTGATCGTTCTCACCTGCTCACTCCTCGATGTCCTGCTCCAGGATCTGTGCGGGCGCGCCTTTGTGAGCCGAGCCGAACTGTGCCAGCGGCAACGATGTCGTCAGAGACAGAAGGTTGGAATCGGTGAGTTCGAGCACGAGGACCTCGCCACGATCCATGTCGTCGATGAACTTGGGATCCGCGGCGTCGGCCGCAATGCAGGCATTGGTCAGGCACCAGGTGTAGGGCAATGACTGGACGTTGGCCCCGTCGACCGTCAGCTTGGCGGGCCTCTGCAGATACATGCCGACGGGAACAAACACTTGCAGTCGCGCGATGGGGTCACCGTCACGCTCGATCAGGTCCACGCGGATTGCCATCTGCCCCGTAGCAAACCGCCCCGTGATTGAGGTCCGGCATAGCGTCGGCGCTCCTCCAGGCTTCACGCAAAGCTTTTTCCAGTCGCCATAGGTGATGTCCTTGGCTTCGCGCTGCCCGCGAGGTGCGATTTCGGCGGACTTTACCTCTGGAGCCGGCTTTGGCGCGGCTTTATTCTGCGCCGAAGCTGGTCCGGCAAGGGCCGCGGCGAACAATACCAACACGCAGACCAGCGCACGCCCAGGCGAAAACACTGAAGTTGCGTCAATCATGTTCTGCCTCCACGCCAGCCCCTGCGGCTATTTCTGCGCGTCAAGGAATCGTTCAACGAGCGGCGACCACATCGGGATCGCGTCGGGCGAGCCGATGAAGAAATGTCCTTCGCTGCCGAAGGGCGGCATCAGATGATATTCGGCCCTGCCGCCGGCCCCGGTGAAGGCCTCATGCATGCGCTTCGACAGGGCAGGGCCGAAGAACGTGTCGTTCTCGATATAGAACCACAGCATTGGCACCCGCGACGTCCGGCCGAAATCGGCAGTCGCTTCGACGAGCTTGTCCGGCGCGCAATTGTTATTCGGCTTGCCGTCGACGCGGCCGCCGCGTCCAGCCGCGAAGGTGATGATTGCCTTGACCTGCGGCGGGTTTGCGCCCGAGAGCGCAATGGAGGCCCAGCCGCCGGCGGACTGGCCGATCACCACGACGTCCGTTGGCAGAACTCGCTTCTCGGCCACCATGTAGTCGATGATCCAGAGATCGACCTGCGCCACCGCACGTCCGGCATCGTGGAAGTTCGGATTGCTGCAGTTTCCGACCTTGGAGAAGAAGGGGCCGTAAAGACCGTGCTCGGGGATGTCGATGGCGGCCGCGCCGTAGCCGGTGCCGACCGGCGCTACGACGAAATAGCCGCGCTTGGCAAACCACTTCGCGGCGTCACGGAACTCCACCAGCGGGAAGAAGCTGCGGTCAACCGGTTTGAGCGAGACGCCATGGTTCATGATCGCCAGCGGGAAGGGGCCGTCGCCGACAGGCCGCACCACATAGGCGAACATCGGCAGCGGCAACGGCAGGGCCCATACCTCCTCCTGGATTCGGATGTTGTCGTCGGCGCGCCCGGGAGCCAGAGAGGAGGCCAGGATGCTCAACGCTGCCGCTAGGCACCATGCGATCGAAGGATAGCGGAGCTTCAAACAAGCCTCCTCAACCGGCGAAAGTGCTGGCTACGATGATCGGGCCAAGCACGGTCAACACAACATTTCCGACAGCATAGGGCACGGCGACGCCGAGTACCGGCGTCTGGCTTTCTGCAACTTCGCAGGCGCCGGTCACGGCGGCATCGACCGTCATGGCGCCGGCCAGCGCTCCGCAGATGATGACCGGGTTCATGCGGAGCACGCGATGGGCAAACAGGGTCGTCACGATCAGCGGCACCAGTGTGACGACCAAGCCCATGCCGACAAGCAGCATGCCGTGTGACTGGATCGCGACCCAGGCCGCGTGGCCGTTGCCGAGCCCGATCGCGGCGATGAAGCCGCCAAGGCCGAGATCGCTCAGCGTCTGCTGCGCTGCAGGCGGCATTGCGCCCATGGTCGGCCGCCGCGACCGCAGCCAGCCGCAGAAGAGCCCCGCAATCAGGGCGCCGCCGCCACCTCCCAACGTCAGGGGCACAGACCCGAACTTGACGCTCGCGAGACCGGCAAGCAGACCTACGGCAATACCCGCGGCAAGAAATGCGATGTCGGTGCGGTCCTCGGAGCTCAGAATCTGTCCAACCTGCGAGGCGGCGCGCTCGATGTTGCGGGTGCTGCCGACCAAGGTCATGACGTCACCGACATAGACGCGGGTATCGGCGCTCAGGGGGACCTCGCGTCCCATCCGCGTCAAGGTGCGCAGGAACACGCCGCGCGCGGCGTCGCCGACGCGGTCGGCCATGTCCTTGACGGAGCGGCCGTGGAGCTTGCGATTGTCAACGAGGACGTCGACCACATTGCCCGGAAGAGCCTTCAGGATCTCATCGGCGTCGATTTCAGTGCCAACAATCGGCTTTGCTGCGACTATGGCCGCCGTGCGACCCGCGATGACGACGTCGTCGCTCGCTTCAAGCACCGTGTCGCGATGCGGCTCGACGTCAGCTCCCCGCCGTACGATCCGCTCGATCACGCTCCGGCTGCCGATCTCGTCTTCGACGGCGCCGACGGTTCGGCCGGCCGCGGTCGATACCCGGTACGCGCGGGCCTGGAATTTTCGATAATGCAGATTCTCAGTTTGTGGCGGGTTGCCGCCCGAAAGCTCCGCCTCGAGCTTTGCAGCTTCCGCTTTCAGATCGATCCGCATCAATTTCGGCGCGACGAACGGCACGTACAGGAGCGTGAGGATATAGCCGAGCACGTAGGTGACGGCGTAGCCGGCCGCGATATTGGCGTCCTGCTGCTGCAGCAACTCTTTGGGCAGTCCGAGCTGGGCTAGTGCGCCAGACGCGGTGCCGATGACTGACGACTGTGTCAGGGCTCCCGCAGCGAGACCGGAAGCGGTGCCGGGACCGAGCGCGAATACATGGGCGAATATGAGAACGATGACGAGGCCGGTGCCACCAAGCACGAGCGCGAGCGCGACCTGAGCCAGAGTCCGGATGCTCAGCGAGGCAAAGAACTCGGGTCCCGATCGGTAGCCGATCGTGAACACGAACAGGCTGAAGAGGATGACCCTGAGCAAGGACGGAAACGTGAAGGTGCCGAGCTGCCCGATCAGGACGGCAACGATGAGCGTGCAGGCCGTGGTGCCGATCGAAAAACCGCGGATTCTGACGCGCCCAAGAATGGTGCCGAGCGCGACCGACAGCAGCAGAAAGATTTCCGGGGCGGCGGAGATGATCCATCTGACCGTGCTCATTGCGCGTGCCCTCCAGCGATTGCGCTAAATCTGGTTCGTCAAATCCGGCGATGCTTGATTCAGATCAACCCCTGCCCGGGTTAAGCCGCTCCCTGTTGAGCCGGAGGATTTGACGTGGGGACATGAGCACGATGGATACCGCCGTTGCTTCGTCGATACGCCGCGACGAAACGGTGCGAGTCGCGCTGCTGCTGGCCTTCGCGGGCGGCTATCTCGACGCCTATACGTGGATCATCCACGGCGTGATGGCCAATGCCCAGACGGCAAATCTTGTGCTGCTGTGGGTCTATGGCTCGATCGGCGACTGGACGAAAGCGCTCCACTTCGTCCCACCGATCCTTGCGTTCGCGGTCGGTATCGTCGTCGCGTCATGGCTGCGTCGCGTAACCGGAAAGCGCGCTAGCGCGATCAGCACGCTGGTCGAAATCCTCCTACTGGTCGCTATCGCCGTCCTGCACAATCGCTTGCCGGATCTTGCGGGAACGCTTGGCATTTCCTTCGTCGCCGCCGTGCAGAGCGCCGTCTTCACGAGGGTCGAAGGCGTGGTCTACAGCTCCGTCATGATCACGGGTAACATGCGGCAGGCGATTGAAGGCCTGTTCACTGCGGCCTCCGGTAATGGGTCGCTCCGTCCCCCCGGCATTTTCGCCAACTTGTGCGTCACGTTCGGCCTCGGAGCGGCCGTGGGCGCGTTCGCGACCAAGCAGATCCCGAATCTGGCGCTCGGTCTCCCCGTGATCGCACTGCTGGTCGTGCTGTTGCTCTGCGAAGCCTCAAGCGAGGAGGGCAGGCTCTGATGTCTTCCGGGCGGAAATGGCGCTGGCTCTTCCTGTTTCCGCCCGCGACCTGGCTGGCGCAGTATCACCGCGCCTGGCTGCGTTCGGACGCCATTGCCGGCATCACGCTTGCGGCTTACGCCATTCCGGTGTCGCTGGCCTATGCCACGCTGGCGGGCCTGCCGCCCCAAATCGGCATCTACGGCTACATGCTCGGCGGCATCGGCTACGCGCTGCTGGGGTCGTCGCGCCAGCTTGCAATCGGTCCGACTTCCGCGATCTCACTGATGATTGCGGCTACTGTCGGAGCACTGGCCGGCGGAGACGCGGCCAAATATGCCGAGATCGCAAGCCTGGCCGCCTGCGCAGTAGCGCTGCTTTGTCTGATTGCCTGGTTGTTCAAGCTCAGCGTTCTCGTCCGCCTGGTGAGCGACAGTATCCTGGTCGGCTTCAAGGCCGGCGCGGGGCTCACGATCATGATGAGCCAGTTGCCGAGCCTGTTCGGCGTCCCCGGAGGCGGTCACAATTTCTTCGATCGCGCCATCAAGCTCGCCGGACAGTTCGGCGGCATCAATTGGCTGGTTCTCGCGATCGGAGCCATCGCGCTCTTGTCCCTCCTCGTGGGAGAGCGGCGGCTGCCGGGACGGCCGGTCGGGCTCACGATCATGGCGCTATCGATCATGCTGGCGACACTGCTCGGCTTTCCGTCGCTGGGCGTGCCGGTGACTGGCAAAATTCCGGAGGGTTTGCCGGCGTTGGGGTTACCCAGCTTTGGTCTGTTGGAGCCCGACGAGCTCTTCCCCTTGGCCGCGGGATGCGTGCTGTTGGCCTATATCGAAGGTGTGTCCGCCGCGCGCAGCTTTGCTGCCAAGCATGGCTATGCCCTTGATGTCCGGCAGGAGTTTTTGGGGCTCGGCGCGGCGAACCTCGTCGCCGCACTTGGCCACGGCTATCCCGTGGCCGGCGGGCTGTCGCAATCTGCGGTCAACGACAATGCAGGGGCGCGGACGCCACTGGCGCTGATGATCTGTTCGGTGACGCTGGCGCTGTGCCTGCTGTTCTTCACGGGAGCCCTGACGAATCTGCCCAAGGCGGTGCTTGCGGCGATCGTCTTTGCCGCCGTCTACAGGCTGGTGGATATCCGCGCGCTGTTGCGGATGTGGCAAGTCAGCCGCATCGACTTTTACGCTGCGACAATTGCCCTCGTATCCGTGTTGCTCCTGGGGATATTGCAAGGCGTCCTGCTGGCGGCGGTTGCCTCGATTGTCCTGCTCCTGGCGCGGGCCTCACGTCCGAATGTCGCTTTCCTCGGCCAGCTTCCGGGTACCGGCCGTTACTCCGACGATGCGAGGCACGAAGGCGTCGAGCCATTGGTCGGCATCATCGCCTTTCGACCGGAAGCCTCACTGCTTTACATCAATGCCGAAACCATCTTGGAAACAGTTTCGGACGTCTTGCTGAAGTCAGCCGATGTCAGGCTGGTGGTCTGCGATCTCTCCGCGTCGCCCTATATCGATCTGGCTGGGGCGCGCATGTTGCACGACCTTTACGACAAACTCGCCTCGGCGCATATCGCCTTCTGCATCGTCGGCGCGCACGCACAATTGCGCGATCTGCTGCGGGCCGAGGGATTGGCGGAAAAGACCGACAGTGCGGCTTGGCTTCGCTCGGTCGACAGCGTGCTCGGTGAGAACAAGCAATCGTCTGATCCGATATCGCTATTGCCCAGCCAGCTCTGATCCGATCTCCCGCCTGAAGTCGGCCGCGGCCAGCCACTTCTGGCGATATTGCATCGCGAGGTGCATCGCTCCTTCTTCAAGATGCGCGTCCGTTGACTTGGATCAATAGACCGATGTGAGCGGGCATCACGATCCCGGCGGAGACGTCGCAAACTGATCTGGAGAGAGACATGTCCAAGGACGCCAAGGCTGCAGAAAAGCGCATCGATCAGTTCATTTCCGGGCCCGGCGGACGGGCGGACGACTGGCGCGACCTGGTCGAGGCAGCCAAGACGTGGGCACGCGGCGGCGATCGCGCGAAATATGACGCGGCGCTGGCTGATCTCTCCGTCATAGAGGAGTTTCACGGTTATCCCGGCCTGCAATTGATGGCGGCCTTGCGGGAAGCGGCAACGGCCGGGGATGCGGCGGGTTCACTTGGTCTTGCGACGCGGATTACACAGGCCCTGATGACAAGATCCTTCCGCCAGCATGCCGGCGATTGGGATCCCAAGGACGACGGCAGTGGCGATGCGCCCGAGCTTGTGTCCTCGACTTTCGGCTCACATGCAGCCCGACGGCCCTATTTCGAAACGCTGGTCGTCACCGGCGTCTCCTCCGAGAAGTGGCCGGCTCTCGCCAGCGAATGGCGCAAGCTGCGGCGCCCGGTCGATTCTTTCGTCTATGAGCCAGTGATCGTCGGCAGCCTCGAAGACGCCTTCTGCGCGACGATGCTCAACCCCAATATCGCCGCCGTCGTCATCAACGAAGGGTTCGGCCTGCGCTCGCGTCACGATGCGCCGATACTCCGCACCATGACCGCCGCCGCGGGTATCAATGACGAGGCGGACGCGTCCGCGCTCCGGCTAGCGCACGTCATCAAGCGGGTACGTCCCGAGCTCGACATCTATCTGATGTCGAATCGCGACGTGGAGGCAATGGCTGGGAACCCCGAAGCCAATGTGGTTCGGCGGATATTTTACTCGATCGAAGAGCTCCTCGAGCTCCATCTCTCCATCCTCGAGGGTATCCAGGATCGCTTCGACACTCCGTTTTTCGACAATCTCAAGAAATATGCGCAACGCCCGATCGGAACGTTCCATGCGCTGCCAATCGCGCGCGGCAAGTCTGTGTTCAGGTCGGACTGGATCCGCGATATGGGCGAATTCTATGGCTTGAACCTGTTCCTGGCCGAGAGCAGCGCGACCACTGGCGGCCTCGATAGCCTGCTGGAGCCGACCGGCACCATCAAGAAAGCGCAGGACAAGGCAGCCCGCGCGCTCGGCGCGGATCGCGTGTTCTTCGTGACCAATGGCACCTCGACGTCCAACAAGATGGCGGTGCAGGCGCTGCTCGGGCCAGGCGACATCGCGATCGTCGATCGAAACTGCCACAAGTCGCACCACTACGGCATGGTTTTGGCCGGCGCCCAGCCGATCTACGTCGAAGCGTTCCCGATGACGGAGTATTCGATGTACGGCGCGGTGCCGCTGCAGACCATCAAGCAGGCCCTGCTGAATGCGAGGGCCGATGGCCGGCTGGACCGCGTCAAGATGCTGGACCTGACCAACTGCACCTTTGACGGCCATATCTACAACACCCGGCGGGTGATGGAGGAATGCCTCGCGATCAAGCCCGATCTCATCTTCCTGTGGGACGAAGCCTGGTTCGGCTTCGCGCGCTTCTCGCCGTTCCTGCGCCGGCGCACCGCGATGGGCGCCGCGAACGAGATCGAGACCTGGATGCATGACCCGAAATCGGTCGCAGCTTACGAGAAGCAGCAGGCCGAGCTCGGCAAGACTCCGTCGGACGCGGTGCTGCTCAAGACCCGACTGGTTCCCGATCCGCGGCAGATCCGCTTGCGGGTCTACCAGACCAACTCGACCCATAAGTCGATGTCGGCGATCCGGCAGGGCTCGATGTTGTCCGTCAAGGACGTCGAATTCCATACTGTCGAGCAACAGTTCAAGGAGGCGGTGTTTACGCACGCATCGACCAGCCCGAACCAGCAGCTCATTGCCAGCCTCGACGTCTCGCGGCGCCAGATGGAGCTTGAAGGCTACGGTCTCGTCGCCAACGCGATCGAAATCGCGTTCGCGATCCGCAAGGCGGTCAACAACAATCCGCTGATCTCCAAATACTTCCGGATTCTCGGTGCGGACGCCATGGTGCCGGCGCAATACCGCCAGAGCGGCTTTACCGATTATCTGGCCGCCGGCACGAACTGGGCAAACGTCGTGAAGAGCCTGGACGAAGACGAGTTCTGCCTGGATCCGACCCGCATGACGCTGGTGTGCGGTACCGCCGGCTATGACGGTACGCAATTCAAGGGGATTCTAGCCAACGACTACAACATCCAGATCAACAAGACCTCGCGCAACTCGGTGTTGTTCCAATCCAACATCAACAACACCCGCAGCGACGTCGCCCATCTGGTGAGGGTGCTGGCCGAGATTGCGGGCGAGGTGGATCGCGGACTGGTTCAGGGCGGCGCCAATGCGAAGAAGACCTTCGATGCACGGGTCAAGAGCCTGATGACTGATGTGCCCGACCTGCCGAACTTCTCCCATTTCCACGACAGTTTCCGTGGCGATGCCGGCACCAAGACAAACGAGGGCGACATCCGTAGCGGCTTCTACTCGGCCTATGATGCGGCGGGATGCGAATATATCCGGCTCGGCGATGCCGAGATCGACCGTCGCCTCAAGGCCGGTCCCGACCTCGTCTCTGCCAGTTTCGTGATCCCGTATCCGCCGGGCTTCCCGATCATGGTGCCGGGGCAGGTCATCACCCAGGAAACCATCGACTTCATGCGCAAGCTCGATGTGAAGGAAATCCACGGCTACGACGCCAAGGAAGGGTTGAAGCTCGTACGTGCCGAAGCCCTGGCGAAGATTGGCCGGCCCAAGCCCGGCGCCGCGCCGAAGCTGAAGGCTGCATCGTAATAAAAGGGGACGGACATGCAGAGCTTTTTCACGTTCTTGCAGCAGAACCCGTTTCTGTTGCTGTTCTTCGTCGTTGGCCTCGCCGTCTGGATCGGCCGGGCCAGCATCAAGGGCTACGGCCTCGGCATGGTCGCCGGCGCCATCGTGGTGGGCGCTGGCCTATCTGTGTGGGCGTCGATCTATGGCGTGAAGCTCGAGTTGAACAACTTTGCCAAGAGCCTCTTCTATTACCTGTTCATGTATGGGGTTGGCCTTCGTGTCGGGCCCTCTTTCATCAACAGCCTGAAAGGCGACGGCCTCAAGTTCTGCATCCTTGCGCTCGTGTCCAGTGTTGTCGGACTTGCGCTGGTCGTGATTTGCGCCAAGCTGTTTGCGCTGCCAATTGGTGCTGCCGGCGGCATGCTGGCGGGATCTCAGACCATGTCTGCCGCGATCGGTTCGGCCGAGCAGGCTATCACCTCGGGTGTGGTGAAGCTCCCTGAAGGCATGAAGCCCGAGGATGCGTCTGGCATGATCGCGCTGTCCTACGGCATCACCTACATCTGGGGCACGGTGGGCATCATCCTGATCTGCAAGTACCTGCCGCGCTGGTGGGGCGTCGACGCCAAGGCGGCAGCCAAGCAGTACGAGCAGGAGTTTGGCGTCAAGGACCTCGAGGGTGGCGGCCTGACCGGTTACCGGCAGTTCGGCCTCCGTGCCTACCGGCTCGACAATCCGGCCCAGGTCGGCATGAGCATTGCCAAATTCCGGACGATGAATCCCGAATACCGCATCGTCAACGTGGCGCGCCGAGGAGAACCGCTGGGTGCCGACCCCGAACTCGTTCTGCAAAAGGGCGACGTCGTCGCGCTCGGCGGCTCGACCGAACATCTGACCGACAAGATGGGCCTGATCGGGCCGGAAGTCGCCGACGCCAAGGCGCTCGGCATTCCCATGGATCAGGCGGACATCCTTGTCACCAACAAGGAGATGGCCGGACGGACCTTTGAATCCTTCCGCGAGACGGCCATTGCCGGTCAGTTGCAGGTCACCAAGGTCGAACGTGGCGGCGTGCAGATTCCGGCCGGTCTCAAGACCGAGTTGCAGCGGATGGACATCGTCTCGGTGGTCGGTATCAAGTCGGCCGTCAACGAGCTCGGCGAGATGTGGGGACGCATTGCGCGGACCAACACCTCGACCGATCTGTTGACGCTCGCCGCCGGCATGATCATCGGCTTCCTGATCGGGATGATCGAATTCCCGGCCTTTGGTGCCAAGATCGGCCTCGGCAACGCCGGCGGTCTGTTGCTGTCGGGCGTGATCGTCTCGTCGCTGGTTTCCCGGCTGCGCTTCTTCGGCAACACGCCGAACGCGGCGCGCAATGTGCTCGAGGATCTCGGTCTCGTGGTCTTCGTCGCCATCGTCGGCATTAATGCCGGCGCGGGACTACTGGCGCAACTGACCGGGGCCGTGGCACTGAAGATCTTCGTTGCCGGCTTTATTGCCTGCACGATTCCGCCGTTCATCGTCTGGGCGATCGGCTTCCACGTCTTCAAGATCAACCCGGCCGTGCTGATGGGCGGCGTCGCCGGTGCGCGGTCTCACTCCGGGCCGTGCCGTGAGGCCGCGGTGGAAATCCAGAGCTCCGTGCCCTGGATCGGCTTCCCGGTCGGCTACGCGGTATCAGGCATTCTGCTCACCGTGTTCGGCTACTTCGCAATGATCCTGGCTCAATAGCTCGGCGTCACAACCAGAGGAAAGAAAAGTCATGAGAAAAGTCGCTATTTATGCCGCCCTGGTCGCCTCGCTGGCAGGCGTCGCCGGATTCAGCACGCCATCGCGGGCAGAGACCGGCCAAGTTGCCGTTGTCTTCACCAAGGGTGGCTTCATCGTTGGCGTCGGTGGGGGCGAGGGCGTTCTGCTGTATCGCGGCCACAAATACCCGTTCACCGTCTCCGGCATGAGCGTCGGCTTCACGATCGGCGCTTCGACCACCAAGCTGGTCGGTCGTGCCCTCAACCTGAGGGGGCCGGAGTCGCTCGAAGGCTCCTACGCCGTCGGCGGTGCGGGCGGTGCCATCGCTGCCGGCGCAGGTGCCGTTCAGCTACAGAACGGCAACGGCGTGATTCTGCAGCTTAGCGGGCCGAAGGTCGGTGCGGAGCTGTCAGCCGCTGTGGGGGGCGTGACGATAGCTTTGAAGCGGTAGAGCGGCAGTCGCGCCGCTTCGGCGGTCGCGGCGCTCTAGCTTGAATGGCGGCTGCTTTTCTCATGCACGTAAGTCGGGGAAGCGGCCGCAAATCAGCGCCAGGTCGGGTGCCAACCGCGGTTCGCGAGGCATCGTCGAAGCGGATTACGGCACCCATATCGAGGGAGGACACGCCATGCTTCGTTATCTCTTAGCTCTTGTTGCGGCCGTCGTTCTTCTCACGGCCACGCTTATTCCCGATGATGCCTATGCCCGCCGCGGAGGTGGCGGTGGTGGCTATCGCGGAGGTGGAGGGGGCATGCGCGCCGGAGGTTTTCATGGCGGTGGCTATCGTGGCGGCGCCGTTCATGCGGGGCGGATCCATGGCGGAGGCGGACGCCATTACGCAGGAGGTCCGCGGCCGAGCCATCCGATCGCCGGTCGTCCTGGCCGTCCAGGTTACCCCGTTGCGGGCCGTCCCGGCCGCCCCGTCGCCGGTTATCCCGGCGGCTATCCGCGATATGGCTACCGAGGCGCGGCTTACGGTGCTGCTGCCGTCGGTGCGGCCGCCGCGGGCGCCTACGGATACTACAATAACAACTACAACAACGGTTGCTATCAGGACACGTACGGCAACTGGGTCTGTCCCAACCAGTACCCGTATTGAAAGAATGCGCTGCTGACGGGCCCAGCGAAGTCCGTCGGCAGCATCGATCTGACCGATCAGCGATCGGACCGCGCTGGCCGTGCGGCCGATCACCTCGTCAATAGCGTTCGGCGACGAAGTTCATTCCGCGCAGGCCGGCCTGGTCATTGTAGCGCCCCTTGTCGGAGCGCTTCGGCAGCTTCACCTTGTCCTTCTTGATCCGCTTGTGCGGGATAGCCTCCAGGATGTGCGCGATACAGTTCAGCCGCGCCCGCCGCTTGTCGTCGGAGCGAATGATGTACCAAGGCGCGTCCTTCGTGCTCGTCTTCTTGAGCATCAGGTCACGCGCGCGCGAATAATCATACCAGCGTTTGAAGGATTCGAGGTCCATCGGGCTCAACTTCCATTGCCGCACCGGATCGTCGATGCGGGCGTTGAAGCGGCGCTCCTGCTCGTCCATCCCGACCTCGAGCCAGATCTTGATCAGGATGATGCCGCCATCGATGGCGTACTTTTCCATTTGTGGGCAGAGCGACAGGAAACGATCGTGCTCGGCGGGCGAGCAGAATCCCATGACATATTCGACGCCGGCGCGGTTGTACCAGCTCCGGTCGAAGATCACGATCTCGCCGCCGGCCGGAAACTGCTTCATGTAGCGCTGGAAGAAAAGCTGCGTCTTTTCGCGATCCGATGGCGCCGGCAGCGCCACCACCCGGAATACGCGCGGGCTGACCTTTTCGGTGATCGCCTTGATCGTGCCGCCCTTGCCGGCCGCGTCGCGGCCTTCGAACAGGACGATGACCCGAAGCTTGTTCTCCTTTACATAATCCTGGAGATGGCAAAGCTCGATCTGGAGCTTTTCGAGCTCCTTCTCGTAGTCCTTGCGCTTCATCCGCTCTGAGGCTTCGTCCTTTGCCATGCCGCTCCGCCTTCTCTTAACTCGGCCGAAACGTGATCAGTCGCCCCACGAAATGATGACCCCGATGTCGCCGGGCACGCCGTCAGGAAAGTCGACGACCTGGTAGCCGATGCGATAGCCGCGCGGCTTGAGGTATTCGGTCCAGAGTTCGAATATCTCTTTTGGAATTCCCGTCAGCGTTTTCTCCCAGCCCGCCTCCATCTGGTTGATCGCACGGCCCTTGTCCGTGCACAGCGTATTCGGGAAGCGATAGACCTGCACTTCGGTCAGCCCGTTGCGAACCGCGCGCTGGATGATGGTCGAGGCGAGCTTGATTTTCTCTTCCTCGGATTTGCCGGACGGTTTGCTCAGCCGTTCGATCAGAGCGCGTTTCTCGGCTTCGGCCGCGGCGGCGAGGCGAACATATTCCTCGGCCTTTCTGGCTTCCTCGAGCGCAGCTTCCTTGCGAATTTGCAGTGCGTTGGGAATGAGCTCATCGATGCCGGGCATGATTGGTGCGTTCCTGGCTTGCTGTGGGATCGGAGTCAGGGCTAAGCTAAGTTTCGCGCCGTTCGGACCTTTGATTCATATCAAGCAATTTTCTCACCTGCGCGGCCACGGTAACGAGCCGGCGCGCAGACCGCCCTGATCCCTTCTGTGGAGGCGACCATTGAGCGAGCAACTTCATCCGATGGCCCCGCATCATCTGCCGTTCTACCTCGCGCCGGGAAGCGGCACGGACGTGCTGATGGTGGTGATGGGGATCTTCCTGATCGGCACCGTACTCTGGGTTGGCACGCTCTATTGGAAGCTGCACAGCCTGCCGGAACGAATGGCCCACAAGTCGCAGAAGCTTCAGTTCGAGATCGTGGCCGTGCTGGGCATCATCTCGCTCTTTACGCATATGCACATTTTCTGGGTGGCCGGCCTTCTGCTCGCGATGATCGACTTGCCGGATTTCGGCACGCCGCTGCGGAGTATCGCAGGCTCTGTCGAGAGGATCGCCGATGCCGCGCCCGGCGAGGGTCGCGAGCCCGAACTCCCTGACTTGCCGCCGGTTGAAAAGCCGATCGTCAAGGGAAAGGAACACAGCCATGTTTGAGCTCATGTTCTGCTCCCTCCTGACCATCCTGCCGGACTACCTCTACCGCCGCTATGCCCAGGGCAAACGTTTCGGCAAGGAGATCACCTTCT
Source organism: Bradyrhizobium sp. Ken01 (assembly GCF_055807355.1). Lineage (NCBI taxonomy): Bacteria > Pseudomonadati > Pseudomonadota > Alphaproteobacteria > Hyphomicrobiales > Nitrobacteraceae > Bradyrhizobium > Bradyrhizobium sp. Ken01. The sequence goes on from NZ_JBVVPC010000015.1 coordinate 63,003, forward strand.
TTTCCATCTGGTATGAATTGCGATGGGGCATCACCGGCTGCCTGATGCTGACGATTTCGCTGATCACGATGATCTTCTACTTTCACCCGTCAACGACCTCGGCCGCGCTCTATTTTCGGACGGTCCCCATCCTTCCTGAAGGCTCCGGCCGCGTCGCGGAAGTCAATGTCGGCTACAGCGAGGCAGTGAAGAAAGGCGATGTGCTGTTCAGGTTGGACAGTTCGAAGCAGAAGGCCGCCTTGGAGACGGCCACGCGCAAGATCGCCGAGGTCGACGCCGCGATGACAAGCGCCGAAAACGACGTGGTCAAGGCCGAAGCGCAGATCCAGGAAGCCAAGGCCAGCCTTCAGCAGGCCAAGGACGAGCTGGACGTCAAGACGGAGCTGCAGCGCCGCAATCCCGGTATTGTCCCGCAACGTGATATCGAGAAACTACAGGTCGTGGTCAACCAGCGGCAGGCTGGTGTGGACTCGGCCACAGCGTCCAAAACGTCGGCGATGTTGCGGCTTTCAACGCTGTTGCCGGCTGAAAAAGCGAGCGGCCAGGCGGCGTTGGCTGAAGCGCAGGTCGATCTCGACAAGACCTTCGTTCGCGCCGGCGTCGACGGGCGGGTCGAACAGTTCCTCGTTCGGACTGGCGATCTCGTTGCCCAGATCATGCGACCAGCCGGCGTGTTGATACCGGCGGATGCCGGTAGGGGTAGGCTGCAGGCCGGGTTTGGACAGATTGAAGCGGGAGTGGTGAAGGTAGGGATGGTCGCAGAAGCGACCTGCATCTCCAAGCCATGGGTCATCATTCCGCTCATTGTCACCGATGTGCAGGATTACATCGCCGCCGGCCAGGTCCAGGCTGGCCAGGAATTGATTGAAGCTCAGAATGCACGCAAGCCGGGTTCGATCCTCGCCTTCCTGGAGCCGCTGTACAAGGGCGGACTTGAAGGCGTGACGCCGGGCAGCAGCTGCATCGTCAATGCCTATACCAGCAATCACGAGGAGATCTCTGCGAAGGAGACGGGCACGGCTCGGGCCGTCGCTCTGCATGTCGTCGATGGCGTCGGGCTCGTGCACGCCATGCTGTTGCGAATTCAGGCGCTGCTGCTGCCGATCAAGACGCTGGTGCTGAGCGGGCACTGACCGGCTTCGCTTTGGTTTGAATCGCACTTCGGTTCAGCGATGCGCCTCAGTTGAGCCGGTCTGGCGTCATGAGCCAGTCCGACCACCCAGCATATTCACTATGAGCGCTACATGATCTCCGCAAAAATGCCGACCTGGCTTCGTTCCTTTATTGTCGCCAGCGCTGTCGTGCTCTTGGTTGGAGCTGGCCTGTTCGGCTACCGCTGGTATTCCCGCCCGACGACGCTGACCATCGCGGTCGGATCGCTGGACGGTGAGGCCGCTCGTCTGGTCTCAGCGCTGGCGAGCCGGCTTGCCGTGGTGAACGCCCCGGTCCGGCTCAGGCTGGTGGAAACGACCAATGCGGTTGATGCTGCCGAGCAGTTTGCGGCGGAAAAGGTCGAGCTTGCTGTCGTCCGCGGCGACGTCGGCGACCTATCGCAGGCGCAGGCCATCGTGGTTCTCGCTCACGCCGTTGTCCTGCTGGTTGCGCCGCCGGGCTCCTCCATTACCGAAATCGCTGGTCTGAAGCGCACCAGCGTCGGCGTGATCGGCGGCGAGATGAATCGCAAGATCGTCGACGTCCTCAGCGACGAATACGGCCTTGGACGCGCCAACGTGACATTCCGCAATCTCCAACCAGCAGACGCGCGGCGGGCACTCGATGCCAAGGAGGTACGGGCGATTCTGATCGTCGTTCCCCTTGCGGAAAAGTATCTGGCCCTCTTGCGCGGCCTCTTTCTGCAAACGCCGAAGACCGCACCGGTCCTCCTTCCCGTCGAGGCGGCTGGTGCCATCGCGGAAAAGCAGCGCGCCTATGAAAGCTTCGATGTCCCGAAGGGCACGCTGCGCGGTTCGCCGCCTGTCCCGAGCGAGGATCTCACCACGCTGCGGGTGTCGTTCTATGTGGTCGCGCAAAAGCAGCTCAGCGCAGAGGTGGCGGGCAGCCTGGCCGACGCGCTGATGAAGGCGCGCAGGGATCTGCTGGGTGAATTGCCAATCCTCTCGCAAATGACCGCGCCGAGCACGGATTCGGACGCCTTCCTCCCGGTTCATCCTGGCGCCGCAGCATTCTACAACGGAACGCAGCAGAGCTTTCTAGACGAATGGGGAAACGCGATCTTCCTCGCGCCCATGATTTTCGGCGGCTTCATCTCTATATTGGCGGCGGCTTGGAAATTCCTTCAGGTGCGTGATCCCTCTAAGGACGAACGGGGCCTGGACTTGCTGTATGCGCTGGGCGCGCGGATACGCAAGACGGAGGCGGAGGCCGAACTGTCCGATATCGAGGTCGAGATCGACCGGGTGCTCCAGGGCCAGCGCGCCAAGGCCGCTGCAGGAGACGAGAATGCGCTCGATGTCACGACATTGAATGTCGCTGCGCATCGTCTTCAGAGCCTGATTCACGACCGTCGGATCCTGCTGTCCGCGAATGGACATGAGCAAGCGCTCGGTCAGCCAGTTGACCGCACCTGACGGTGGTCACTCCAGACCAAGCCGAATCACGACCGAACCCAAGCTTAGCTACCTTGATCTTGATCAAACCCTCCGGCCGCCAACCCCGTTTCCTTCAGCAATCGCGTCAAGCGAAGGGTGCGGGACATTCGGGGGATAGCGGACGGGCAATGAAGCGTCGTGAGTTCATGGCCTTGGTCGGGGCTGCAGCCGCTTGTCCGGTTTTCGCGCACGCTCAGGACGGGGCACCGCGGCCGATGCCGTCGGTCGGCGTGCTGACTGGCAACTTGGTGGGCGATGGCGGCGCTCAGATGCGCGTCAATGCCTTTCAGCAGGGTCTCGCCGACCTCGGCTGGATCGCCAATCAGAACTACCGACTCGATGTGCGCTGGCCGGGCTCCAATCCGACATGGCAGGAGCGTGAAGCTCGCGAACTTGTTGCCACCGGACCCGACGTGCTGTTTGCGACCAGCACGGCGACGACTCGGGCGCTGCGGGCTGCAACGCAGGTCATTCCGATCATCTTTGTCGGGCTCTCGGATCCGGTCGGGACAGGCCTCGTCGTCGATCTGGCAAGGCCGACCAGCAATCTTACCGGCTTCTCGCTTTACGAGCATGCTATGAGCGGGAAATGGCTGAGCCTGTTGAAGGACATGGTGCCCAGCATGAGCAGTGCGATGCTTCTGTACAATCCCGAGACCGCGCCATATGCGCCCCTTTATCTTCAGGCCGCACACCAGGTGGAAAGTCGCCTGCGCATGACGGTTACCGGCGCCTCCGTCCGCAGCGGCGCCGAGATCGCGGGGGTCGTCGAGACGGCGGCGCGGAATGGCAGCGGGCTCGTCGTGCTGCCGGATGGCGGTTTCTTCAGTACTCAGAGCGCCATGGCAATCCCGTTGCTGGCCCAGCGCCGCGTGCCGGCGATCTTCGCCGTCCGCTTCTATGCTGTGAATGGCGGGCTGATGTCTTATGGCGCCGACCTGACGCAACAGTTTCGGGACGGCGCTGGCTATGTCGCTCGCATCCTGCGCGGCGCCGAGGTCCGCAGTCTTCCGGTGCAATTCGCCACGAGGTTTGATCTCGTTATCAACGTGAGAGCCGTCCACGCGCTTGGGTTGGCGATCCCGGAACGATTGCTGATGGAGGCTGAGCTGATCGACTAGCTTGCTCGGGCGTGGCGGGGGATGAGGCAGCGTTTCGTTGATCTCGATCAACAAACGCCAGCTCTCGGGTCTGATGATCGGCGGACATGTGTATGGAGGATCTGATGTTTTGCTGCGGCAGGACCTTGATGGCGCTTGCGCTCGTGATCGCGATTCCGCTGGCGGCGGCGGCGCAGACCGCAGATAAGGCGCCGGCCTCCAGCCCACAGCAGGCAAATCCCCCCGCGCAAGCCGCAGAGCTTCTGAAACCGGAGCAACTCGAAGCTCTGGTCGCGCCGATTGCGCTCTATCCCGACGAGTTGCTTGCCAACGTGCTGGCGGCTTCCACCTATCCCCTGGAAGTCGTTCAGGCCGATCGCTGGCTGAAGGAGCGCAAGACTCTGAAGGGTGATGCCCTGAAGACTGAAGTCGAGAAGCAGCCGTGGGATGACAGCATCAAGGCGCTGGCCTCGACTGCTGAGGTCCTGGCCATGATGAGCGACAAGCTCGACTGGACCAAGGCGCTGGGCGACGCCGTCCTGGCACAGCAGCCGGATGTGATGGATGCGGTCCAGCGGCTGCGGACCAAGGCTTATGACAACAAGAAGCTGGTGACCACCAAGCAGCAGAAGGTGAGCGTCAAGACCGAGGAAAGCAGGCAGGTGGTCGTGATCGAGCCGGCGGTTCCCGACACGATGTATGTGCCGTATTACGAGCCTGCGACAGTCTACGGCGCGTGGCCCTACACCGAGTATCCACCATATTACTTCGGCTACCCGTCCTACATCGGCGCAGGCGTCGTCGCGGCGGGTCTCGCCTTCGGCACGGCCTGGGCCATCGGTCGCTGGGGCAATTATTGGGGCGGCGGCTGCAACTGGGGCAACCGCAACGTCTATATCAATCACCGGACTACGAATATCGGAAATGGGTGGCAGCACAATCCCTCGCATCGCCAAGGGGTACGCTACAACAACGCCAACGTTCAGCAGCGCTTCGGCAATAGCAATCTGAAGGCCGGCGCCGCCGACCGGATGGATTTCCGCGGCCGCGACGGACAGCAGAAGCCGGGACAGGATCGGCCTGGTGGCGCAGATCGCGCCGGTGACCGCGCGGGAGATCGCGCTGGCGACCGAGGTGGCGACCGTCAAGGCGCCGGGGATCGCGCCAAGGCCGGAGGCGATCGCGCCAAAGGTGGCGGCGATCGCGCGGCGAAGGGCGGTGGTGCCAAGAATGCCGGTGCAAAGAGTGCTGGCCCTAAGGCGGGCGGTGCCAAGGGCGGCGGCACCAAGGCCGCGAACCGCGGTGGTGGCGGCGGCGCCCTGAACGTATCGTCGGGCCGCTCGGCGGCCGCAGCGTCGGCCCGTGGCCAGGCGAGCATGGCGAGCATGGGACCGCGCGGTGGCGGCGGCGGAGGTGCGAGCTTCGCCGGCCGAGGCGGCGGCGGAGGCTTCCAGGGTGGAGGTGGCGGAGGCCGGGGTGGTGGTGGTGGCGGCGGACGGCGTTCCGATATCGCGCTGAAGCACGATGTCGTTTTGCTCGGCCATCTCGCAAGCGGCCTTGGTTATTACCGCTTCAGCTATATCGGGAGCGACAAGGCCTATGTCGGCGTCATTGCGCAGGAAGTCGAGGATGTGAATCCGGTAGCCGTCACCCGCGGAGCCGACGGCTATCTCCGGGTCTATTACGAAAAGCTCGGTCTGAAATTCCGTACCTATCGTGATTGGCTCGAGAGCGGCGCGCGGATTCCTGCAGGGGTGACGCCATGATGGGTTTGAAGTCGCTTCATCGTGCGGCGTTGCCGGCCATCATGGCGCTGGCGCTCCTGAATTCGCCGTCCCTGGCGCAGCAGTCCTATCCGACACCGGAGGATGCGGCAGCGGCGCTCGCTGCCGCCGTCAAAAGCGGGCCGGACCGGGCCATCCTGAAAGTGCTCGGCAGCGCTGCCGAGGACATCGTCTCGTCCGGTGATGAGGTTGCCGACGTCGACATCCGGAAACGCTTCATCTCGATGTATGATGCTAAGCATTCGGTAAAGACAGAGGGTAACAAGAAGGCGATGCTGATGTTGGGTCCGGACGACTTCCCGTTCCCGATTCCGCTCGTCAACACCAAGACCGGCTGGGAATTCGATGCCACTGAAGGCCGCATCGAAGTGCTGTATCGCCGCATCGGCCGCAATGAGCTCGACGCGATCCAGACCAGTCTCGCCTTTGTCGATGCCGAGAACGAGTACGCCGACAAGGATCGCGGTGAGGGTATTGGCGTGTACGCGCAGCGCATCGTCAGCAGCGCGGGCAAGAAGGACGGGTTGTTCTGGCGCGACGACAGCGACCCGAGCCCGCTCGGTGCACTGGCTGCCCAGGCTTCGTCCGAAGGCTACAAGACTGAGGAGGGCCCGGCGCCCTACCACGGCTACTATTTCCGCATCCTGAAAGGGCAGGGGGCGAACACGCCAGGCGGCGCGCTGAACTATGTCGTCAACGGCAAGATGATCGGAGGTTTCGCGCTCATCGCCTGGCCTGCCGAGTACGGCAAGTCGGGCGTCATGACCTTCCTGGTCAACCACGCGGGCGTTGTCTACCAGAAGGATCTTGGGCCTCGAACCAAAGTCCTCGCTTCCCGTATCACCGCATTCGACCCGGACCAGACCTGGAAGAAGGTCGATGGTGCAAAACCCTGAGCGACTGACGGAGATACTGCGTCGGCTACGTGGGCGCCTTTCCGCCCTCATGCTCATCGCATTGATTGTCCCCACGACGCCCATCTTTGCGCAGGCCTCGGGTCAGGTTCGGGTCAAGATCATGAAGGCCGGGCTACTGGTGGGCGGCGGCGCCGGGAAAGGCGTGCTCACCTTTCGCGGCCGCAACTACCCGTTCCACGTCAGCGGCTTGAGCCTGGGAGTTACCGTCGGCGCCAGCTTCGGTCGGCTCGAGGGCTGGGCTTCGGGCATTCGTGAGATCAGCGACTTTGCCGGCACGTACAGCTCGGTTGGGGGCGGGGCTGCCCTAGCCGGCGGCATCAATGGCGTCCAGCTGCGCAACGACAAAGGCGTCACGATGGTGCTGCAGGGACCAAAAGCTGGGCTGGAGTTTGCCGCCAACCTCAGCACGATCATGATCTCTCTGAAGTGAGCGCGAGCGAAATGCGGAACGGTCGCGACCGTCCCGTATCGTCATTGCGCCGAAGCGGGAGCGGAGATGGGCATTTCCAGTTCGAAAACGGAGCCCTTGACGGCCGATTTGACTAACCTCAGCTTTCCTCCGCACCTTGCAGCCAGGTTGGAGGAGATGGCGAGCCCCAATCCCATACCCCCTTGTTTCGTCGTGAAGAACGGGTCGAAGATGCGCTCTTGATCGCCTGGTGAGACGCCGGTGCCGGAATCTTCAACGGACAAATAGACCGTTGTGCCATCATCAAGTCTGGTTTTGATACGGAGCTCTCGTTGATTGGCGGGGACCGAGCTCATTGCGTCGATTGCATTCTTGCAGAGGTTCAAGACAATCTGCTGAAGCTCAGTGCCGTCCAGGGCGGCTGGAGGAATGTTGCTCTGAAACTCCGTAGCTACGGATATCCCGTTGGCCTGGAGATCGTGCTTCAACAGTCTCAGCGCAAGCTCTGCGACATCCTCGACGTTCGTCGAAGCGCCGCCGTGCGCCGTTTTGATCGTCATCTCGCGAATGCTCGATATGATGTCGGCGGCGCGGTTGCCGTCGGCTTCGATGTCGCAGAGGATGTTCTCGAGGTCCTCCAGTTCAGGGGAGGTAGCTCGCAGGTGACTGAGCCCTGTCGCTGCATTGAGCGAGATGGCCCCCAAGGGCGATCTCAGCTCATGGGCGAGCGCGCCAGTGACCGCGTCGATACTGAGAAGCCGGTTCGCTCTTTCGCGTCGCTGCAGGGCAGTGACGCTGGCGAGACGCGAATAGATATAAATCGTTTCAACGAGTAATACGGTCAGCAACATGCAGCTACCGACTAGAACAAAGCCGCGTGCTGCATACCAACCAATGGTGAATCGAACCGAGCTGCCGATGATCGCCACCAGGAAATTGGGCAAGTAGGCGAGCAAAGTCACCATTAGCCAGAGGTCAAGAATGGTGCGCATCCGCACAAACAAGACGGTGAGAGCAGTCATATTCCATAGCAAGAGTATCAGGTTGACCTGATTGCCGAGGGGGGTCTGATGCCTGACATCGTTCACGTAGAAGCTGGGGAGAAATTCGGCTTTCGCGGTAACCATCCACGTCAGTCCTGCCACGGTGGCGATGCAGCCGATAGCTGTTGCGATCGCCGCTATTGCAGGTCTGCTTGGTCTGCCGGCGGTCGACTGATCCTTCGTGAACCCGTAGCCAAGGATCGCCGCAGGGAAGGTTGTGTGCCAAAGCACGTAAAGCCAAGCGGGGCTGTTCAGTCCATCCCCAATGACACCCGCGGAAGCATACCCGTTCGGAAACGCGAGCGTTTGCAAAAATGCGAACGATCCGCTGAAAACGTATCCACTTGCGAGCGCGAGAAGTGCCTGCTGAGGTTGGATCGAAAATTGAGCAAACAGCAGGGCCGCCGTGATGAACTCGGCAAGGGCCAGGGCGGTCTGCAAAACCGGAACGAAGCCATTGATCTGGCCCAACTGGATTCTGGCGAACGGTGCGATCACTGCCGCCAGGACGATGAGAAAGACGGCGACACCCACCGCCCAGGCCTTTTGGCGGGCGGTTGCGGGCATGTTCGCGATGATCAAGGGGAACTCCTGATCATCCTCATGAGGGGGCTCTCCAGCCGCCCTTGCCAATCGCTCGCCCGCTCGCGCAATGCGCGGCCCTGATGCTGCCGCACCGCCGACAAGACTCTTCAACTTGCGCTGGCTCATGCCGCCTCCGGGCACCGCGAGACACATCTTACTCGTCTAAACGCCCTCAGTGAAGCGCCTGATTGGGTGGTGGGTATAGACTGGGGCAATGGAGGAATTCCCGCCAATGGTGCGGATGGTGTGCTCCCGATGGACACGCTCGGCGCACGTCGCCAAGAATGACTCGGATTGTGCTTTGGGTAGGTCAACCGCTGCGCATCCATCAGCTCGCGTGTCGAGTGATCCAGCTCACCGCCATTGACTATGACGCGGCCGTCGCGATGTTCTTCCAGCCGGCTCATGCAACGGATTATCGTCGACTTGGCGGACCTCGGTCACGACGCGCTCGCCGTGTCGCGAAGTTGTGGTTCACGCGCCCCCTGCAGCTCCTCCGCCAGATCGCCGGGCCGCGACAAACAGGCAAGCCGCCCAACGCCTCAGACAACTGGCACCAATTCAGCGTGCAGTCCCATCCGTTATCTTTCAGCCAGAAGATTTCCGTCGTCGAAGTGGTGGCCGGGAGAAGGTGAACGGGACGGAGGCGGGAATGGGATTTGCAAGATCACTTTATTGCTCTTAGCTATTCTTTTCTCCGGATGCCGTCGAGTTCACCACGCATATCGTATACCAGCCGCTCCGCGGACGCCGTCGCGCCTGCCTCCGTCGGTATCGCTGACAGCGAACTGGTAGTCGGCATTGGCGTAGAAGCTGACGTTGGCGTTCATCCTCACACTCACCCCACCTCCCAGTTGCAGGCGCGTGGCCTGCTCAAGCAAGGGCACTAGATCGACACCGGAAAACGTCGTCGTCGCCTGCGCCGCCCAATCGCGCCACAGGTTGGCGCGCACATAAGGTTGCCACACCTGGCCGCTGTCACTGACGATGGTCCATCGGCCGCGTAGCCCGATCCGCCCGCTGGTGCCCGACGTTGTACCCAGTGCAACCGCACCCAGACCGTCATTGGCGTCGTCGAATGAGACATGTTGCCAGACGATCTGCGCCTGCGGCTCCAGCACGAAGCCCGGTCCGAACATCGGCAGCCGGATCGGATAGCCCGTCTCCAGCGACGAGAGGAAGCCGAAACCGGTGGTTGAAAGGCTGGCGAATTGCGTGGAGGCCGCGCCTTCGTAGCGCGTCGCCTGCGCCACTGCGTCGAGGTACCAGTCATTCGGGCCGTAATGCGTCCAGTAAGCGCCGCCCGACCATGCATTGAGATTGAGACCGCCGGTGTGACGGAGCACGTAGCCGGTCGCTGCTTCGTTAGTGACGAGGCCGCTCACATCGACATTGGCGTTGGCATATCCGACATAAATGCCTCCGGCATCGCGATGGCCCGGTATCCATTCGCTACGCCAGAGATCCATTCCGCTCTGAAAACCCAGCACCTGTCCGGAGGTGCGCGGATCAGCGAACGCCTTGTAGTGGTTGTCGATCTGCTGGCCGAGGAACCGGCCCCAGACCGAAGGTCCCCAGCTGGCGTTCAGGCAATCGGTCGACGCCTTCACCGGTGCCTTGCGCGGCATCCTGTCCCACGTGTTATCACCGGTTGGGCACGGCGTGTCCGTGTTTGCGGTCGGCGATGTATCGCCGTTGCGTTCATGCAAGGTGCCAAGCGTCGTCATCCCCAATTGCCGGGCGATCGGCTGGACCACGCCATAGGTCGCGATCTCCGGCCCAATAATTGGATAGACGCCCGGCGGCAGCGGCCCTGTCACCGGCGGCTCGGGCGGCAGGATTGGCGGTGGCTCGATCGGCGGCTCGATCGGCGGCCCCACGGTGAACGTCGATCGTAGGAACCAGTCGTTGGGACTGTTGCTGGGGTCGAGGCCACCACGGAAGAGAAAATAGTCAAAGGCGCCACCGCGCACCTCGCCGGCAAGCGCGAAAGCACCTTGCGCCGTAGTGCCGCCGTTAATTGCCTGCACCACTGTAATGCCGTTTGCCACTGTCTCAGCGCCGGGGCCGCCGATATTGGTGATGCGCAAAAAGGAATTGCCGGTCGCGTTCCCGCCATTGATGACGAGCCTGTCCGACGGCGAACCGTCAGCGCCAAGAAATGTGTTCATCGCGATCGTTCCGCCAATCCCGATGTAGCCGTTGGTCGTCAAGACCGTGCCCGGGGCAGTGCTCGTTCCCATGTTCACCAGACCGCGGTTGGTGAGGCTGAGTACGGTCTGATTGAAGCCGTTGAGATCGAGCGTTCCGGCTGAGGCCACCGCGACTGCCGAATTTGGACTGAACGTATTCACCGCGCCGGCTTCCAACGTGCCCGCGTTGACGTTCGTCGCGCCGAAATAGCTGTTGGCAGCGGTGAGCCTGGTGGTACCGGCAAGCACATTGACGGTGCCGGTACCGCTGATCGTCGGTGCAAACACATAGTCGGCGGACGTATGATTGAAGTTGATTGTGCCGGCGCCGGCGCCAAATGCCACGCTCGGGGTGTTGAGCGTGCCGGGCGCAGCGGCCGGGGCGCTCGCGCCCGCGCCGATGTTGAGCGTTCCAGTCGCACCTGCATTTGCCGCGATCACAACACTAGGCGCGGTAACGACGCCGCCTTCCGCAAGCGTGAGCGTGCCGGTGCCCGAATTGCCGACGTTCACGCCCGAACTGTTACTCCAGAGAGAGCCCGCGCCTGCCACCCTTACCGTACCCAGCGAGCCTGCGCTGCTGCCAACGTTGGCAGTGAACGCAGTGTTATTGATGACCGTCCCACCGCTTGTGATCGTGAGCGTGCCCGTGCCAAAACTGCCGATATTGAACCCGCCGCCTGCTGTGATGTTCAAACTGGAGCCCGGGCCGGTAACCGTCACTGTCCCTGACGAGTTGGTAGACAATCCGACGGAGACGCCGCCGAAACTGTTCACGGTACCGCCGCTTTCGACGGTGAGCGCGCCCGTGCCCAAACCGCCGACCACGAGATTGCCAATGTTCGTCCATGTGGAGCCGGCGTCGGAAACGGACACCGTACCCTGCGAACCCGGCAAATTACCAATAAAGCCGCCTATGTCGGTCAATGTTCCGCCGTTTCGGATGACGAGTATTCCTGTCCCGTTTTGACCGACCGTAAGATTCAGTGCTGTTGCTCCCGGTCCCCTGACCTCCGTCGAATTTGGGATCACCGTGTCAATGTTTGCGCTGGTCGCTGTGTTCGGAACACCGGCGCTCCAGTTTAGAGGGTTAAACCAGCCATTGGAGAATGCCCCGGTCCAGTTTGTCTGGGCGTGTGTCGAAACCGGTGCTGCAGTGACAAGTGCAATCGTTGCTAACAATCCCGATAAAAGATGTCTGCGCGCGGCGCGTGCTGGCGACGTATCGCGGCGCGGTCGGACGAAGAGAAGTCGATCCGGGTCCAAAGCAACCTCCAATCCGCAACGATAAAACGCAGCGGTCACGATGGAGTACAAAGGATCACAATTGTCATGGGATGGTCGTAAGTGTGACGATAGGAGATACAACTTCAGTTTGTTGCGCGCTGATGCTCTTTGGCCACGCAATAGGGAGCGATACTGACCGATCGCCGGCATCACAAATGCCCGCCGCCAACTTTTCGCTGTGCTCCTGAAGTCTGCGCGTATTGTTGCGGGTCCGTGCGACTTGCCGCTCGGCTCCGACTACGATTGGCCAGCGACGGAGGTTCCACGATCTCGCGCGCAGTGCCGGGCAGGAGCCGGGAAGGTCGCGCGCTCGGCAACCCCGAGACATCGTCTAAGGCGACGGGTGGCCAGGCAGCGAAATTTTCAGATCATTAACAATGTTGAATCCCTGGCCGGAGCGATTGCCCTACCGTGAACCTTTCCGCCGGGGCTTTCCATGATCGATACCGCGACCAAGGCGTTGTTGCGCACCGTTCTCGACGAGGTGTGTGAAAGTGTTCCACGCTGTGAGATCGGCGCCAGGACCCGCGTAGCCTCGAAGCTTCTGGAGACCGCAAGCAGGGGTGACATCTCTGCGGATCGCCTGAAACAAGCGGCCCGCAGTGCTCTCTCAGAAATCCAGACGATGTGACGATGGTCATGTGGGGGCGGGGGTGAATTTCCACGTGACGGTCCTCAAGATCCTGGTGAGCTATCCGGATGGGTTCGCCGCCATGGAGGATCTCAAGCGGGATATGGCCATTCTGGCGACCAGCGGTCGCGACTGGACGGAGCGCACCCGGCGGCTCGCCGGACGGGTGCCGGGGCTGGACATTTTTTCGCAAGGGCTGATCGACCGGATAAATGGCGGGTGGCGCATCACGGACAAGGGCCGGGCCGTGCTTGATCTCATGGAAGCTCGTCCGGACCAAGCGCCGATTGCCGCCCAACACCCTCCCTCGGAGCCGGAGCTTGCCCCGGCGATCTCGCGACACATTTCGGCAGAGAGGGGCCGAGGACGACACGCGGCGCGCCGTCGCCGACGCAACGCCGGCAAGCAGGCTCGGGCGTCCTAGCAAGGAACGAGCGTCGCTCCCGAGGCTTGAGCTAGCGCCTCGTGATGGAAGAGATCCATGCAAAGTTCCGACGCCACCTTGTCGACCGCCCGTCTGTCGCGCGTGACTGACGATATCTGGGTCGTTGACGACGCCCCGATCAGCGCTGCCGGTCTGAAACTTCCCGTCCGCATGACCGTCATTCGGCTCTCGAACGGCGATCTCGTGCTGCATTCGCCGGTGAGATATTCGCCGACTCTCCGCGGTGAGTTGGAGCGGCTAGGCGCGATAAGGTACTTGCTCGCGCCGAATATCGCGCACTGGATGTTCCTGTCCGCTTGGCAGAGAGATCTGCCGCAGGTGACGACTTTCGCAGCGCGCGGCCTTTCGGGGCGGAGGCAAGTTAGAGCGGCACGCATCCGCATCGACCGCGAACTCGGAGACGCGACGCCCGAGCAATGGAGGGCCGATCTCGAAGCCGTCTCGGTGAACGCTCCGATGTTCTCCGAGATCGAGCTGTTCGACAAGCGCAGCCGGACATTGATCCTGACCGATCTCGTGCAAAATCTCGATCCCAATGATCTCAGCGCACCAAACGAGGCCGCGGCAAACCTCCTTGGCATTTCCAAGCCGCACGGAATGGCGCCGGTCTATCTGCGACTGCTGCTGCGCCTCGGCGGCCGTTCGGTGCGGTCCGCAGCCGAGCGGCTTGTACGGCTATCGCCGGAGCGGGTGATCTTCGCGCACGGCGACTGGTTCGAAGCGGACGGAACCGAGCGCCTCCGGCGATCTCTGCACTGGCTGCTTCCGGCGGGCGGCTCCGGATCCGAGCCGCGGCAAATGACTGGCACGCGCGTCGTCATCACCGGCGCATCGAGCGGAATCGGGCGTGCTACGGCGCTGGCCTTCGCCGGAAAGGGCGCAAGCGTGGTCTTGGCGGCACGCCGTGCTGAAGTCCTGACGAACCTCGCTGTGGAATGCGAGGCGCTCGGAGGTCGCGCATTGGCGATCCCGACCGATGTCACCGATGCCGAGGCGGTGCAGCGACTGGCCCGGGAGGCCGAAGACGCGTTCGGTGGCATCGACGTCTGGATCAACAACGCCGGTACCGGCGTTTTCGGGGCCTATCAGGACGCGGATATCGCACTGCATCGCCGAACGATCGAGGTCAATCTCCTTGGCACGATGCATGGCGCTTTCGCGGTGCTGCCGATCTTCCTCCGCCAGAACCGCGGTATCCTGATCAACAACATCTCGCTCGGCGGCTGGGCGCCGACGCCTTTTGCTGCGGCCTATACCGCGAGCAAGTTCGGCCTGCGCGGCTTCACGGCGAGCCTGCGTCAGGAGCTCAGTGCTCACCGCAACATTCATGTCTGCGGCGTCTTCCCGGCCATGGTCGACACGCCGGGCTTCGTCCACGGCGCCAACATGTCCGGCCGAACGCTTGATCCCGGTCCGCTGCTGTATCAGGCGGAGGACGTTGCCGAGACGTTTGTGAGCCTCGTTCGCGCACCGCGGGATGAGGTCGCCGTGGGCTGGCCGGCTCGTGCCGGCCAAATTGCCTACGCGATGGCTCCGCAGACTACCGAGAACATTGTGGGAGCTGCCTTCCGCTACCTGCTGTCGCGCGCGCGCCCGGCGAAGAGCAGCGAAGGCACCATGATCGAAGCTGGTCCGCAGGGCACGTCGATCGACGGCGGTTGGCTGTCACGCAAGCAGCTCCCACCTGCCGGGGTGATCAGTCAGGGGCTCGCGGCGCTGGGACTAGCAGCGGGCGTGGCTCTCCTGGCTTCAGCAGTTGCGCGTCGCGCCGGCAGACCGGGACAAGGCGTGGGCAAGTACAAGCAAGTCGTGCCGAGGCAGATCACGGCAGCGCGTAGGCCCGCACGTAATCGCCGAGTTTAGTTCCGAACGAGCCGTGGCCGCCGTCGACTGTAACGACGTATTGCTTGCCCACGACCTCATAGGTCATCGGCGTCGACTGGCCGCCGGCAGGAAGGCGGTCCTGCCAAAGCTGTTTGCCATCGCGAACGTCGAACGCGCGGATGTAGTCATCCATCGTTCCCGTGATGAAGATGACGCCGCCCGCGGTGACGATCGGACCGCCGAGCATGGGAACGCCGAGCTTGAATGGCAGCGGCAGCGGGGCCTGATCGCGGATCGTGCCGATGCGGTGCTGCCAGACCACCTTGTGCGTCCTGAGATCGATCGCTGCGATGTTGCCCCATGGCGGGGCAAGGCAGGGGATGCCGAGCGGCGAGAGGAAAATGCCGAGGTCTACGCCATAGGGGGCGCCGTACATCGGCTGCACGCCCAACTCGGTTCCTGGTGGATGCGCGGCATTCGGCGCGGCCGGATTGTCCTTTCCGCGCGGCACCAGGCGCGAGATGAAGGGTATCGATTGGGGGTTCGCGATCGCGATCTGGCGCTGCGGATCGACGGCAATGCCGCCCCATTCGAACATGCCGAAGTCTCCGGGAAACACCAGCGTGCCTTGTTCAGACGGCGGCGTGAACGGCCCCTCATAGCGCAGGCGCTTGAACTTGATCCGGCAGGCGAGCTGGTCGAACATCGTGCTGCCCCACATCTGCGCGTCTGTCAGTTTGCCGGAGGGGCGGAAGCTCAATTCCGAGAAGGGCTGGGTTGGCGACAGCCGGTCTCCATTCGCGGCGCCCTGCGGCACCGGCTTCTCCGGTGCGGGCACCAACTGACGCCCGTCGCGGCGGTCGAGCACGAAGATGTCGCCGGTCTTTGCCGGGATGTAGATCGCGGGCGTCACGCCGCCGCTAAGGCGCAAATCGACCAGACTGGGCTGCGACGGCATATCCATGTCCCAGAGATCGTGGTGCACGTTCTGGAACGACCAGCGCAGTTTTCCGGTCGAGACATCGAGCGCAATCAACGCCGAATCGTAGCGCTCGTTTTCGGGCGAACGGCCGCCGCCCCAGATATCCGGAGAGCTCGAGCCGAGCGGCACGTAGACGAGTCCGAGCTTTTCGTCGACCGCGGAAATGCTCCACGAATTGGGTGAGCCGGCTGTAAAATGATGCGAGGCCGAGGGCATTTCGTTCGGATCGGAATTGCCGGCATCGAACGCCCATATCAACCGTCCTGAATAGATGTCGAAGCCGCGGATCACGCCCGACGGCACGCGATCGGAATAGTTGTCGATCACCGCTCCGCCGACGATCAGCACCTTGTCCGTGACGACAGGTGGGGAGGTACCCTCGTAGAAGCCGAGTGTCTGGATCTCGCTGCCTTGCTTGAGATCGATCTGTCCCTGGTTGCCAAAACTCTGGCAAGGCACGCCGCTCTGCGCATCCAGCGCGAACATCCGCCCGTCGTTGGTTGGTATGAAAATGCGTCCCGCACAATCGCTCGGCGCCGGCGTGCCGTCGGCTGTGACCGCCCCGGGCTTGGTCGCGTGATAGGACACGCCCCGGCAGGTCATGTGCTGGAACGCCTTGTTGTGCTGGACCTGCGGGTCGAACTTCCAGCGCAGTTTTCCGGTCGCCGCTTCGAGCGCGAACACGATCTGGTGCGGCGAGCAGGTGTAGAGGAGATCTCCGACCTTGAGCGGGGTCGCCTGGTTGGTGATCTCGTCGGGATCGTCCGGGCCCTTGTGGTCGCCGGTGCGGAATTCCCAGGCGAGCTTGAGGTCCTTGACGTTGTCCTTGGTGATCTGGCTCAGCGACGAGAAGCGCGAACCGAAGCCGCTGCCGCCGTAGGCCGTCCAGTTCTGCCCGGCAGCGGGCTGGTCCGCTTCGGGAGCCGCAATGGCCCCCATTGTTTCGCCCTCAGGGATCGTGCCGGCAAGATCGCGGCGATCGCTCGTCAGTGACATGCCGACGACGATGGCTGCGGCGACCAACACAAGGCCAAGCGCCCATCGCCCTGCGCGCAAGCGAGGCGCCAGGCGGGCGGCAATGAAGGGCAGCATCAGCCACAGGCCAAGCGGCACGAGCACGTCGCCGCGCGGCGCCAGCGACCAGAAATCAAGGCCGGCTTCCCAGATCGCCCATGCCATCGTTCCCGCCAGCAGCGCGGCATAAATCCAGAGCGCCTCGGCACGGCGGCGCGCGAGCAGCCAGCTCGTGAGCAGAAGCATGATGCCCGCGATCAGATAGTAGACGGAGCCACCGAGCGCCGCGAGCCAGGCACCGCCGGCGAGGAGGCCCAGTCCCATGATAGCGACGACCACAATGGTGATGGCCAGCAATGGCGCGTCGCGGAACCAGTTCGTCGAACGGTGTGTCGATGTCATGATGATCACTTCAGCGTGTAGAGAAACGCCGCGATATCCCGCGCGTCCTTCTGCGGGATGCCCATTCGCGGCATGGCATTGCCCGGCAACGCCCTTTGCGGGTCCTCGATCCAGTCAGCCATGTTGTCCGGCGAGTTCTGGATGTAGCCGGCGATGTAGGTCCGCGTGCCGATCCGATGCAAGGGCGGGCCGACATTGCCTTCGGCGCCGGCGATACCAGGAATATCGTGACAGCCGCCGCACTGGTACTGCTTGACGAGGTCGGCGCCACGATGCGCGTCGCCCATGAAATTGTCCGGGCCCGCAGCCTTGCAGGCGGCGCCTGTCGTAGCCACTAGCACGGTGACTAGCAATCTCATGATCGGATTCACCATCGCTGCTCCGCTCGGCCGATCAGGGCTTCTGGCCGAAGTTGAAGGACTTGGTGGCAGACCAGGGATCGGTCGTGGAGACCTGCTCGCTTGGGACTTGCTCGACCTCGGGCGACGGCAGATTCGCCGAAAAGGTGCGGCCCCATTGGTGGCTCGGTTCGTTACTGATCTTGCCGATATAGGTGACGAGGTCCCAGATCACGCTGTCGGGCAGCACGCCGCCCCAGGCTGGCATTCCGTTCGGCCGTCCCTGGTAGATCGAGAGAAAGATGTTCTCGGGCTGCGATCCGTAAATAAAAGTGTTGTTGCTCAGCGCCGGTCCCATGCCGCCACCGCCATTGGGTGCGTGGCACCCAACGCAGTTGAAGTTGACATAGTAGGTCATCCCACGCTGCTGCGCGTTGGGATCGCCCTGCACTGGGTTCTTGATTTGCGGCGGGTCCGGCTGCGCGCCGGGGTGGAGGTGACTGACCGGGACCTGCATGAAGAAGCCGGGTCTGCCGTTGCCGACGCTGCCACCGAAATTCGGGCGCGGGGACAGCGTCGGCATTTGCGCCTCCTGCGACTGCGGCAAGGTCTGCTGGGCCAGCGCCGCGCCATGCGGCACGATGGCCAGCAGCAACGATAGGGCGCTCGCGCGCATTGCTGGAGCAGACATCACTCATGTCCTCCCGATGCCGTAACGGGTTGG
The DNA here is from genome assembly GCF_055807355.1 of Bradyrhizobium sp. Ken01. Lineage (NCBI taxonomy): Bacteria > Pseudomonadati > Pseudomonadota > Alphaproteobacteria > Hyphomicrobiales > Nitrobacteraceae > Bradyrhizobium > Bradyrhizobium sp. Ken01. The sequence continues at coordinate 81,289 of NZ_JBVVPC010000015.1, forward strand.
CCCACCAGCGGAACGCCATAACCGCGCAGCAGCGAGGTGATCTCGGACCGATGCTCGTCGATGAATGCATTCAGGCGGTCGCGCAAGGCGTCGTCGCCTTTACGCACGCCCATCGCGATGGCGAACTGGAACTGCTGAGGTGCAAAGCGTTCGTTATCCCGGATCGGCGTGACCGTCAGGGGAACGGGAGAGCGCTGGGCGAAATATCCGCCCAGCGGCCCCCAGGCCGCGGCGACATCGATCCTGCCGCTTTCGACGGCTTCGATCAGGCGCGCCGGCGGATCGGCCTGGCGATAGTCACCGTAGATGGAGTAGCCGCGAACATTATCAACGATGCCCTGTTCGCCGAGCGCCTGCGCCGGCGGGGGATTGTTGCCGTCATCGCCGATCAGGTGCACGCCGATCACGAGGTGATGCAAGCGCGGGTCGAGCAGGGATGAAAGCTCAAGGTGCTGGTCCTGCCGCGTGACGAACACGTAGCTCGAGCGATAATAGGGCTTCGTCGTCTCGACCAGATCATAGCCGGACGGCACGCCCATGACGATGTCGCATCTGCCGGCTTTCAGTGTGTTACGGATGAAGCCGCGGCGTTGCGCCCACCAGGTGTAGGAGACCTGCAGGCCGAAATGCTCGGCCACCATCGTCGCGAGCCTGTTCTCGAATCCTGCTTCGGCGCTGTTCGAGAACGGAAGATTGTTGGGATCGGCACAGACGCGAAGCCCGCCCTCCGTGGCCGGCGCAGCTGTGGTCGCGAACGCGAGAAGAAGCCCAAGGGTGAAGCCGAGGCGATTACTTGGAAGGCGCATGGCTGGTGTCCTCACCATTCGCGCCGCCGAGCTTGAATACCAGCAGCTCACTCCCGCCCGCGGTATAGAACGGCAGATCCTGCGTGGCGCCGGTGAATCCCAGTGCGGCGTTGCGCACCCGCGGATCGACCTCTGCATTGGCCACCACGCCCGGCCAGCCGCCGACGCCCGACAGGATCGCGACGTATTGCTGACCGTCGGAGCCGCGATAGGAGATCGGTTGGCCGATGAAGCCGGAGCCGGCACGGAATTGCCAGAGCACGCGCCCATCCTTGGCGTCGACCACTTTGAAAAGGCGATCCATGGTGCCGTAGAACGCGACGTCGCCAGCCGTCACCAGCGCGCCGCTCCAGACCGGCAGCTTCTCGTGAATCTCCCAGACCTTCTTGCGCGCGACGGGGTCCCACGCCATGAACTCGCCGCGATAGCCGCCAGGGCCGGCATACATGTCGACGTCGGCCCCGACATAGGGCGTACCGGCGATGTAGCCGACTTGAGAAGCCTTGAAGTTCATGCAGAGATGCTGATGCGGCACATAAAGCAGTTTTGTGCGCGGCGACCACGCGCTCGGCTGCCAGTCCTTGGCGCCTGGAGCGGTCGGGCAGATGTTCTCAACCGTCTTGCCGACCAGCGGGGTCTTCTCCTCATTCGGGATGATCTTTCCGGTCTTGAGGTCGACGCCATTGTATGCGTTCACGAACTCATACGCGTCCGCCGAAATCACTTCACCGGTGGCGCGATCCATCACGTACATGTAGCCGTTGCGGCCGGGATGAATCAGAACCTTGCGCGGTTGACCATTCAGCTCGAGGTCGACAAGCACGTTCTCATTGATCTCGTCGTGGTCGAACAGATCGTGCGGGTTGACCTGGTAGGCCCATTTCGCTTGGCCCGTGTCTGGGTTTCGCGCGAAGATCGATGCGCTCCAGAGATTGTCACCGCTGCGCTGGTTTGCGTTCCATGGACTTGGGTTGGCCGTGCCGTAATAGATCAGGTTCAGATCAGGATCGTAGGAGATCCAGCCCCAGACCGTGCCGCCACCGACCTGCCAGCGGTCGGCGGGCCAGGTCTTCACGCCGAGATCCTGGCCCTTGAGATTGTCGTAGAACGGCTTGAAATCGTCTCCGATCAGCACGTCCTTGTCGGGGCCTGTCGAATAGGCGCGCCACGCGATGGCGCCGGTGTTTTCGTCGAGTGCGGTCACCCAGCCGCGCACGCCCAGTTCGCCGCCGCTGTTGCCGACGAGAATTTTTCCTTTCACCACCACGGGAGCCATCGTGATGGTTTCGCCCTTGTTGATCTCGCCAAGTTTCGTGTGCCAAAGCTCTTTGCCGGACTTGGCGTCTATCGCGACGGTGTGGTTATCGAGCGTGTTGAGGAAGACCTTGCCATTGTCGAAGGCTAGTCCGCGATTGACGACATCGCAGCAGGCAACGCCTGCGGCCGCGGGCTCCGGCTTCGGCGCGTAAGACCATTTCAATTCACCTGTTGTGGCATCGAGTGCGAACACACGGTTGGGGTAGGGGCCTGCATAGGGGCCGACCACATACATGGTGCCGTCGACCACCAGCGGCGCCGCCTCCTGGCCTCGATCGGCGCCGACCGAGAACGTCCATGCAAGATGGAGGCGTGATGCATTGGACGCGTTGATCTGGTCGAGTTCGCTGTAACGGGTGTTGGCATAGTCGCGCGCCGCCATCGGCCATTGGCCTGGATCTTTCATGCGACCGGCGAGATCGCTCTGTGCTGACGCGGACGACAGCACCGTGCAGCAGGCGCAAAGGATGGCCGAAATCCGAGAGAGCAAACGCGTGAGACCACGCACTAACATATGTAAAGATCTCCACGGCAGTGACGAGGCCGTGCGCCGTTGCAGGCCAGTTTACGGACGTACAAACGTTCCGCCTTCCCTTGGTTCCAAAAGCGGCGATTGGGCGGAGCGCTATCTCACGACGTTGCCCGACACGCCGGCGCCGAGGTCGACTGCAATCTGGTCTTCCTTGCCATTGCACTTGGGATGACCGAATCCGGACGGACTTTTGCCATCAGGTCCGATGTCATAGATGATCGCATCTTTCATGTTCGGGCTGACGCCGGCCGGCACGCGGTCGAGCCCGAGCTGGTGACGCACGCGCCAGGCCACGTTGTGATCCGCGCAGGAACTGTCACCGCTCACACCCAGCGCCCCGGTCACGCCGTTGCCGTCATAGAGCGCCAACCCGCCTCCGAACACGATGGTGCCGCCGATCGGCCTGCCCACCATCGGATCCTGGGCCGTGCCGAAGTTGTCCGGAGATCCGGCATACAGGGCTTCCGGGGACGGTGGGTTGCCGAGTGCCGCGCCGAACAGGAACCCGCCGGGCTGCGCACCGGCATAGAGATTGGCCGTCGCCATCGCCTTGTCCTTTAGGCTGAACGCATTCGCCGTGTTGGCCTTCTCGGCCGCGATGGCCCGGCTGCCCAGCCACTGGTCGTCGACCTTGCCGCCGCTGTAGGCAACTGCGCAGACGACGCCCTGCCGATTGACGACGGCAGCCCATTCGTTGTTGTCGAGACCTCCGTTGCTTGGGCCGCCGCCCGGTTTGACACTCTTCTTGAGGATATCGGCGAGCTTGTCATGGTCGACCGGGCACGACATCCCTGGCTGGGGTTGGTCCTGCGCGTTCAAGACTGCAGGCATCAAGAATGCCGCGGTGAGGATAGCCGTTGCGGCCATGACGGATCGTTTTTCCATGTGAACTCCGTGGCGTGTCGCAGTCGGCAGGCGAACGTCTGAAGAGAAGTTGCGGTTCCTATGCAGCGTCGCTCAGCCCGGATGTTGAAAGAGCGGGAGGTGGGAATGGCCGCCGTTCGCAGTCAGCCATCGGTGAGCAAAGAACAACGCCGCGCCCGTATAGAGAATGCCCATGGGCACCCACATCAGGATTCCGGCAAGTTGCTGGTCCTCAAGTGCCGAGAGGCCGAATTCGCCGGCGAGGGCGCCCTGGCCTGGGATCCACAGCCTCGGCGAAACGGTCAGCAGAGCCCCGAGCACGCCGGAATGCAAAATGGTGATGAACAGGCACGCGAGAGCGATGCCGTCGCGAATTCGTGTGCTACGGCCCTGACCGCGGCCATGCAGCAGCACCCACCAGAACAACAGCGCGGTCGCGAAGAAGCTGATGTGCTGGAGACGATGGATCGCCGTATTCTCGAGCGCCCACGCATATAGCGGCGGTGCGTGCCAGACCCAGAGCGCTACGCCGTGCAGGACGGTCGCGCTCATCGGATGGCTCACAAACCGCCACGGCCATGCCAATATCGGCAGATTGAGCACGCGACCTGCCGCTGGGCGAAGTCGAGTCGGCAGGCTCCACAGCAGCGGGCCATTGATCCGGGCGAACGCCATCAGCGGTGCCGCGACCACCATGAGTAGTTCGTGTTCGACCATGTGCGCCGTGAACAGACGCTCGCCCAGCCAGTGCAGCGGCGAGGTCACGGCGAGCGCGGCCACCAGCCATCCGGTCCAGAACGCGGCTACTTGGCGGAAGCTGACGCCACGGCCGCCGCCCGCATGGTGCCAGAGCCGCTGCGTTCCGACATAGAAGCCGATACCGACGGCATAGAGCGGGGCCATGAGCCAGGGATCGTAGCTCCACAGCGAGCCGGGATCGATCTCCGATAGTCCATGCGCATCGGCCGGCGCCGTGAACAGCGCGAGCAGCAGTGCTGCAAGGCTCAGCGTAGGCATGGGCTGATCATGAGCGAGGCGGCGAACTGGTTCGCGATCACCAGCGCAAACAGCGCGCCGGAGCCGACGCCAAGCCAGGCCATGAACGTTCGTGGCCCGCCGCCTTGCGCATCCGTCCATTCAGCCCCAGCGCCGCGTCGAACCGCGCGGGCGGAAATGACAGTGCCTGCGATGGCGACGATAGCCAGAACCGCGCTCATGATCGCGCCACTGATCCTGGTCTGTTCGCAGGAGAAGTGCGCGAGCACGTAGACGCCCTGCAAATTGATACCCCAAGCGATGGGTCCGAGCGCAACGCCGGCCCAGTAGAGCAGTCTGGAATGTCCATGGGCTGCGGTCATAGGCGTGGCACCCAATCGAGCAAGACGTAGAGCGGCAGCCAGGCGAGCACGACGAAGTTCCAGTAGAACACGTTGTCGGTCACGTCGCTGAACCGGCGCGGTTTCGCATGGCGCGTGAACATCAATACCGCCAGCACGACCGTGTCGCCGACATCGGTGGCAAGGTGAGTCGTGTGCAGCCCCAGAATGAGCCATACGATCGAGCCGTAGGCTGAATTGTCCCAGCGGGTGTTGAGATGCGCGAACTCGAAGCCGCGCAGCACCAGCAGGGCGATGCCGATCAGGGCCATCACGATCAGGCCGATCCGCACCTTCGCGAGATCCTGCCGGTGTGCGGCGCGGTTCGTGAACTCGTTCGGAATGATGCTCAACACATAAATCACCGTCTCGACCGTCCCCGGCCAGAGATCCGGCGGGGAGGCTCCGATCGGCCAGCTCGGATTGACTGCGTAGAGGTAAAGGTAGGCGCCGATTGCAACGGCAAAGCCCATGCCTTCGAGGGCCATGAAACCCATGGCGCCCCACCACGGGCCACTGCGCGGACCGTAGCCGTAAGTCGGCAGGTCCGAGACGTCGCGGACGATCGTCTGTCTCACTCCTCGTCCTCCTTGCTGCCGGTCGGCCAGAACCAGCCGATCAAGGTCACGGCCATCGGCGGCGTTCCCCACAGCACGGCCCAAGGCGTGAAGATCGACCCGATGAAGAAGATTGTGGTCGCGATCGCCGTGAGCAGCGGCCAGATGTTCGGCTCGGGCGAAGCTTCGCGGGTCTGCGGCTCGGCTTCCGCCAGCGAGGTCAGGAGAACCTCGCGGCGCTCGGCGCTCAGACCCGCGACCACGGGCAGGCTCTCGCTATCGGCCCACAGCGGATCGCGGTGCTTGACGACCGGAATGCGGTCGAAGTTCTGCGGCGGAGGCGGCGATGACGTCGCCCATTCCAGCGTCGAGGCATCCCAGGGATTGTCGCCCGCAAGCGCGCCCTTGCGCAGGCTGTAGATCACATTGGCCAGAAGCAGCGCGAAGCTGAGCGCGAAAATGAGAGCACCGCCGCTGGATATGAGGTTCAGGTGCCCCCAGTCCATGTCGGCGGTATAGGTGTAGACCCGGCGCGGCATCCCGATCAGCCCGAGGATGTGCATGGGAAAGAACGCGACGTTGAAGCCGATGAAGGCGAGCCAGAAATTCCAGCGCCCGAGTCGCTCGCTGAGCATGCGGCCGGCGATCTTGGGAAACCAGTAGTAGACCGCGCCGACCAGTGGGAACACAGCGCCGCCGATCAGGACATAATGGAAGTGGGCGACGACGAAATAGGTGTCGTGCACCTGCGTGTCGATCGGGACCGAGGCCACCATGACGCCGGACAATCCGCCGAGCACGAAGATCACGATGAAGCCGATCACGAACAACAGCGGCGTCCGGTACACCGGACGTCCGTCCCAGAGCGTTGCCAGCCAGCAGAAGATCTGCAGTCCGCTCGGCACCGCGATCAGCATGCTGGAGGCCGTGAACAGGGCCGCGCCGAGTTGGGGCAGGCCCGTGACGAACATGTGGTGGACCCAGAGGCCGAACGACAGGAAGCCGGTCGCGATCAAGGAGAGGATCACGACGGGATAGCCGATCACGGGCCGCCGCGCGAATGTCGCAAGGATCGCCGAGACCATTCCCGTGCCCGGGATGAAGATGATGTAGACCTCGGGATGGCCGAAGAACCAGAACAGATGCTGCCAGAGCAGGGGATGTCCGCCCGACGACGAATCATAGAAGCGGGTATTGACGAGGCGATCCAGGATCAGTGACGTCGATGCGACCATGATCGAGGGCATCGCGAACATCACAAGGAAGGCCGTCACCAGCATGGCCCAAACGAACAGAGGAATGCGGTCGAGCGTCATGCCGGGCGCACGGAGCTTGAACACGGTGACGACGATCTCGACGGCGACCGCGAGTGCCGCGACCTCTGTAAAGGTGATCATCTGCGCCCAGACATCGGCCCGCTTGGTGGGTGTGAACTGCAGACTGGAAAGAGGAACGTACGAAAACCAGCCGACGTCAGGGCCGACGTTGAACAGGAAGGAAATCCAGAGAAAGCAGCCCCCGAACAGATACATCCAATAGCTGAAGGCATTCAGGCGCGGAAAGGCGATGTTCCGCGTGCCGACCATCAACGGCACCAAATAGACGGCGAACGCCTCCATGACAGGCACGGCAAACAGGAACATCATCGTCGAGCCGTGCATCGTGAAGACCTGATTGTACTTGTCGGCCGAGAGAAACGTCTTCTCGGGCCCGGCAAGCTGAACGCGCATCAGGATCGCAAGGATGCCGCCAAGAAGCAGGAAGGCGAATGCGGTCAGGATGTAGCGACGTCCAACGACCTTGTGGTCGACCGACATGAGCGCACCGACAAGCCCAGACGGCGTGCGCCACACTCGCTCGAGCTGCGTCGAAAGCTGCAGGCCATTCAGGACGTCGTCCCGCAATTCATTTGGTTCAGCGGCCATGCTCACTTGAGCTGCTCCAGATAATGGATGATCGCGATGAGCTCATCCGATTGCAGCGGCATCTTCGGCATCAGATTGCCGGGTTTGATGTGCTGGGGATCGGCGATCCAGGCGCCGAGCGTCGCGGGAGTATTCGGCAGCGTTCCCGCAGCGATCGTCGTGCGGCTGCCGATATGCGTGAGATCCGGGCCGAGTTGGCCGCCGGCCGGCGTACCGCTGATGTTGTGGCACAAGGCGCATCCGCGCGCCCGGAACAGAGCCTCGCCTTGCTTGCCGAGCTGATCCGTGGGGCTACTCGCGCTCTGGTTTTCATGGTCGCGCCAGCGACCGAACTCGTCGGGCGACATCGCGATCACGGCGAACGCCATATGGGCGTGCTGGATCCCGCAGAACTCGGCGCATTGTCCGCGATAGACGCCGGCATTCTTCGCGGTGAATTGCAGCTCGTTCTTCTGCCCGGGGATCAAGTCCATCTTGCCGGTCAGGCTCGGCACCCAGAAGCTGTGGATCACGTCGGCGGATTCAAGCTCGAGCTTCACCGGCTCGCCCGTAGGGATCCGGATCTCGTTGGCCGTCACGAAACTCTGGTGCGGACTGTCGGCTTCATAGCGAACCTCCCACCACCATTGATGGCCGATGATCTTGAGCGTGTGGGCTTTCTCATCCTTGGCAAAGACGGTGCGCTGACCGGCATAGCTGACCAGAGAGAGGCCGAGCACGGTGACGGTGGTCGCAATCCCAAGCGCAAGGATGACGCGCCCGGAGCGTTGTTCGAAGGGCTGGTGGAGGTCCAGCGGCTGATCGGCTGCCCGCTTCCGTCGCAAGAGCCCCATGCCCAGAACGATGACGACAGCGGTCCAGACGATCGCCGCGACAATGAGAAAGATGAACAGCGTGTGCCGAATCTGGTCGGATTGCAGCCCTTGAGGGTCGAGCGCCGACTGCCGGCCCGCGCACGCAGCAAGCGGCCAAGTCATGCACAATACCAGAACCCTTCGCACCCAGATCTGCATTGACGTTTTGTCGCACTCCGCTTCACAGGCGGAACCGGTCAGGCCTACAAAGGTTCCTATGCGCTAATCCGGCCGGTTCGCCGAATTCGAGCCGCCCAGTTCCGGAATGTCGGCGAGCGCCGTGGCATCGGACCGGACCTGCCGGATGACGCTGAATGTACCGTCGGCCTCGAGCACGACCGCACCGACATCTTCAACACGATCAATGCCATGCTGCCGGATGGCGGCGCGAACGTCCGCCTCTGCCACACGCTGGCTGCGCATTGCCTCGTGGACGAATCGCCCCTGATGGAGCAGCAACGTCGGCTGCGGATTCACGACCACCCGCAACTGGCTCCACTGCGCCACGGCGAAGGCGATGATGAATTGCAGGCCGATCAGGATGCTGAAGCCGACCAGCGACTGCGCGACGCTGATATCGCCGGACAATACGCTGTTCGCGAACGTGGAGCCGAGCGCAACCGTGACGATCAGGTCGAAGGCGTACCATTTGGCAAGTGTTCGGGGCCCCGCGATCCGGAGCAGGACGACCAGTGCGACATAGGTGACCGTCGTGCCGATCGCGGTTCTCAGGAGCGGGGTCCAGCCCTGGAAAAGGATATGTCCGACATCGGGCATGACAGCCGCGCGCCCGGACTAAAATGGCCAGCCTTTGTCGGCGATCACGATCGCCGCATCGCCGGCGGCCATCAGCAGCAGCACGATAAGGACGGCGATCATCGCGCCGGGTTGAGCAAGCACGCGCAGTTCTTCCAGCATGGGTTGGCTCCGAAAACGCGGATGTTCCGCAGCAGCAATAATCGCGATGACTTGAGGGTTCCTGCGCACATGCAGGGAGTTGATGCCCGCCACGCCGGAACGAAGGCTCCAGATCGCGCGTTCCTGCGACGAATTCGAGGGTTCACGTGCCGCGCTATCATTTCGATCTGGTCGACTCCAAGACCGTTGCAGACGAGGGGGGTGCTGAATTGCCCGATGACATCATGGCGCTGGATGTTGCCGAGGAGATCGCGAAGAGGCTCCTTGCGGAGCGTCCTGAACTCCGGAATCGTCATTTTTCCATCCTGGTCACGAACCAGGAGGGTGAGGAGATCGGGAAAGTGCCACTGGATGTCCTGCACTGAAGACTTGGCCTGACAAGGCATTGAGGAGCATGGCATTGAGGATCGGCGTGATCTCGGATACGCACGGCCTTCTCAGGCCTGAGGCCGAACGCTGTCTTGCGGGAGTCTCGCATATCCTCCACGCCGGTGATATCGGCGCGCCGGAGGTTCTGGAGCGGCTTTGCCGAATAGCGCCCGTCACCGCCATCAGGGGAAACGTCGACGTTGGCAGCTGGGCGAGCCGCTATCCTGAAACCGAAACGGTGCACCTCGGCGCTCGTTGCTTCTACCTCCTGCACGATCTCAAGACGCTCGACGTCGACCCTGCAGCATCCGGTGTGAACGCGGTGATATCAGGACATTCGCACCGGGTGAGGGTCAACACGATCAACGGAGTGCTTTTCCTGAATCCCGGGAGCGCCGGTCCAAGGCGCTTCAAGCTGCCGATCACGCTGGCAACGCTCGATCTGGATGAGGGCGGCGACCTGCGGCCCACCATCCATGAGCTCGACGCGTGAACGAGATACATGCGTGGCAGCTAGTGGGTATTCGATTTTTGCCACCGCTCCAGATCAATCGGGGGACGCTTTGGGTCGATCTGCTCCTTCTCGGGATTTCCCTGCCAAGGCTGGTCCGTCTGCCGATGGGTTGGCAAATCGGTCTGCTGTCGCGGATCGTCGACCGGGGTTTCTCTCGGGTCGTTTTCAGGCGCTTTCGCTTTCGGCATAAGTTGTCCTCTCTAACGATGCGGCGGCACGCGATCAGCGCACGCCGGCGATGATTGCCGCGACGCGGCGCGAATGCTGATCGACAATGACGAGATCCTTTCCGGCGATCAGATATTGATCGCCCCAGAACCCGTTCAGCACCTGGGTGACCTCGGGCGGCAAGTCGGCCACCTCGGTCTGGCGCGGCACCGAAGTACCGATCATCATCTCGAAATTCGGGCGATCCATCGTCGGGCTGTGCGCCGATGAGATGATGGCGCGGAGCTGTTCGCGCTGCTGATCGTTGAGGCTAGCCGGCTGAGTGGTCTTCTGAATGTCCCGCGCACGGCCGCCGGTCGTATCTTCATTGCCAGCCGGGTTTTCCTTGGCCGCTTTGCTGACCGCTTCGTGCTGCGTTGGAACTCCAGTGCCGACCGTCGTGGCCGCGGCACCTTTGTCTGCTCCCGTGGAGGGGCGGCCCAGATAGTCCGTTGCCCCGAACATCTGTGGCACAGCGAACCAGACGATGAAACCTACAAACAAGACCGCGGCCGCTACCGATCCCGCCATCATCAGCTTCCGGGTGCCGTCCTTCTCCGTTTCGCGCGATAGATCCTTGACCATGAACAGACAGCCTTCGGTATGAACTGCCGGGTCAACACGGGCAGGAATCGTTCGTTCCTCCGGGCATGCATCAGCATCGATCAGGAACGACCGGGGCCGCATCTCATTGCCAGCGCATGAGGTCGCGAGACCGAAACAAGGAGCATGCAATGTCCAAAATGCCCCCCGTACCGCCAGAGCAGCGCAGCGACAAGGGACCCGGATCTGATCCAAAGATCGAGACGGACGACAAAGTCCCCGGCCGCGAGAACTTCGACACGCAAGGACGTCACGGCAACATCAAGCAGAACACGACGAACCAAGGCTACCAGCAGGACCGATGAATGCCACACAAGAAGTCAGACACTGAACGCTTCGGTGGTCCGGGCTCCTCGCGGCAGGACCGCAAGCACCCTGAAAAGGGAGGCCGCGAGCATGAGCGCCCTGCGCCCGGAACGCCCACCAACGACCGCAAATCACACGTCTCGGGAGGCGGTGGTGAGCGCGACCAACATCACACGCACAATGATCGCGAGAGGAGCTGAGCGATGGCTAAGACAACTTCGAGCTTGATGGTGATCGCCTTCGTGGCGACCGCGTCGATAGGGGCCGCCTCGGCGCAGAGTGGTGGCGGCGGCGGTTCGGGAGGATCGGGCGGAGCAAGCGCGAGCAGCACGAGCGGCGGCACCGGCGGCACCACAAGCCCTGGGTCAGCCGGCGGTGCCTCGAGCCTTGGGTCTGCAGGCGTTGGGTCTGCAGGTCCTGGGTCTGCAGGCCTCGGGTCTGCAGGAGCTACAAACCAGACAGGCGGTGCATCGCCCAATCTGGGTAATCCAGCCGACGCGGCCGCGGCTTCGCGCGGCACGACGGCTACCGGCACGAACACCGCTGGAACGGCCCAATCAACCGGTGGTGGCCCGCGAGGATCGACCACCGTCGGGCGGGCCGGCAATCCCGCAGGAGGGACCAGCAGCGGACGGATTGACGGAACTGAGACACCCGGTCCGTCGATGCCGGGCGACGCCGAAATACGCTCGGAGAACTCTCAGGATTCCCACGTCGATCGGAAGATCAAGAGCATCTGCAAAGGTTGCTAGATCGCGATCACGACGCCCGGTTCTGCGGCGTCCAATCGAGGTCGTCCTCGCTTCGAGGTTCGGGGTCGGGCGAGCAGGGCTTGGTCTTCAAATCGTCCTCAAGCCTGGGCTTGCCCTCGCTGCTTTCGACCAGACCGGCGTCTTCGGCCTTTTTCAGCGTTTCCTCTTTGGTTGGAAACGTCCGGCTCAGTTTTTCGTCGTCCTTGAACAGGGCATACGCCATATCAGCTCCTCGCGATTTGGATCATCGAAGACTTTGACGGGGGTCGACACACGCGGCCACCGCCGCTCCTTGTCCCTGGTTGAAGCTCTAGCCGACTTCCCTGAGATTGCTCAGGATCGCCAGGTGACGCTGAATGATCGGCAGCGACATCTGTGCGACCTGCTGTTCGCCGGGGTTGCCACCGGATCGCAAATACGAATTGTTGAGCGCGAGCAATTCACGGTGCCCGCGGATCTGCCCCTGCACATACATCCGGTCGAAGGGACCCGACGGTGTGGCCTGAAGGCGCTGAAGCAGGGCGGCATGATCCGGCCGCAGCGGTGCCGATCCCGGCGCTGCTCCGAGCGCGCTCGCGACCTGGACCTGTTCGGCGATCTCTGCATTCGCGAAGTTGACGATGTCGGGATTGCCGGTGCGCGTCAGCGCGAGCTGACTCGTCTGCATCGCAAACGCGCCACCCATGAGGTCGGCCGTTCGAAAATCCCGCTGCGGGATTGGTTTGGATTGCGCAGTGTAGGTCGATAGTCCGAGGCCGCCCAATGCAAGTAAAAACGATCTTCTCAGCATGATGAAGCTCCAATGTTGGATTCACAAGACGCTGCGACCGTTTCGAACGTTCCTATCGTCACCATAAGCAGCCGAGCGATGCTCCACCTAGCGCCTTCGGCGGCATGAGATGAGCAGGCAGGTTAACGCAGGTTATTGGCACGGGGAGTGCGTCATGATCATAGGAACGGCAGCACTGAGGACGATTTGTCAATCATCCAGATGCCGACCGGCGCACGAGTCGATTCATGCAAGACAGTGATTCATCCAGCTTCCCGATTTCCGCGGGCGTCCTTCTCGGGCTTGGTCTGGGCGGATTTTTCGACGGCATCGTGTTTCATCAGCTGCTGCAATGGCATCATATGTTAAGCGGCTGGTACCCGCTCAACTCCATCGACAACGTCAAGCTCAACACGACCTGGGACGGCATCTTCCATAGCGCGGCCTATGTTCTTGTGCTCCTCGGCCTGTATGTGCTGTGGCAACGGGCGCGCAGGTCCGACATTCACTTGTCGGGCAGCCGGTGCCTCGGCGCGGTCCTGCTCGGTTGGGGCATCTTCAATCTGGTTGAAGGCGTGGTGGACCATGAGATCTTCAAGCTGCATCGGGTGAATGAGACGGTCCCCGACGAACAGCGCATCTTCTGGGACATCGGCTTCCTGCTATGGGGTGCGGCCATGTTGGTCATCGGCGCCGCCATGTCACGCGCGGGCACGCAGGGGAGGGTCCATGCGGAAGGCAGTCTACAGGCTCGCTAGAGAGACTCCGCCAGCTCTGGTCTATGCCATTTTTATATTGCTGCTGGTGCTGGCGATAGCACCGGCTTTTCGCATCGTGCTGTTTGGTGTGTCGCTGGACGATCTCCTGCAACTACGTTGCTTCAATCCCAACTGATGCGGTTATCAACGCCTCATGTCCGCCCGGAGGTACCATGGTCGAGTTCAGGCTTCCGAAACACTCCCGCGTCGAAAAGGGACGGGTCTGGCCCAAGCCGGATAGCAAATCGTTGCGCGAATTCCAGGTCTATCGCTGGAATCCCGACGACGGACGCAATCCTCGGCTCGACACCTACTTCGTCGACGTGAGCGATTGCGGGCCCATGGTGCTGGATGGTCTGATCTGGATCAAGAACAACATCGACTCCACGCTGACATTCCGGCGGTCCTGCCGCGAAGGCGTGTGCGGCTCCTGCTCAATGAATATCGCCGGCCAGAACACGCTCGCCTGCACCAAGTCCATGAGCGAGGACGTCACGCAAGGCGAGCCGTTGCGCGTGTTGCCCTTGCCGCATCAGCCGGTGGTCAAGGACCTCGTTCCCGACCTGACGAATTTCTACGCACAGCTCGCATTGATCGAGCCTTGGCTGCAAACCGTGTCGCCCACGCCGCAGAAGGAATGGCGGCAGAGCCATGAGGACCGGGCGAAGCTCGACGGACTGTACGAGTGCATTCTCTGCGCCTGCTGCTCGACGTCTTGTCCAAGCTACTGGTGGAATTCCGAGCGCTTCCTCGGCCCGGCAGCCCTGATCCAGGCGGCCCGCTGGGTCAATGACAGCCGCGACGAGGCGACGGGCGAGCGTCTCGACAAGCTCGAAGACCCCTTCAGGATCTATCGCTGTCACACCATCCTCAACTGCGCGAAGGCGTGCCCGAAGGGCTTGAATCCGGGCGAAGCAATTTCCGGATTGCGCCTCAAGATGGTCGAACGGAAGTTCTGATCGGATGGACACTCCCCGCATAAAGGAACGATGGCTGCGGCGCTGGCTTATCGACCAAACTGGAGACGCCTGATGGGCAAGAAACAATTCGCCGCGTTGCCGTTCACGCTGAAGAATTCCGAATTGCGCGTGATGCTGATCACGACCAGGCGCAAGGGCCGGTGGAGTGTCCCGAAGGGATCGCCGATGCGCAAGACGGAGCCGCATCGTACGGCTGCGCTCGAGGCTTATGAGGAGGCCGGTCTTGTCGGCGTCACCGCAAAGCGCGCGCTGGGCAGTTTCAAGCATCGCAAACGGAAGGGTGATCGCAAGCGGACCATGGATGTCGCCGTCTTTCCCATGAGGGTCCACGGGCAGGAGCGCTGGTGGCCGGAAAAAGGCGAGCGCGAAGCAATCTGGGTCTCGCCGAAGACGGCGGGCCGCCTGGTGCACAAGGCGCAGCTTCGGCGTCTGATCGCCCGCTTCGCGGCCCAAACGGAGAAGACCGCCTCCTCACCGCTGAGCGATGGCATGGCTCCAGGAACCCGCGTCTCGTCCAGCTGTTCAAGGTAGATGAACCAGCAACCGCCCGGACTCGCATTCAAGGAGCGACCGCCTCATGAGGTCCTGGCCGCTGCGGTCAAGCAGCGTTGCGCGATCCTGTTCGTCGGCGCCGGCGTCTCGATGGCTGTCGGCCTGCCGTCCTGGCAATCTCTGATCGACCATCTGCTGGATGACCTTGGACTTGAGCGCGACGTGATCGATGGAATGCACGGCGGCTACCAGATGCTGGCGGAGTACTACCGGCTGAAACGCGGCGGAATTGGCCCGCTCCGCAGCTGGCTCGACCGCAACTGGCGCGTCGACCCGGACAGGATCGCGGCCTCACGGCTCCACCGGCTCATCGTGGAGCTCGATTTTCCGACCATTTACACCACGAACTATGACCGCAACCTCGAGACAGCCTTCGAGGTCCTGGAAAAGCCCTACGCCAAGATCAGCAACGCAAAGGACATTGCAAGCGCCCGTTCGGGCGTCACGCACATCATCAAATTCCATGGCGACTTCGACGACGATGCCTCGCTCGTCTTGACCGAGACCGACTTCCTCAACCGGCTCGCGTTCGACTCGCCACTCGATATCCGGTTTCGCGCCGATGCCTTGGGCAGCACGCTGCTTTTCATCGGATACAGCATGTCCGATCCCAACATTCGGCTCCTGTTGCACCGGATTTGGCAGAGTTGGGATGAGTCCGGGCACCGCCAGGACCGACCGAGGTCCTTCGCTTTCGTCACGCAGCGCAATCCGGTGCAGGAAGCGGTATTGGCGAACTGGGGCATCACCACCATAGCGCCGCCTGACGGCGTCAGCCCAGATGATGGTGTTAGCCGGTTTTTGCTGGACATCCGCCAGCGTATCGACCGAGAGACCTAAAGCGGACCCTAGCCTCGCCTTACGCTGCATATCCCGTTCCGGGGGGGCAGGGATCCGGCATGCTGCATGTCCAAAAAACCCGCGCGCCAACGTTGCGCCATGGCCGCTTCCGACAGATCGAACGATTTCTCAGGGCCGGCTTCCTCGCGGCCGGGTCGGTAGCTCAAGAGATGGATCCTGTCGTTGCGATGAAGGCCCTGTAGCTCGGCGCGAAGCTGGCGAGCTTCGAGGGCGTGACGAAGGCGCTGGAAGGTCTGATTGCCGAAGGTGAGATCGCTCTTGCGCTCAGCTGCGGCCTCGAGGCCGTCAGGAACGCTGCCGTCCCGCGCAAAGAGGTCGACGACGTAAAGGCGAAGCGAGGCTGCAGCTTCGAGGACCGGATCGAACGGCGCGTTGAGCGAGAACCCGCCATCGCCGAGCCACCGCCCGGCAACCTGCACCGGTGCGAATTCGGGGAGAAATCCGCAACTGGCCAGGATGTGATCCATCTCGATCCGCTCCGACGACGAGTCGAACAGAATGGCATCGCCGCTTTCGAGGTCTGTAGCGCAAATCGAGATGCGCAGCTCGCCGTTGTTCAGGCGCCCGAAATCGACCAGCCGCTGAAGGCGCTCGCGCGTCGGGCCGAGATCATACAGACCGGTGAACGGGAACGACGTTAGAGGGAGACGGGGATGAAAAAAGCCGATGTGGCCAAGCATGCGCGTATTGATTGAGCTCAGCCAGGCGGACAGATGGCGGCTGGCGTCCGGTGTGGCGGCAGCCGCTGCGGGAGTATGCCAGTAGCAGCGCAAATTCTCGAGGCGATCGGCGATTGGACATCCCGCGATCAAAGCGGCGGTAATCGCGCCCGCGGACGAGCCGGTGACCCAGTCGATGTGCGGCGAGACAGAAGTGAGGGCCTCGAATGCGCCGCCATGATACGCGCCGAGACCGAGACCGCCGGCGAACACGACGGCCGTGAGCGTTTGCTCTGCTGCCATGCGACCGCTCGGTTCAGCGGCGGGATCGGTCAGAAAGCAGCTTCATTGCCGATCCGCAAGCCGGGTTGGTCACCGATATCCCCTATATCGCCGTGCATAGGCATAGCGAGGATTGACGCCGCAATAGGCGTTCGTTCCCGATGCAGTCGCCATGCACTGAGCGTAACTGGCGAACTGGCAGTTGCCCGGATAGCCCCAGACGCGGCCCTGAAGGCAGTAGCGGTCTTGTGCGACGGCCGCCGTTGGGAACCCGAGGCCCGCCACGAGCGCGAGAGAGGCGGCAGCGAGAAGCAATCGATGTTTCATGGAAATCTCCGATTTCAACATTGAACGTCTCTCATGAAGCGGTGTTCCAAAGTGCAACGTTTGAGGCTCCTTTTCTCCGGTTCGACGCCAATCGTTAACCTGTGTGAAGCCGTCCGATGGCGATCGCGACTAAGGTAACGGATGTCCTCGATCGGAAGCGATATGTCTGACCAGTCTCCCAGCTTGAGAAACTTCACCATCAATTTCGGTCCCCAGCATCCCGCCGCTCATGGCGTGCTGAGGCTCGTGCTCGAACTGGACGGCGAAATCGTCGCACGCATCGATCCGCACATTGGTCTTTTGCATCGGGGCACCGAAAAGCTGATCGAGGCCAAGACCTATCTTCAGGCGATTCCCTATTTCGACCGGCTCGATTATGTCGCTCCCTTGACGCAGGAGCATGCGTTCTGCCTGGCGATCGAGAAACTGATCGGGCTTGAAGTTCCGCGGCGAGGGCAGCTGATCAGGGTGCTCTATCACGAGATCAGCCGCATCCTGTCTCATCTTCTGAACGTCACGACGCAGGCGATGGACGTCGGCGCCTTGACGCCACCTCTTTGGGGGTTCGAAGAGCGCGAGAAGCTCATGGTGTTCTACGAGCGTGCGTCCGGCAGTCGGATGCATGCCAACTATTATCGTCCCGGCGGCGTGCACCAGGACCTTCCACCGAAACTGATCGACGATATCGAGGCCTGGTGCGATCCGTTCCTGCGCGTCGTCGACGACCTGGATCGGCTGCTCTCGCTCAACCGCATCTTCAAGGCCCGAAATGTGGATATCGGCCGGGTGACGCTCGATCAGGCCTGGGCCTGGGGCTTCTCCGGCGTGATGGTGCGGGGGTCGGGCGCGGCCTGGGACCTGCGAAAGGCACAGCCCTACGACTGCTATGCCGAGATGGACTTCGACATCCCCGTCGGACGAAACGGCGACTGCTACGACCGCTATCTCATTCGCATGGAGGAGATGCGGCAATCCGTGCGCATCATGAAGCAATGCATCGAGAAGCTGAAGTCTGCCGACGGCCAGGGGCCGGTGCTCGTGCAGGACAACAAGGTCGCGCCGCCGCGACGTGGCGAGATGAAGCGTTCGATGGAGGCGCTGATTCACCACTTCAAGCTATACACCGAGGGCTTCCACGTTCCCGCCGGCGAGGTCTATGTCGCCGTCGAAGCTCCGAAGGGCGAGTTCGGTGTGTTCCTCATCGCGGACGGGACCAACCGTCCCTACAAGTGCAAGATCAGGTCGCCGGGATTCGCCCACCTGCAAGCGATGGACTTTCTCTGCAGGGGACATTTGCTCGCGGACGTCTCGGCAATCCTCGGGTCGCTGGATATTGTCTTCGGCGAGGTCGATCGCTGACTGGAAAGTTACAATGGAGGATCAGGATGGATATCAGGGAAAGCTCCGCCATGACCGAAGCGTCCGGCCTGGTGGACGATCAGGTCACCGCGCAGAACGGCTCGCACGCGCCGCACGCTGATACAAGAACAGGACTCGATGCGCCTTCCCAGGCGCCCTCGGCGCGATTGGCCGACCAACTGCGGAAGATGACCAGGGCAGCACCGCTGCAAGCGGTCTTTGCGGCGTTTCTGTTGGGCGTTCTGGTGGCTCGGCGTCGCTAGACGTCGGCCAGGGCCGTCCCTTTCGTCGGACGACCCTGGCCGTTGCACGAGAATCAGGCCAACGCGTTCGTCACCGGCGGCTCGTTCATCTGCTCCACCTGTGCGCCACTATCCGGCCGCGCCGGTCCGAGCACAGGCTCCTCGCCCAAAGGCTCGAAGCCGGCGCGGAAGCTGAACGATCCCTGGCCGTCGAGCGAAGGACCTTCGCAGTAGCGCCCCGGCTGCAGCGGCGCCGCGTTGCGTTCGGTGCCCATGAACATGTAACTGAACTCGGTCGCCTCCTTGCTGCGGTCGAAGCTGTTCGGAATCGGCAGGGCGGCGTCCTTGCCCATTTCCTCGATCACTGCGAGCCATTGCTGTTGATGCATGGTGTCGCGCGCAATCAGGTAGCTCAGCATGTCCTGCATACCGGGATCGCTCGTGGAGTTGAAGAGACGCACGGCAAGGGTCCGGCCGGTGGATTCGGCGGCGACGTTGCAATACATGTCGGCGGCCAGATTGCCGCTGGCGTAGACATGCGAACAATCGAAGGGGACGCCGTCGCAATTGGCAGGGAAAGCCGCCATGCCGGTCGAGAGCAGATGCCGGTGCAGCATGCCCTCGATCACATGCCGCGGCCGCTCGCCGCCGTTCATCACCGCGCCGACGACCGGGTTGGCCTGCAGGCTAGTCTCCTGCATCGTTGCCGGTGCATTCTCCAGGTTCAACGCGACAGCGGTCGCGAGCATCTCGATGTGGCTGATCTCTTCGGTCGCGGTATTGAGCAGGACGTCGCGATATTTGGCCGGCCCCCGCGCGCCCCAGGCCTGGAAGAAATACTGAAGGCAGACGCGGATCTCGCCTTCGACGCCGCCGATGGCTTGCTGCAGCTGGCGGGCGAAGATCGGATCGGGCTTCTCGACCCTGACCGGATATTGCAGTCGTTTGTCGAAGTAGTACATGCGCAGCTCCTTTTGTGTTCACGCCATTGCGCAATGAGTGCTGCCGGGTTGCGTTCCTATGGGGTTTCTAGCGATTACTTTGAAAGCCTTTAAATTGCGGCGTGAACGCGATGCGGCCCCGGCGAGGAGAGGATCTCGCCGGGGCCGCTCTCATGCGCGCAACAGCAAGGAGCGCGCTTTGGAAATTGCGAACCGCGAACCGTTAGCGGCGCGGCATGGTGCCGTTGGACGGTGGCGTTGTCTCGTTGCGCATGCCGGGAGGACTGGAAGCACCCTGTCCGCCCCGCTCGACATGTGTGATGCCGCCGCCACCGGATCCGCCGGCTCCGCCCGAGCCGGCTCCTGCACCGCCAGCTCCTGCACCGCCAGCTCCAGCTCCGCCAGCGCCTGCGCCGCCGGCACCAGCGCCCGCGCCAGCGCCGCCACCCGCGCCACCACCGGCGCCGCCACCAGCACCCTGTGCGAGCGCTGCGCCGACCGAAGCGCCTGCAAGCATCGCGGCCGTGAAGATCGTCAGGATTGTCTTACGCATCTTTCTTCTCCTTGAGGTTTCGATGTCGGATCAATCATGTGAAGCATCCACCGTTCCTAACCGTGCAGCGTGATCAAGCTCTGTCGTCGACGACTCCGCGTCGGTATTGCGAAGGCACGGCAACTTCGTCGAACCGTTTGGCGAGAGCATCGAGAGCCACGCGCATCTGCGGCCCCTGCATGGCCGCGCCGTGCCCGGTGACGACGATCTCTGGAGCGAGCGCGGCAAGTGCGCGCACCGATCTCTTGGCGCTTTCCCAATCGGGGGTGAAATACATCGGGGGCCCGTGCATCTCCGGCGTTTGCGTCACCGCGGCATAAACGGATTCCTGCCGTGTCGTTATGAAGGCGTCGCCGGCGATCAGCACGCGGTCGCGTTCGCGCCAGAGCGAGATATGCCCGGGGGTATGGCCGGGCGTATGGATCCACTGCCATTCCGGCATGAAGGGCACACCGTGATCAAAGGATAAATCATAGAGGCGCGATGCGACGTTCACCGGCTTTGTCGGAAATAGCGGAGAGAGAGAAGCGAGCAGCCCACCACCGACGCTGGGATCGGCCGACGGATAGGATAGGCTTCCGTCAAGATAGGGATGCTCGGCCGCATGGGCATAAACCGGCACCTCCCATTCATTCGCCAGCGTTTCGAGCACGCCGACGTTATCGAAGTGCCCATGCGTCATGATGATGCAGGCGGGCCGGCCGCTTCCTCCAAATCTGGCTTTCGCGGCGGAGCGGATGGCGCCAGCCGATCCGGGAATGCCGGCGTCCACCAGCACCCAATTGCCGTCACCGGCGTTCTCGAAACCGACGAAGATGACGTTGACGATCGCAAGCTGACGATAGGCAACGTCAGCGACGATCTGCCGCGTGTTGTCGTTGCGATCGATGTCGGATTGCGCGTGCTCCGCGTCGGCGGAAGAGGGAAGCGGGATCTGCGTCATGTCCATTCAAGTCCGATTTGGTCAGCTCTCTAGCGCTCGATCGTGCCGATGCGCCGGATCTTCTTCTGAAGCAGCATCACGCCGTACAGCAGCGCCTCCGCGGTCGGCGGGCAACCGGGCACGTAAATATCGACAGGCACGACACGATCGCAGCCGCGCACGACCGAATACGAATAGTGGTAGTAACCACCGCCGTTGGCGCACGACCCCATCGAGATCACGTAGCGCGGCTCAGGCATCTGGTCGTAAATCTTGCGAAACGCTGGCGCCATTTTGTTGGTGAGTGTGCCCGCGACGATGATCACGTCCGACTGGCGTGGCGACGCGCGCGGGGCGAATCCGAAGCGTTCGGCGTCGTAGCGCGGCATCGACATCTGCATCATCTCGACCGCGCAGCAGGCGAGCCCGAATGTCATCCACATCAGCGACCCGGTTCGGGCCCAGGTGATCAGCTCCTCCGCGGTCGCCGTGAAGAAGCCCTTGTCCGCAAGATCATCGCGGATGCTCATGAAGAACGGATCGGAAGCGTTGTCCGGCTGGCCCTCACCCGGCCGGCCAGATCCCGGCCTGCAAAGTCCAGGCCGGCCAAGCGAAGGGACTGAGTTGCTGGCGTGCGGAGAGCTGTCTGTCATTCTTGTCCCTGAGCGCTGCGGCCTTTTGGCGATGCGACCACACGTTGATGCGACCACACGTTGCCGAGAACAGTCATTCGCATGCGGCGTTCCTCCGGCGGTTGGGCGATTTGTGTTCTGTTATCGCAGGTTAGCTTCGGGTCCGGCGGCCGGAACCCAGCGTTCGCCTCACTCATCACCCCCTAGGAACGATCCGCCGAAACTGCGGTTGGCGGCAACATGGCCCGTGAAATGGAGAACATGAGATGACGAACGCAGCCCGCGAGACATTCGTGGTCGGACTACGCAATGCGCATGCGATGGAAGTGCAGGCGCGGGAGTTGATGGAGCGTCAGTCGGAGCGACTGGACGAATATCCCGAGGTCAAGGCCAAGGTTGCCGCTCACCTTCAGGAGACCAACGAGCAGCTGAAGCGGTTGGAGAGATGCCTGGAAGCCTGCGGCGAGAGTACCTCCAGCCTCAAGGACACGACGCAATCCATGATGGCGAACATGCAAGCCATGGCACACTCGGTTGCCGGCGACGAGATCCTCAAGAACACTTTCGCCAACAATGCCTTCGAGAATTTCGAGATCGCTGCCTACAAGTCTCTGCTCGCCCTCTGCGGCGCCGCTGGGTTCGCGGAGGCCAAGGATCCGCTCGAGACATCGCTGAAGGAGGAGCAGCGTATGGCCGCCTGGATCGACTCGAACGTCGAGAAGGTAACAATGGAATATCTGGCGCATCAGCGCCAGGCGGCCTGATCGCACTCCATCGCCATCGCGGCGAGACCGCCGGTCCCCACTGGTGCGAGACCGGCGGGTTCGCCCGCTGAGTCTGCCTGCGCTCTCATATGGACGCGCAGGACCGAAACCCTCTCATCCACGTTTTGCTGTCATGGCGCACATCATCTTCGACTATCGCAGTCCTGCTGCCGAACAGGCCTATGAGATCGCGTGGGACTTTCTCGCCCGCAGCGGGGCGATCCACGATGAGTTCGAGGCGTGCGTATTTCTGGCCCAGCGCATCACCATGATGGTCGAGGAAGGCCAGGAAAACCGGATCCGGATGGCCAATCGCGCCATCTCCGAATACCAGTACCATCTCGAGAACCTCTGCAAGCCGCTCCGAGGCGCGGCTGCTTCACGGGCATGAGGGCTCGCACGGGTTTGTGGGCTCTTTCTACCGTTTACTGCCGATCGGCGATCGTCAGCTGGCCGCGTGCCCCGGTACGTCCGCTCCTGCGGGGTGCAATGGCCGGAACGAGTGCCGGCGCTTCCCCGGCCATGCGCATGGCGAAATAGGCGATGGTCGCGTGAAGACCATCCTTGAGCGCCACGCGCGGGCGCCACCCCAACGCCTTCACGGCCGTATCAATGACGGGCTTGCGGCGCTTCGGATCATCTTTCGGCAGCTCCTCGAACCGGAGCGGGGAGGCTGACTCCGTATACGCCAGCACGTCGCGCGCAATATCCTCGATCGTGACCTCGTGCGGATTACCCAGATTGCAGGGTCCGGTGACCGATGATGGACTCTCCATGAGCAGCTGGAGGCCGCGCACGAGATCGTCGACGAAGCAGAAGCTCCTGGTCTGCGTGCCACCTCCATAGATCGTGATCGGCTCTCCGCGAAGCGCCTGCACGATGAAGTTGGAGACCACGCGCCCGTCATTCTCCAGCATCCGGGGTCCGTAGGTGTTGAAGATGCGCGCGACCTTGATTTCAACCCCGTACATGCGATGGTAGTCGAACATCAGCGTTTCCGCGGCCCGCTTGCCCTCGTCGTAGCAGGCCCGGGGCCCGATGGGATTGACGTTGCCGAGATAAGATTCCGGCTGGGGATGGACCTCCGGATCGCCGTAGACCTCGCTGGTCGATGCCTGCAGGACCCGGGCGCCTTTCCGTTGCGCGAGCTCCAGCATGTTGATGGTGCCGAGCACGCACGTCTTCATCGTGCCGACCGGATCTTTCTGATAGTGACGGGGCGACGCCGGGCAGGCGAGACTGTAGATCCGGTCGACGTCACCCTCGATCTCGACGGGATCGCGCACATCATGTTCGATGAAGCGAAAATTCGGATGATTGAGCAGCGGCCGGATGTTGTCGATCCTTCCCGTAAACAGGTTGTCGAGGCAGATCACCGTGTGGCCGCGCTGCAGAAGCGCGTCGCAGAGGTGGGATCCGATGAAGCCGGCGCCGCCGGCCACCAGAACAGTGGGGGAGCGGCGGGACGCGTTGATGCGGGTCTGAAGTGTCATGGTGCTGCCTTTCAGATTTGAGCGACCTGCATGGGACGCGAGGCGGGAAGTTGCGGGGCTTTCCGGCGGCGACGAACCGATGCCTCGGCGTAGTAGGTCTCCACCTGCCGGGCGCGATGTTCGGAGGTGTGGTCGGCCAGAACGCGGCGCCGAGCGTTTTCCGCGATCGTGCGCCTTTGCTCCTCGGGCATGTCGCGCAGGATCTCCACGACGTCGCGGGGGCTCGATGCGAGCAGGATTTCCCGGGAAGGCTCGAAGACGGTCTCGATTCCAGGCCACCGGTCCGAGATCACGGGCGTGCCGCACGCGGCCGCTTCGAACAGCCGAACGCTGGGCGAGAAGCCGAGCGCGCGCATGTCGGCGCGGGTGGCGTTTAGCGTAAAGCGTTGCTCTGCATAAAATCTCGGATGATGTTTGGGCGTGAGGTGCTCGATCCGGGCGACATTGGTGGGCCAGACCACCTCATCGGGATATTGCGCGCCCGCGACGACGAATTGCTCGCGTGACAGAGTGCGAGCAGGGGCGAGCAGCAACTGCTCCAGAACCGGTTGCCGGTCCTCGCTATAGGTCCCGAGATAGCCCAGTGCCCACTTCTTCTCCGCGCGTTGCGGCGCGTAGATGTTGGTGTCGGCACTGCAATACAGCACCCGAGCCAGCGGACTGCCATAGTTCTCCTCGATCATGCCGGGCACTGGGCCGCCGGCAAAAGACAGGTAAAGGTCGAAGCGCGGGATCATCGCCGCGGAAAGATAGTCCAGGCCCTGCTCGAGCTTGGCAAGCGTGACCGGTGTGTCGATGTCGTAGAAGGCGGTAATCCCCCGGGCGTGGGTCGTGATCCATTCGGAGATCGCGATGCCGTCGGGCACATAGGAGCCGATGACCACCAGATCGGCGTCGCGGATCATCTTTCCGAAACGCTGCGGGATGTCCTTCAAGGATTGGTAAAGCTCGACAGTCCAAGCGGAAGGCTTGGCAAGATCACGATGCTCGCGATACCAGGGGACGTCGCGTTCGAGAAATGTGACCTGGTGACCTCGTCGTGCCAGGGCTTCGATCAGGGCGCGATAGGTCGTGGCATGACCGTTGCCCCAGGACGAAGTAACCGAAAGACCGACGACGACGATATTGAGGTTCATTCTGCTGCCTCGATTCGCGAACTGCTTGCGGCAAAGAGATCGTTGAACTGGCGCGCACGCTGCCGGTAGGTGTGATGGCTCAGAATGCGCGCACGAGCGCGCGCTGCGATGGCCTGAGCCCGGTCGGGGCGCAGGGCGGCAAGATGCGCTGCGACCTCCGCCCCGTTCGCGGCCACTAGCACCTCGCGATCTGGCTCGAGAAAATGATCGATGCCGTCCCACTGGTCGGTGATCAGGCAGGCTCCGGCGCCGATGGCTTCGAACACGCGTGTTGGCGGCGAGAAGCCGTAGCGCGCCATGCTGTCGCGATTGACGTTCAGCGTCGCCAGACCGGAGCCGAAGAACGCGTTGTGGTCGCCGGTCCCGACATGCCCGACCTTATGCAGATTGGCTGGCGTGTCTTTGGAATCCCAACCCGATCCGCCGAGCACGAACGTCTTGTCCGGCAATTGGCGTGCGACATCGAGAAAGAACCGCTCGACGCGCTGCTCGCGGTCGGGCAGGCGGTTTGCCAGCAAGCTCAGATCGCAGGTGAAGTGCGGATTGGGCGGCGCCGGAAAGTGCGTGGCGGGGTCGAGCGCATTGTAGATTGGCACGCAATCCCGCGCGCCGACGCCGCGATAAGCGGATACGACGGCATCGCCGCCGCCATAGGTCAAGACCATGTCATAAGACCGGATCGCATGGCGCAGATGATGGTCTGGATTGTCCGCCACCGACTCCAGCGTCGCGGGGGCATCGACGTCCCAGTAGATGCGCATTGCATTGGACCGAATTTCGGCGACCGCGTTCTCCAGCTCCTGATCGAAGACGCCGACACCGCTGGCCTTGACCAGCATGTCGGCCGAGCGGGCAGCTTCCTCAAGCGAACTTCGCCAGCCCTCAGGCGTCGCGGCGTAGACGACCACCTTCGCCCAGTCGGGATCGTCGATGTCGCGATGGGCCTGGCGCTCGAAGGCATCGGGCTCGAAGAATATGACGTCGTGGCCGAGGGCCGCAATCTCCTTCAGCATGCCGCGGTAATAGGTGGCGGCACCGTTCCAGTAGGACGAGACGAGGCTGGATCCGAAGAAGCAGATCTTCATGCGGAGGCTCCGATGTATCGCAGGGGCTGTGTCGCGTGGCCTGTGGCCCGGAGGTCCTGCACGATGCCGACTAGCTGCTCCGCCCGGTGACGGCAGGTGTGACGCTCCTTGATCGTCCGCAGTCCGGTCTCCACCGTGGCCGACCATAATTCCCGGTCATCGAGTAGCGCACGAAGCGCCCGCTTCATTTCGGTACCGTCGGAGGCGCTGAGATAGGCACCTTCCGGGAACAGACTGTCGGCGTCTGACCAGGGGGCCGAAACCAGTGGAATGCCGCACGCCATCGCCTCGAAGACGCGAATGGTCGGAATGCCCGGAAGCAAGCGGACATAGGGGCCGCGGGGAACGTGGACAGTCGCGCGTGCGCCGGCGAAAGCGATGGGAGCCCAGTGTGCGGGCAACCAGCCGCCATACCGAATGCCTGCCGCC
Source organism: Bradyrhizobium sp. Ken01 (assembly GCF_055807355.1). Taxonomy (NCBI): domain Bacteria; kingdom Pseudomonadati; phylum Pseudomonadota; class Alphaproteobacteria; order Hyphomicrobiales; family Nitrobacteraceae; genus Bradyrhizobium; species Bradyrhizobium sp. Ken01. The sequence continues at coordinate 107,933 of NZ_JBVVPC010000015.1, forward strand.
TGAATGGTCGCGAGGGCGGCATCCGAATAGCGGACGCCATAGACCCCCGCGCGCAGCTTCAGCTCGGCCACGGGTTCGACCAGAAATTCGTTGAGCTCGGTGCTGCGTTCGCCGTCGCCCCAATTGCCGATCCAGACGACATCGTCGGTGCGCTCGACATGCGGCAGCGGATGGTACAGGGCGACGTCGGCCGCCTCGTGCCAAGTGAAGGCCCGGTCGGCCCAGCCGAGCTTCAGATAGATTTGACGAAGGACCTCGCCGAAGGCGAGCACACCGTCGAAGCCGTCGAGGTCGAACTGCGCAAGCTCGTCCGGTGCGCTGACGGCGCGATGATGGGTGTCGTGGAACAGCAGCGTGAAGGGAGCGCCTTGAGCCCGTTTCGATCCGATGTCCGCGATCAGATCGGGCGAATTCCATTCGTGGACGACGACGAGATCGGCGCCGTGCAACGCCTCGTCGAGATCAAGGGAGGCGTCGTAGCGGCGGATGCCGATGCCGGGAAACAGCGTTGGAATGTCCTCCATCGTCTGACTGCCACCCTCGCGGATCGCATTCAATCGGCTCCAGCCGTCGATCGGCTCGAACACGACGACCTCATGGCCGAGCGCGTGAAGCTCGCGGGCGTAGCCGCGCAGGAAATGGGCGTTGCCGTTGTTCCAGCAGGAGGTGAACGCGTGGTAGAACAGAACGCATTTCATGCGCGTACCTCCATGGGGGCGGGCGCGTGATGGACGGCAAGCATCTCCTCGTAGAGGCTGAGATAGGCGCTCGTGGTCCGGGTCAGCGAGTAGGTCAGGGACTGCTCAAAGGCGGCACGTTGCAGCCGCACCCGCTCGTGATCGTCGGTGCACAGGCTTGCGAGTGCTCGATGCAGCGCCTTGCTGTCGGTGGGATCGACGAACAGCGCGGCCCCGCTCCACAATTCCCTGAAGGTGGGAATGTCGGACAGGACGAGGGCGCATCCCGCCGCCGCGGCTTCCAGAACGGAGAGGCCGAACGGCTCATAGAGCGCGGGGCTGGCGAAGATGGCGGCGTGCTGCAAGTGCGCGCGCATGGCTTCGTGAGACAACTGCCCGAGCCAGGTGACGGAAGCCGAAGGGCACTCGTCCGCCGGCCCGGCGACCCGAACGGGCCAGTCCAGCCCAGGCGCCGCAGCCGCCAGGACCTCGATGTTCTTGGCGCGGTCCCACAGCCGGCCCGCCGCAAAGATCATGTCTTGCTTCCGTCCCGCGAGGCCCTGAGGGCCAATTCCATTCCAGATCACGATGCCGCGCGAGCGAGGCCGGTAGATTTCCGCTATGTCATCGTGGAAGGACTGGCTAGGACAGACCCAGGCCTGTGCGGTGTCGAGTGCGGCGGTCACCCGTTCGGTGTAGCCGCGCCATTTCGGTTCGCCGAGCCAGCTCGTATCGCGGCAGGCGAGCCCCCAGGAGTTGACGCAGGAGTGGGCGACGACCACCACCGGAGCGCGCCAGGCGAAGGCCGCCTCGCGAAAACTATTGAGGTGAACGACGTCAGGCCTGATTCCGGCTTCGAGCTTCGCAAGGACGCGCCTGGCCTGGGACAGATCTTGTCCTTCCGGATCCTGCCATTCGAGTGCAAGGTCCGTTTCGATCAGGCGGACCCGCGAGCCACGTAGCATCTCAAGCTGGCCGGCCCGCGCGCGCGGACCCATCGTCACCAGGGAGACGTCGGCGCCCTTCGCTGCAAGAGACGAAGCAAGAGAAGACGAGTAGGTCCAGATGCCTCCGACGGTATCGGTCGTCATCAGGATCCTGAGCTGCGAGCTGCGGCTCATGATGCCACCTGCAGTTCGAGAGTCTCGAGCGGGACCGGGCGGTCGTTCTGCACGTCGCTGAACTGGTCGAACATCGCGAGATAGTGCCGGTGTGCGCGCTCCCAGGCGAAATCGTCGGGCTCGCCCCAAAGCTTTCGATAATCCGGCGAGCCGGGATAAGGATACAGCGGGACCGGATCGTTGGCCCAGATGCCGGCATCCTGCATGGTGCGGCGCCAGCGCTGCACGACGGGGTCCTCGTCCTCGGGGACTTCGATCAAATTGGCCTGCACGAACGGAACGTGACGGCGCGCTTGGACCAGCCGTTCGGCAAGCTGGTCGGTCGTCATCTTGCAGTTCTTGGCGAGCGCGGCGCGGCCCTCGACCGTGAGGCTCTCGATGCCGGCTTCAATCGAGACGCAGCCGGCGCGGCCGAGCAGAGCCAGCATGTCCGGCTTCCAGAGATCGATGCGGGTCTGCACTCCGAATTTCAGCCCGCGTGTGGTCAGCCCTTCCAGCAGTTCCACGTTTGGAAGGAAAATTTCGTCGATGAAATAGACATATTCGATGCCGTGCTCACGCAGGCCATCGATCTCTTCGAGAACGATGGAGGCAGGCCGCTTGCGGTAGGCGTTGCGGAAGTTCTCCTTGGCGCAGAACGTGCAATTGTACGGACATCCCCTGGACGACTCGACCTCGGCGCCAGGCGCCTGTGGCTCGGCTTCGAAACGGTGGTGGTGATGGTGATGCCGCCGGATCATCTCCTCCGGCCAATCGAGCGGCGGCTGATCCTTGAATGCGACCGCCTGCGGGCCGCCATTGACGCGGACCGATGCGCCATCGGCGAAGCACAGGCCCGGAAAGTCCCGTTCGCCATTGGCAAGACGCAGCAAGGAGGCTTCGCACTCGCCCATCACGACGATGTCGGTGCCGAGCTTTCGAAGCGCGGCCCTTGGCACAGTCGAGCCATGGGGGCCCACCGCGATGAGGATCGGAGCCAAGTCGCGCACCGCCATCGCGAGCTCCTGGGGAACGCGGAGTTCGGGAGGGGCGCAGCGCCAGAACAGATAGGTCGGCGCCGTCGTGATGACGATCTGGTCGGGGCCGAACGCGCGCAGCTCGGCTTCGACATCGCCGAGAGAAAGGTCGAACATGTGGGCGTCGAGCAGCAGCGTCTTGTGCCCGGCCGCCTTCAAATAATGCTCGGAGATCCCGAGTTCGAGTGGAAGGTGAGGGGATCGACAGCCGAAATAGATGCTGCCGCCAAAGTCCCAGTTCGGGTTGATGAGGGCAACACGCGTCATGCCAGCGCCTCGCGGTTGCCTTGTGACGATCCGAACCTGCCGTCGAGCCAGCTGTGAAGGGATCGGAGGCCGTCTGCGAATGAAATTTGAGGGGCCCAGCCGAGCGCGCTGGAGAGTGCGCGCGTGTCGGTGACGTACCAGGGCTGATCCCCGGGCCTCCAATCGGCAAAGCGATAGGCCACCTTGCGGCCGGTCAGATCGGTGATGCGGTCGATCAATTCCAGCAGACTGATTGCGTTGGCCGGACCGCCGCCGAGATTGAATACGCGTCCACGGGCGAGCGCGATGCCATCGAGCACGGCGAGCCAGGCCGAGGCCGCGTCGGAGACGTGAAGCGCATCGCGGACCTGATGGCCGTCGCCATAGATCGTCAGCTCTTTGCTGCGGATGGCGCTCAGCAGGAAATGCGCGATCCAGCCCTGATCCTCGGTGCCGAATTGACGGGGCCCATAGATGCAGCTCATGCGCATCACCACGGTCTGGAGGCCGTAGACCCGCGCATAATCATGGACGTATTGATCCGCCGTTCCCTTGGAGCATCCATAGGGGCTGTAGAAGTCGAGCCGTGCATTTTCCGAGATGCCGGAGGCCAGCAGGCCGCTTGTCGGCGTGTAGCGGCGGCCGGTGAGCGCGATGTCGCCATCGTCGATCAGGCGTCCGTAGACCTTGTTGGTCGAGGCGAATACGATCGGCGCGGCGTTGTTGTGGAGGCGCACGGCTTCGAGCACGTTCAATGTGCCCCGCGCGTTGATCTCGAAATCGGCGGCCGGATCGCTCACGCTGTCGGTGACGGCGACCTGGGCGGCCAAGTGCAGCACGGCGCGGGCTTCGCGTACGGCGTCGATCACCGGGATCGGCTCGCGAATGTCGGCCACGGTGATTGTGACCCGGTCGCCATGCCGGGACTTCAGCCACTGCGCATTCTCCCGCACGCCGGCGCGGGCGAGATTATCCAGGATCAGCACCGGCTCGCCGCGCTCCGCGAGTCGGTCGGCGAGGTTGCAGCCGATGAACCCGCATCCGCCGGTGATCAGGACGGGTCTGTTGTCTCGTTCACTCATCACGCAACTAACCCTCGTTGCAGCAGCTCCCTGGTGGCTCGCTCCGCCTGATCGTCAGCGATCTGGTCGGCGAGATATTCCGCCAGCTCTTCGAGCCCATCCCTGAATGCGACGCGAGGCTCGAAGCCGAGCACGTCTCGGGATTTTCCCATGTCGGCGAAGCAGTGGCGGATATCTCCAGCGCGATATTTTCGCGTCAGCTCGGGCGCAATGTCGCGGCGCCCCATGACTTCGGCGAGATCCTCCGCGACGGACAGGATGGTGCGACTCTGGCCCGAGCCGACGTTGAAGACGTCCTGCGCGTGCTCCGCCTCGAGCGCCATCCGGCAGGCGCGGGCGACGTCATGGACATGGACGAAGTCGCGGCGCTGCCGGCCGTCCTCGAAGACGAGGGGTGGGCGGCCGTTGAGCAGCCGGGCGGCAAAGATGGCCAGCACGCCGGTATACGGATTAGACAGGGCCTGACGTGGCCCGAACGCATTGAAGAAGCGTAGCGCCACCGTCGGGATGCCATAGGCCTTGCCTGTGATCAGGCACATGCGCTCCTGCGCATATTTATTGAGCGCATAGATCGAGCTCAGCGAAGGCTGCTTTGTCTCCGGCGTAGGGATGGGATCGAGCGGGTTGCCGGCGGCGTCGCGCAGCTCCCAATCGCCGCGGCGAAGCTGCTCGACCGCCCGCTCCTCGCAGGCGACCACGCTCTGATCGGCGCTCCGGTAAAGGCCTTCGCCGTAAATGCTCATGGACGAGGCAACCACGAGCCGCGCGACCGGGCGCCTGGATAGTGCCTGCAGCAGCACGGCGGTGCCGAGCTCGTTGGTCCTGACATAGGGTTCGATGTCGTACATGCTCTGGCCGACGCCGACTGCTGATGCGAGATGCAGGACCATGTCGGTGCCGCGCAACGCATGATCGACCGCGAGAGCGTCGGTGACGTCACCGACGACGAGCTCCGCGTCTTTGGCAAGATAGGCGGGACGCTGGCGGTTGCCTCCGTGGACCTGCGGCGAGAGATTGTCGAGCAGGCGGACTTCATAGCCCGCCGCCAGCAGAGCGTCGGCTGCATGCGATCCGATGAATCCCGCGCCTCCAGTGATCAATACTCGCGTCATTCACCGCTCCGTGCCGCCGTGAGATCGATCCTGCGGGATCAATCCGTGATGAGAATGAAAGCGCGCTGCTGTTCTGGTCGGGCGACCGGCGCGCCAGTCACATTTGGGAGTAGAAGCGATGCAAGGAATGTTCGTTCCTGCGAAACCTACAAACGAAAATTTCTCTAACCTGGATCAATAACCCAGGTGAATCCGCCGATGCAGCGAGCTAAAAATGCACGCCGTGAGCCGGCGCCTGCAGTTCGAGATGGCTCGCGACCGTCGCGCCGATGTCCGCAAACCCGGAGCGCTTGCCGACCGGAGAAGTTGACCGCGCGCTCCACGCCAAAATCGGCACTTGTTCCCGGGTGTGATCGGTACCGCTCCAGGTCGGGTCGCAACCATGATCGGCCGTGATGATCAGGAAATCATCCTCGCGCAGGCGATTCAGCAGATCCGGAACGCGCGCATCGAAGGTTTCGAGTGCCGCTGCATAGCCCCCGACATCTCGGCGATGGCCGTACAGCGTGTCGAAATCGATAAAATTTGCGAACAAGATCCCGCCCTCTGCAAGAGAGGCCAGCCCATCGAGCGTGGCATCGAACAGCGCCTGGTTGCCATCGCCGCGCAGGTTCCTCCCGGTCCCGCGATGGGCGAATATGTCGTCGATCTTGCCGATCGTGACGATGTCACGGCCTGCGCTTTCGGCAAGATCGAGGATTGTCCACTCCGGCGGCGGAACGGAAAAGTCCTTCCTGTGCGCTGTCCGCTTGAAGTCACCTGCGGACGCGCCGATGAAGGGACGTGCGATGACGCGCCCGATGTTGAGGGGATCGATCAGTCGGCGGGCAATGCGGCAGACCTCATAGAGGCGTTCGAGTCCGAACGTCTCTTCGTGCGCTGCGATCTGAAACACGCTGTCGGCCGATGTATAGCAGATCGGTTCGCCCGTCCTGACGTGACGCTCGCCGAATTCGGCGATGATCTCTGTGCCGGAGGCGTGACAGTTCCCGAGGATGCCGGGCAATCGAGCCTGTTCGCACAGGCTCTCCACCAGGTCGCGCGCGAAACACGGCTTGGTTCTTGGAAAATAGCCCCAGTCGAATGGCACCGGCACGCCGGCGATCTCCCAATGACCGGATGGCGTGTCCTTGCCTTTGGAGATCTCGCTCGCGCAGCCAAATCGCGCATGCTCAGGACGGCCATCGAGCCCCGGCGGTACGCGCCCGGTGGCGAGACGGCAAGCCTGGCCCAGGCCGAGCGCAACCAGATTGGGAAGCCGAAGCGGCCCCTCCCGGCTTGGTCCGTCGGCAGTGCCGGCCATGCACATGTCAGCAATGTGGCCGACGGTATCGGCACCCTCGTCGCGGTAGTTGATGGCATCGGGCGCGGCGCCGATCCCGACGGAGTCCATCACCAGGATCAGGGCACGCATGTCGGCTCCGAGATGGCCGGGCGCGAAGACGCTGCGGACGGCGCGAGCCCGGTTTTCGCGCAATAGCGTTCGACCATCTGTGCGCAGAAATCCGCGAACTCGTTCACGTCGAGGGGCGGGCTGGTGTGATGAGGCTCGATACCCCGATGTTCTGGGGTGAAGCAGAAGGTCACCGTAACCTGAAACTCGGCCAGCGCGTCCATCTGCCGATCGAACCAGGCGAGCGCATTGGGACGGAAGCTGTCGGCCCAGGACAAGCCGGTCCTGAGATGCTGCACCCCGAGCCGGCGCATCCAGCGCACGGCGTCATTGAGGCGGTGGTCCTCGAAGTGAAACCACTGGCACAAGCCCATCGCAGGTGCATATTGGCTGAACAGGCCCGCGGCAGCTTTCGGCGTGCCGTCCTCGCGCAGCAGCCCCATGTGGAAATGCCGGTAGTAGGAGGAGCCTTCAGCTTCCTTGTGCCGCGTGGTCGCCTCCCAGCTCGAAGGAAGATCGTACAGGCTGTACCAGTGAATTCGCGGCGCCCGGCCAGTCAACAGCTCGGCGGTCCGCGTCAGTCCCCAGGCCTGCACCTCCTCGGCACCGAAGGACGAGACTCCCACCTCAGTGACCCAGACCGGCAGCGGGGTGACCGCCTTGATCTCGTCGAGCTTCACGGGCCATTCCGCGATCTGCCACAAGTTCCAGTCCAGCGGAAAGCCGTGCACGGCCACGGCATCGACATGATCGAGCACGCCGCGAGCCTGCATGTTGCGCAGGAAGGACGGATCGATTGGCGACATGCCGCCGAGCACGCGCGGGAGTGTGGGATGCGCGCTGCGGATCGCCTTTCCGGCAGCGAGCGCCAGGCTCGCGAACATGGCCCAATCCGGATCGATCAGGATGTCCCAGTGCGACTTGTTGTTGGGCTCGTTCCAGATCTTGGCGGCTTCGATCATCGACCGGTCTCCCGCGACGGATAAACCGGACCTTCCGCCTGCGGCCTTGTCACCCGCTTGCAGAGATAGACTTCCTCTTCCGGATGCGCGGCAATCGCAAAGCCAGCGCTGCGCAGCATGGCTTCGGCGCAGGCGCGGTTCGGCACCCACCAATTCGTGGGGTCGTCAGCATATTTGTTCTCGATGAAGTGCAGCTTTGGATAGCCCGGGGAATCGAACTGATCGGTGGTCCAGAAGTCGTAGTTCTTGTCGAGGGAATCCACGCGGCTGTCACCGCGCTGCATCGATTGGAACAGCAGGAGATCGCCGGCAACGTGCTCGTGGATCAGGTCGAGTGCCAGTAGAGGGTGCCGCAAGTGGTAGAGCACCCCCATAAAGATCACGAGATCGAACTTTTCGCGCAGCTGTCCGACATCATAGGCTGACATCTTGCGGAATTCGATCCTGAGCCCGTTCACCTCAGCCGCGAAGCGGGCTTGCGCGAGATATTCGTCGTCAGTGTCCAGGCCGAGGACGCGCTCGGCGCCGCGCCGCTTCATCTCCATGGCGTAGAAACCGGCATTGCAGCCGATGTCGAGCACAGTCTTGCCTTCGAGGCGGTCCGGAATGATCCCGGAAAAGCGGCGCCATTTCACGTTGGGATAGTCGCCGAGAAAGTGTGAAGGCGCTGTCGGCACGCCGTTGAGGTCCAGATTGTGAAACCATGGCCCGAGCGCATCGACGCGCTGGCGGATTTCCTCGCGGGAGAGGGCGCCTCTGCTCATGCGGTCACTCCATTGTTCATTGTGTGGGCCGGGCGGGCTGCCTCCGGCGAACCGCCGGCCAGCAGTCGAAAGCGTCCGTTCCCGGCGGAGCTTTCCGCGAGCAACGCCATTGCCGTCCGGTAGCCGTCGATGGTGCCGACGTCGACATAGGATTCGCCAGCCTTGACGCCGAGACCCTGGCCGCCGGCCGCGATGTAGGCATTGACGAGTGTCCCGAAATATTCATCCCGGCGCTCGCGCTTCGTCCACAGCGACTGGAGCTCGCGAAATCCGTTGCCGGACATCTTGAAGGCGCCCCATATCCATTTCGACGCCGCATCCGGCCGCTTGACCTGGATCTCCGTGACGCGATCGCCATCGAGCACGACGGCATCGAAGAACTCGGGGTGTTCGACCGGAAACAGCAGAAACGACAGGTCAGCGGGCGGCAATGCCTGCAAGGCCGTCTTTGGGAACCAGACGGTGTCCGGAAGTCCGACCAGGATGTCTTCGTCGTGGCCGACCACAGTGCCCGCCCTGAACACGGCATCGCAGAGCCCCGACGCATCGGGCTGCACGACATAGGCGAGCTGGGCGCTGCCATAATGATCGCCGAAATATTCGAGGATGTCCGATTTGCCGGGGGAGATCACGAAGCAGATCTTGTCGGCCCCCCCAAGGATCAGCCGCTCCAGCAGATATTCGGAGACCGCGCACGGACGGTCGATGCCGTCGTCGCGTTGGCTTCCGACCGGAAGCAACTCCTTGGAGAAGGCGAGCGGCTGGATGCGGCTGCCGCGGCCCGCGGCCGGAACGATGCCCCACATGATCAGGCCTCCTCGGGTTGCTGTCGGCGCGCGCCGAGGGATGCCGTCTGCTCGAGCAGCGAAATCAGTTCGGCTGCACGCTTGTCGGATGTGTGCTGATCCATGGTCCGTTCGTATGCGCGCCCGGCGATGTGCTGAAGTTCGGCGTCGGCCATCGTCAACGCAGCAAGCGTGTCCTTCGCATCGCGTGCGATCAGGATTTCCTGGCCGGGTACAAAGAATTCATCGAGTCCCGGCCAGTCGTCGCTGAGGAGCGGGGCCTTGCAGGCAGCAGCTTCGAACAGGCGGCCGGAGGGGCACCAGCCCATCTCCGCCATGGCCCGGCGCGTCACGTTGAGTGTCAGCCGGGACGACGCAAAGAACGACGCGTGCTCCGACGGCGGCAAGTGCTGCACGAAGTAGATGTTTGGCGACCAGGGAAAATCTTCCGGGTATTGTGCACCCCCGATCAGGAAACGGCGATCCTGCCTGTTACGTGCGGGTTCGACGAACAGAGCCTCGAGCGCGCGCTGGCGATCCTGCGAATATGTGCCGAGATAGGACAGATCCGCACGGTAATGCGGCCGCGACGGCACGGGCCGATGGATGTCCGTATCGACATGGCCGTAGAGCGGGCGGACATTCCAGGCGCCGAGCCTGTCGCGAAATTCGTTGCAGATGCGGGAACCGCCGGTGAAGCTCAGGACCAGCGCGAAATCCCGCAAGCCGCGCGCTCCGATATAGGGAACGGCCTCGCCGGCCATCAACTTCGCAAGCGTGACCGGCGTGTCGAGATCGTAGAACACGGGCACCGCGCGCCCCTCGGACAGGACGAGCTCCGTCGCGGCGATCGCGTCGGGACAATAGGAGGTCACGATCGCGACATCGGCATCGCGAATGTCGCTGCGCGCCGAAGGAAGCACATCGTCCCAGTTCGTAAACAGTCGCAATTGGCCGCCGGGCAGTTCGTGCAAATCCCGCGCGCCGGCGTAGTAGGGCACGTCGCGCTCGAAAAAGACGACGCTGTGGCCGGCTCGCGCGAGATGCTTGCAAAGCCCTCGCCACAAGGTGGCGTGACCGTTGCCCCAGGACGAGGAAATTGTCAGGCCGAAAATGACGATCTTCACGCTGGCACCCGCTGATTGATCCCGGTGATCTTGAGTCCGCGATTGTCCACGCTGAGGGTGCTGACGCTGCCGGGGTCGATCTCGATCGAGAGGAAGTCGTCGAGCTCTTTCCGGGAATAGTGCAGCAGCGCCGCGCGGATCGGTTCGGCATGGCTGACGGCGACGACGACGGTGCCGCTACTATGATCATTGCGCAGCTGCTCCAGATGGGCGACGACGCGCTTCTGGAGCGATCGCATGCTTTCGCCGCCCGGCGGACGGTTCGTTCCGCGTTGTTCGTTCCAGCGCGACCATCGGAGGTCCCGGGCGAGCGCCTCGAACGACAGTCCGGTCCATTCGCCGTAGTCGAGCTCGTCGAGTGCCGGCACGATCTCGACCGGCAAGCCGAAATGCGCCGCCAGGATACAGGCCGACTGCATGCAGCGCCGCTGCGGGCTCGACTGCACCATGCTCGGCGGCGGCGTGAAGGTATCGGCGCATCGCGCGATTTCCTCGCAGCCGAGATCATCGAGTTCTACGCCCTTCATCCGGCCGCAGAGCATGCGGCCGAGCAGGGCATGATGCCCATGGCGGATCAGATGAATGATCTTCGCCATCAGGTGTACGCCTTGTCGTCGATGAAGGCGCGGGTCCGTCGCCCGGCCTCCTCGTCCGTGAACTGCTGAGGCGGCGACTTCATGAAATAACTCGAGGGGCCCGTCAGCGCGCCGGCCTGCCCGCGGTCCATGGCAAGCTTAGCGCAGCGGACCGCGTCGATTACGACACCCGCCGAGTTCGGGGAGTCCCAGACCTCGAGCTTGACTTCCGCGCTCAAGGGCACACCGCCGAACGTCGTGCCCTCCAGGCGGATAAAGGCCAGCTTGCGGTCGGTCAGCCACGGCACATGGTCACTCGGGCCGACATGGATATTGTCGGCATCCATGGGCACGTCGAACTGGCTGGTCACGGCCTGGGTTTTGGAGATCTTTTTTGATGTCAGCCTTTCGCGCTCGAGCATGTTCTTGAAATCGGTGTTGCCGCCGACATTCAGCTGGTAGGTTCTGTCCAGCCGCACGCCGCGTTCGCGGAAGAGATTGGCGAGCACACGGTGCAGAATGGTGGCGCCGACCTGGCTCTTGATGTCGTCGCCGATGATCGGCAGACCTGCATCCTCGAAACGCCGCCGCCAGTCGGGATTTGAGGCAATGAAGACCGGGATGCAATTGACGTAGCCGCAGCCGGCCTCGATCGCGCGCGCGGCGTAAAATTCGCTCGCGCGCTGCGAGCCGACGGGAAGATAGGACACAAGCACGTCCGTGCGCGACGTCGCGAGCACTTCGGAGACGTCCGCTTCCGGAACATCCGCAATCGGGACGTCGTCCTTGAGATAATGGCCGACGCCGTCCATGACCGGGCCGCGTTGGACCACGACGCCGGTGGGCGCAACGTCGGAGAAGCGGTGCGTGTTGTTCGGCGCTGCGAAGATAGCCTCGGCCACGTCGCGTCCGACCTTACCGGCATGGACGTCAAAGGCCGACGCGACCTGAATGTCGCTGATGTGGTAGCCGCCGAGATCGGCGTTCATCAGCCCAGGCACCGGCTCATTCGATTTGGCGTCCCGGTAGTAGGAGAGCCCCTGAACGAAGGAACTCGCACAATTGCCGACACCGACGATGCCGACGCGCACGCGCCGCCTGTCCTGAAGACGAGAATGCATGGATCTAGGCCCTCCGGAAGACGTGCAGCGTTAAGGCATGCAGTGTTGAAGACGTACAGTTTTGAAAGCTTACAGTGTTGACGTAAGTACGTCGGCGAACGTGAGGAACGTATGTTCGTTCCTGAACTCACGGCACTATGTCCGCCTCACGTCGGATTCCGGCCAAAAAAATTTCGCCCGCTTAACCTGGGATAGAATCCCGGGCAGTTTGGCGGGAACGAAAAGCTTCCATGATGAAGATGAAGAAGATGATGCTTTGAGAGAGTCCGATCTACGAAAGAACAAATCCTCGCGCCCGGCGTTCACGGCGAAACAGTCTGACGCGAGGGCCGATCCGTCGCTCGCTCCTTGTCAGCAATCGAGGTGTCACATGTCATCCAAATCACAAACCAGCGAAGCCCAGCAGACCACCAGCCATGACGTGATCCGGAAATGGGCGGAGGAGCGCGGCGGAAAGCCCGCGACCGTCAAGGCTACCGAGGAGGACGGACACGCCGGCATCCTGCGCATCGATTTCGATCCGCCCGACGAAGGTCTCGACCGGATCAGTTGGGACGAATTCTTCGCCAGGTTCGACGAGACCGGCATTGCGTTCCTTCACCAGGACCGCACCAAGGACGGCAAGGTGAGTCGCTTTCACAAATTCGTGCGTCGTTGATCGGATCACCGCGGGTGTCAGGCGGTTGGACGGAGGCGATGCGGGCAGGCGACTTCGAACGCGCCTGGACGATCAGCGATCGCGACCTGACGATGCTTGCGTATCCACCCAAGCACACCGGCCCGCGTCATCTCCAGCGGATCTGGCGCGGCGAGGAGCTGAGGGGCAAGGATGTGCTGGTCCGCTGCTACCACGGGCTCGGCGACACCATCCAGTTCCTGCGCTTCATGCGACCGCTCCGCGATCTTGCGCGCAGCGTCACTGTGTGGTGCCAGAGCGAGCTTCTGCCGCTGGTTGAGCGAGCGGCTGGCGTCGATCGTGCCTTTGCGCTCCACGACGGTGCACCTGACATCGACTTCGAGGTCGATATCGAGATCATGGAGGTGCCGCATGCCATAAGGGCGAGGCGGGAGCACGTCGAGATGCGTGCACCTTACGTATCGCTGCCGCCGGCGATCGAGCTACCACTGCCACAAGGTCTTGCCGTCGGCCTGGTTTGGGAGGTCGGCAATTGGGACAAGCGAAGGACGGTCCCGCCGTCCCTGTTGGGGCATCTTGCCGTTCCCGGCGTGACGCTCTACTCGCTGCAACGCGGGGCCGGAACGCGCGAACTGGCCGAGATCGGCGCGAAGGACGTCAGTACGCCTGACATTACGGTTCTCGGTCATCTGCTCCAGCGGCTCGATCTGCTCATTTGCGTCGACACCATGGTGGCCCATCTCGCGGGAGCCCTCGGCGGTGACGCGTGGGTCTTGTTGCATGGGGATTGCGACTGGCGCTGGCCGTCATCCGAGTCCCATTCCCTTTGGTATCCAAGCCTGCGGTTGTTTCATCAGAGGACACCAGGCAATTGGGATGACGTCATTGGGGAGGCGCGGGAGGCCCTGATTGCACGCTCCGCAAGTCTCCAAGGTGTCGCCCGAGAGAGGCTCAAGCGAGCGCAAGGTCCGCAGCAAGTGGCCTGAGACGCGTGGCCGACGCATCGTCGCGGCTGGACGGAATGCCCAGGTAAGTCGGATCGAATCTTGCGAGCCGCACGAGTCCCGGCCAGTCCGTGATCGTTACCGTCTTACCCTGCCATTGCAGGAGATTGCATCGTCGCAGTTCCTGAATCGTGCGGTTGGCGTGGACCGGGGAGATGCTGCATGCTGCCGCAAGATCCGATTGGGTAAAGGGTGACGGCAGCCTGAGATCTCGCGCCAAGCCGACACTTTGCAGGCGGGTGGTGATCTCGCACAGCAGATGCGCCACGCGCGTCAATGCATCACGGCTGCCCAGGTTCACCGTCCAGTTGCGCTGAATGGCGTGGCTGGTGAGCAGCATCAGCAGCAATGCGCGAGACATCGCGGGCGAACGCGCGGACAACTCGTGAAAGAAGCGGTGTGGCACGAGAGCGACGATGGCAGGGCCAAGCGCGATCAGGTTGCCGTCAACGCGAGGACGATAAAGCGTGTGTAGATCAGCGATGTCACCGGGAACATGGATTGACGTGATCTGCCCGTCCGCACTCTCTGCATCCTGCCAGGACAGATATCCCTGGAGGAGCAGACAGCACTGGGTGGCATCATCGCCATGCCGCAAAACGGCCTGGCGCGAACTGAGATGCGCGATTGTGCTTGCCATGTCCGCGAGCAGGTGGAGATCGTCGGCCGTTACGGGAGTGAGGCTCGCCAACCGGTCGGCGAGCTTGGAGAACGCAAATCCTGCCTGCATTGGTCGCCTAACAACTCAGAACCCGTCCCCAATCTGATCGATGAGAACGACAGAGCGCATTAAACTTTGATAGTTTCACTCCATGCGGGTCATTGTTTGTCTGCCCAGCATGCGCCCGGAACTCGGAGGGACCATCGGTCATACGTTCCGGAACAGTGGACGGCGCATGCGATCGTCCCCACGGATCGGACGTTTCGGGAACCGGAAGCGCGAGGAGCGCCTCCGTTCGGTCGGGGGGAGTATCAGGCGAAACCCCAGTGATTTCGCGGCGGGATCTGCGCGAAGATCGCGCTACTTGTGCTCATACTGTTCCGAGAGAAACTGGTTAATCGCGTCGAACGCCTGCAACCGGTTCTTCTCCAGCAGAACCATGTGCGTGCCTTCGCCGATCTCTACCCATCGCCGATATCGTGCGTGTTTCAGCGAGAGGAAAAAGTCCTGTGCCGAGTCGATGGGCACGTCCCGGTCCCATTCGGCGTGGACCAGGAGCACCGGCACGCGAATGTCGCTGGGCTCGTAAAGGGCCTTGCCGGCGGCCCAGTATTCGCGGATGTCCAGGATCGGGCCGTTCACGGCACGCATGAGCGAACGAGCTCCTGCGCTGGCCTGCGGGTCTGTCGCGAGCGAGATGTTCGCCCAGAGTTCGAAGCCGCCCGCTCGAATTAGACTTGATCGCGCTGCTACCGGTGCTGCCGAAAGCCAGCGCTCCCCGAAGTCCAGAACAGGGACGTGGCGATAGGCCCCGAGGCGGCCGCCCGCATCGATCGGAGCCGGGCCCTTCAGCAACCACAGTGGCGCGACCAGCGCGAGCTTTGCGACCTTGTCGTTATTGCCTGCCGTGTAGGCGCCGGCCACAGAGCCGCCCCAGGACATCGCGACCAGATTGAGCTGCGTGATGTTGCGCTGCTTCAGGATGTATTGGACTGCGCTGGCGAGGTCACGCACGCCGACTTCGGTGCGCACGAGCGGCTCCGACTCCTCCGGTGGTGCGTCCATTTGGGGCGGACGCGTCGATCCGCCATAGCCGCGCACGTCGAGTGCAAAGACGTCGTAACCATGCCCCGCCAGATGATCCATGAAGGAGATGCCGCCGAGCGGCACGTCGAACAGGCTTTCGGACGAATAGGTCGCGCCGTGCATCATCAGGATGGTTCGCTCGGCGGAAAACGTCGTGCGCGTCGCCTGTCGCTTGTTGCGCAAGTGAAGCGAGATGCCGGCCGTATCGCTCGGGATCATGAGATCCTCGACCACGATGTCGGGCCTCTCTGCCTGCGTGTAAGTGTGCTGGTCCATGATCGGTCTCCTTGATCAGAGGAATTGCCAGGCGAAGCGATCGCCGCAGCGGTCGATGCGTCCGACGGACGATTGTGCGAAATGGGTGGTGAAGACGGTTGCGCCAAGCTCGGCTGCGTCCTCGAGGACGGCGGCGCGCGAGCGCAAGGCGGCCTCAGGGAATTCGCAGAAGCAGGAATTGAGCGAAGGCTCATACACCTGCAACGGATGGTGCATCACGTCGCCGGCAAAAAGCGCCTGCTCGCCGCGCGATACGAGACGGATCGACGCGTGATCGATGCTGTGGCCGGGCGTCGGGATGAAAGAGATGCCGTCCAGGACCTCCTCACCATTCACGGAGATGAGCTGGGCAAGCCCTGCCTCGATCACCGGCCGCACGCTGTCGTCATAGACGCGGTCGGCCGGCTTGCGCGCCGCCGGGCCGAGCGCCGGGTCCGGGCGGGCTGCCCCTGTGGGCTCCGTGCCCGCTGCGAGGCTCTCGCCATAGGCCTGCTCGATCCCGGAGAAGACGTAAGTCGCGTTCGGGAATGTCGGAATCCAGCGACCGTTGACCAAGCGCGTGTTCCAGCCGACGTGGTCAGCATGGACATGCGTGAGCAGAACGTATTCCACCTGTTCCGGAGTGACGCCCGCCGCCGCCAACCGCGCCAGGAACGGCTCGTTCAGACGATGCAGCGGCGGGATGTCGGGCCGGTTCTTGTCGTTGCCGGTCGCCGTATCGATCAAAATCGTGTGGTGCGGGGTTTTGACCAGCCAGCTGTGGATGCTCTGAATGAAGGTGCCGGTTGCAGGATCGAAAGAGCCTGGCTCCAGCCGGTCGCGATGGCGCTCCAGCGCATCCGGCTCGGCGTCAGGATAGAGGGCCTCGAACTTGAATGCGGCAAGCCGCAACTCATCGATCCGCGTGACGGCTGCATCGCCGATGCGATAGGTTTTCATCGCATGCGTCATCAAGGTCCTCCTCCAGGTCGTGGCTGAGCCGGCCTGATTGCCAGCGCCGCGGTGACCGGGAAGTACGAAGCGAACCACGCCGCCGGGAGGGCCGTGGGTTTGATAGGTCCCATCGACCCCGTCGATATCGAAAAGGCGGTCAGCCCAGCTTTTCAGGCCGCCGTTTTGGCTTTACCTCTCTCGTCGCGGCTCGTCCGGCCGCGATCATGTGCTTGAGCGGGGGAAGACCGATGCCGGATGCGGAACGCGGTCCAGGTCGACCGGCCGACGACACCGATCTCGCCGAGATCGACCTTGGCCTATTGCTCGCCCTGGAGGCTCTGCTGCGCGAGCGGAACGTCACGCGCGCGGCGTCGCGCCTGAACATCGGTCAGCCGGCGCTATCGGCTCGGTTGAACCGGCTGCGACAGGTCTTTGCCGACCCGTTGTTCGTGCCCGCGGCGGCGGGCCGCGGCGTGGTGCCGACGACCAGAGCGGTCGAGCTGCAGGCGGAGCTGGCGGACGTGCTCGGCAAGCTCCGTCGCATGGTCGAAGGGCCGGCCGCATTCGACCCTGTCCACAGCCAGCGCACCTTTGTCGTTGCCATCCACGAGAATCCAGCCGTGACCTTGGCGCCCGGATTCGTCGCGCGGTTGACCTCCACGGCTGCACGGGCGCGGCTGGCCTTCGTCCATCCCACGCGCGACGTGGTCGATCGGCTTGAGCGAGGCGAGATCGACATTCTGGTGACGGGGGCTGACGGCGCACACGGCGATCTGATGCAGCGCCCGCTTTTCGAGGACAGCTTCCTCTCCGCCCAGCGCAAGGGTCATCCCCGCGGCAACAGCGCGCTCGATCTCGATCGCTTTTGTGCGCTCGATCATCTGCTGATCTCTGCCGACGGCGGCGGCTTTTCCGGGCTGGTCGACGACGCGCTGGCTGCGCTTGGCCGTTCCCGACGTGTCGCCGTCTCGATTCAAACCTATGCGCTGGCGCCGGTCATCCTTGCGCAAAGTGACTGTATCTGCACCCTGCCGCGACGCTTTCTAATGCGATTTTCCCACGAGCTCGATCTCACGCCGCCGCCGCTCGATCTGCCGCCAGCGCGTATCGTTGCGCTGTGGCATCCGCGCAATCAGGAGGACGGAGCTCATGCTTGGCTACGCGAGTGCCTGTACCAAGCGGCCGCCTCCTGATTCGACTTGCCTCAACCGCAACAGGTCACGCATTTGGGCTTGATGATCGTCGGGACTCTCAATCAGCGGCTCCCGTGCCACTATTGTCGAGCGGCGATGGCTGTGATCTCGAGTTTGACGCCGGGACCGAGATCGGCGACGCCGATTGCGGCGCGCGCCGGCAGATGAGCCTCTGCAAAATGCGCCTTCCAGGCCGCATTGAACTCCGCCTTCTCCTTGAGGCTCGTCATGTAGATGGTCACCTGCAAGACGTTGCTCAAATCGGATCCGAGGGTCTTGAGCAGCTGCGCCAACTGCCCGAGGACGTCATTTGCCTGGCCCGACATGTCGAGGCTCGTGTCCTCTGGGACGATTCCGCCTATGTAGAGCACGCCATGATGCTCGACCACTTCGTGGAGCAGACCTTCGTAGGGCAAGACGCGCTTGATCATGATGGGACCGATGTTGTGTGTGACGGGCGGCATATCGCACATTTCAATGTCAGTGTCGTCGCAAAGAGATCTCGCGCCAAGTCTCACCGAAAGACGGACCGCGCGGCTCTGAATGCAACCGACTAAAGCGTTGAAAATAAAAGCACAAACTGGTCGAAAATCGTCTGCGAACGTTCGTCAATCTGTCTTTGCACGAGCGCCCGGCATTTTCGCCGGCCCTGACCCGACGACATCGAAGAGCGGATCGCTATACTGCCACCCGGATGACATCGGTGCGGCCGGGACCGTGCCGACCGGAACAAGGAATGCAACGATGGACGATGCGATTGGCTTCCCCGACCCCGGGCTCGACCTGTCCGACGGCTTCAAGCCGCACACCTCGCATTGGGGCGTGTTCTCGGCACGTCAAGGCGAGGCCGGGCTCGAGGTCAGGGCGTATGCGGGCGACCCCGATCCGAACCGCATCATCGACAATTTTCCCGGCGCGCTGCGCCATCAGGCGCGCATCACCCAGCCGGCGATCCGCCGCGGCTGGCTCGAACGCGGTCCCGGTCCCGACGATCGCCGCGGCCGCGACGAATTCGTCTCCGTCAGCTGGGAGAAGGCGCTCGATCTGCTCGGCGACGAGCTGGCACGCATCCGTGACACACGCGGCCCCGGCGCGGTGTTCGGCGGTTCCTATGGCTGGTCGAGCGCGGGCCGCTTCCACCACGCCCAGAGCCAGGTGCATCGCTTCCTCAACATCGCCTTGGGCGGCTATGTGCGCTCGGTGAACTCCTATTCCTCCGGCGCGTCCTCGGTGCTGCTGCCGCAGATCCTCTGCGGTTACGAGGACATCACCAAGCGCAACGTCACCTGGGAGCAGATCGCGGCTGATACCGACATCGTGCTGGCGTTCGGCGGGATGGCGCTGAAGAACTCGATGGTCGCAGGCGGCTCGATCAGCAAGCATGTCGAGCGCGGCGCGATGGAAGCTGCGCGCCGCCGCGGCTGCGAGTTCATCCTGGTCAGCCCACTGCGCGAAGACCTGCCCGTCGAGGCCGGCGCCGAATGGATGACATGCGTGCCCGGCACCGACACCGCGCTCATGCTCGGCCTTGTTCATACGCTGTTCGCGGAAAACCTGCACGACCAGGCTTTCCTCGATCGCTACACCGAGGGATGGCCCGTCTTCCTGCGCTATCTCACCGGTGAGAGCGATGGCCAACCCAAGCACGCCGAATGGGCCGCCGCGATCTGCGGCGTCGACACCGACACAATCCGCAATCTGGCGCGCCGGCTTGCCGGCAAGCGCGCGCTCATCACCGTCTCTCATTCGCTCCAGCGCGCCGAGCATGGCGAACAGCCGGTGTGGATGGGCATGGTGCTGGCGGCCGCGCTCGGCCAGATCGGCCTCTCCGGTGGCGGCTACGCCTATTCGTTGGGGGCGATCGGCTATTACGGCCGCCGCGTCAACGACGTGCCGGGACCGACATTGGGGCAGGGCCGCAACGCCGTCCGCGATTTCATTCCGGTGGCGCGCATCGCCGACATGCTGCTCAACCCGGGAAGCAGCTATCGTTACAACGGCGAGACGCGCACCTATCCGGATATCCGCCTCGTCTACTGGGCCGGTGGCAATCCCTTCCATCACCACCAGGACATCAACCGCCTGCGCAAAGCGTTTGCGAAAGTGGACACGCTTGTGGTGCACGAGCTCGCATGGACTGCCACGGCCCGGCATGCCGACATCGTGCTGCCCTCGACCATGACGCTCGAACGCGAAGACATCGGCTATTCCAGCAACGATCCCCTGATGGTCGCGATGCACCGGATCGCCGAGCCGTTCGGCCTTGCGCGCGACGACTACGAGATCTTCGCCGATCTCGCCGACCGCCTCGGCGCGCGCGAACCCTTCACGGAGGGGCGGACGTCACGTCAGTGGCTGGAACATCTTTATGAGCCGACCCGCGCCTCGCTCGAAGCGCGCGGCCTGGAGGCGCCGAGCTTCGAAGAGTTCTGGCGGCGCGGCAGCCTGGTCGTGCCGCAGCAGCCCGACGACGGCGGCCGGCTGCGCCGCTTCCGCGGCGATCCCGTCAATCAGGCTTTGCCGACGCCGAGCGGTCGCATCGAAATATTCTCTGCCAAGATCGCGGGTCATGGCGATGCGGATTGCCCGGGCCATCCGGTCTGGCTGGAGAAGTCCGACATGCCCAAGCCGGGGGCGCCGTGCTTCCTGGTCGCCAACCAGCCGGTGACGCGTCTGCATAGCCAGCTCGATTTCGGCGGCCATTCGCTTCAAAGCAAACATCGCGGCCGCGAGGTCGCGCGCATGAACCCGCAGGACGCAGACGCGCGCGGGATCAAGCACGCCGACATCATCCGGCTGTTCAACGCGCGCGGCGCTTGCCTCGCCGCGGTCCACGTTACCGACAGCATCGCGCCCGGCGTGGTCCAGCTGCCGACCGGCGCCTGGTACGACCCGATGGACCCCGAAGACGATGCACCGCTCTGCGTGCACGGCAATCCGAACGTGCTCACCCGCGACGTCGGCACCTCGTCCTTTGCGCAAGGCTGCACCGGCCAGCTCACGACAGTCGAGGTCGAGAAGTTCACCGGCAATCTGCCGCCGATCCGGGCTTTCGATCCTGTGTAGAAAAAAGGGGGGGCCGCCCTGTGTGGGTGCAGGGGCGGCCCCGAGTGGCTCGCAGGCCCGGGAGGATGAGGGCGCGAGCGAATGCTTACGCGGCTGCGCCGATCCAGTCCCTCTCCGTAGAAGGACGACGCGGAGGGAGTGCTTGCACCTCTCGCCGTCCGCCCTTGTTGGCGAGACGCCAGCGTGCCGGGGATTGATCGCTGATGCGCTTGAAGACGGTCGAAAAATGCGCCTGCGTGCTGAAGCCGACCGCCAGCGCGATCTCCGCCAGCGGCCGTTCGGTGGTGGCCAGCAGCGTCTTGGCCTGCTCGATCCGGTGGTTGAGCAGATATTCGCGGGGCCGGTAACCGGTCGCGACGCGGAACTGCGCCGCAAAGTGCATTCTGGACAGGCCGGCGACCTTGGCGAGTTCGGACAGGCTGATGCAGCGGTGGAAATGATCGGCGACATATTGCTCGACGCGCCGTAGCCGCCATTTCGGCAAGGCATTGACCTTGGCGCGTGGCAATTCCAGGCGCGCGAGATGCATCGCGAGGGTTTGGCCAATGCAGCGCGTAAACTCGTGGTCCGCGGCGTCGCCAAGTTCGATCAGCGCCTTTGCAAGCTCGGCTGCGAGCGGATCGCGCAACAGGACGAGATCATTCAATCCCTCGGTCCCGGAAGATTGCTCCTGAAATTGATCCGCGGAAATGTGAAAGTGCAAGAAGGCGCATGGCGACTGGAACTGCACGGCGAGGGGCTTCGACGGCGCGGTGAGATACAGTGTGCCCGCGGGCATGGTCCCGTCAAAAATGACCTGGCGATCCCGGATGAGCTTCGCGCGCGTGGTCCTGAGGGCGATGCCGACGAAATAGCGATCCTCAGGCGTCGTCGCTGCGTGCGACGAGGTGCTCCGCGGGTCTTCCCACCGCGAGATCGCGATGTCCTCAGCCGCCGCCCCCGCGCGCGGATCGATCTCACGCCATTGACGCTCCCGAATGATCGCTTGTGTTGCCTGGGGAATCTCGCAATCCCCCGAGGCGCCCGGAAATTCAATCCAGGCATCACCTGCCTGCAAATTGGTCAACATCATTCGTCCTCTCCGGGCTTTCTCTGCTGTTTGCAACCAGCAAACGCGCAAAGCCCTGCTTTCCATGCTGAGAGGATAGGCGTGAGCCGACCTGCAAGCTCGTTAGTGGTGATTAGGATGTGTTAGTTTTTGTGGGAGCGCATCGGGTGCGGCATCCCGTCTCAGGAAGCGCCGTTTTTGTACAATTTATCAGATGTTTGCGCATCCCCGACGCGCCTCAGGAGAGCGCCGGTCACCGCGTGGAGGTTGATGCGGCGGTGTGAGTTCCGGGCGTTGCCCTCGCTGGACCTCCCACCGGTGCCGGCTATAGTCGCGGCGCATTTCGATGGAGCGGCCTTCAGGATGAGTCAGAAGTGACCGAGCTCTCGGCAGGACAGGGTCCCCGCGGCCGCGACGCCGCGGCGATCCCAGATTTCGATGCCGTCGCGTTCGGGCCATTCTCGCTTCGGTCGCGGCTGCTGGAGAAGGATGGCTCGCCGGTCAGGCTCGGCAGCCGCGCGATGGATATTTTGCGCCTGCTGGTCAGTCGCGCCGGCGAAGTGGTCCCGAAGGACGAAATTCTCGGCTATGCGTGGTCCGGACTTTCCGTCGAGGAGGTCAGCCTGCGCGTCCATGTTGCGGAGTTGCGCAAGGTGCTCGGCGACGGAAAGGATGGGGCCCGCTACATCACCAACATTCCGGGCCGGGGCTATTGCTTTGTCGCGCCCGTGCGGCGTGGCGGGCGCGCTGAGGTGGCGGCGCTGGCGTCTGCGCCTGGAAGGGCCGCGCCGCCACCGTCGCTGCCGCGCCGATTGGACCGGATGGTCGGGCGCGAGGACGCCGTGGCCGAGTTGGCGGCTCGCTTGCTCCGCGATCGTTTCGTCACGCTGCGAGGGCCGGGTGGCATCGGCAAGACCACCGTTGCGACCGCGCTCGCGCACGAAATGTGCGATGGGTTCGACGGCAACGTCCATTTCCTCGAATTCGGTCCGCTCAAGGACGCGGCCCTGGTCGCGAGCACGGTTGCTGCCGCGTTAGGACTCGTCGTGCACCACGATGATCCCTCGGCCAGCATCGTCAATTTCCTGCGCGGCCGGCGGCTTCTTCTCGTGCTCGACAGCTGCGAGCACGTCATCGAGGAGGTCGCGCGTCTTGCAGAAAACATCTACCGGGAGGCGCCGGGCATCGTCATCCTCGCAACCAGCCGCGAGTCGCTGCTGGTGGAAGGCGAGCAGATTTTCGAGCTCGTTTCGCTCCCGGGGCCGCCCCAGGGCACCCGCCTCAGTGCCGGCGAGGTGCTGGCCTATCCCGCTGTGCGCCTGTTCGTCGATCGGGCCGTCGCGGCGGGGCATCGCGACGACATCACCGACGAGGATGCCGAAGTCCTGGCCCGGATTTGCGGCAAGCTCGATGGCATCGCGCTGGCGATCGAGCTGGCTGCTGCACGTGTCGGTCTCTACGGACTGCGCGAGATGGCGGCGCTGCTCGACAACCGGCTGCAGCTCGAATGGCGCGGGCGGCGAACGGCGCCGCAGCGGCAGCAGACGCTCGGCGCTACGCTCGACTGGAGTTTCGGTCTGATCGGCGAGAACGAGCGGATCGTATTTCAGCGCCTCGCGGTCTTCGCAGGTTACTTCACGTTGAAGGGCGCGATAGCGGTCGCAGCCGGGGCGGCGATGCCGGAGGATCGCGTCGTCGAGGCGCTGGAGCAACTCGTGGTGAAGTCGCTGGTTTCCACCCAGCCGGACGGCGCATCTCGGCGCTATCGCCTGCTCGACGCAACGCGTGCCTATGCCCTGCAGAAACTGGCCGACGGCGGACAGCTGGCGCAGATCGCGCACCGTCACGCTCTCTATGTTCAATGCACGCTCGAAGCGGGCATGAAGGATAAGGAGGGCAGCGATCATGCGTCGCGATTGCAGGAACGCGCGAGCCTGCTCGCCGATGCCCGCGCTGCGCTGCAATGGAGTTACGCCAACGACGAGGGCGCCGGCTTGCGCGTGCCGCTCGCCGGCAGCTGCACAAGGCTGTTCGTCGAACTCAATTTGCTGAACGAGGCACGCATCTGGTCCGATCGCGCACTCGCAATGCTGGACGAGGCCGACCGGGGCGGCGCATGGGAGCTCGAACTTCAGTCGACGCTCGGTCACGCCTTCATGTTCACCGAGCGTAACAGCGAGCAGGCGGAAGCGGCGCTCAAGCGCGGGCTGGAAATAGCGGAAGCGCTTTCCGATCATGCCAACACATTCAGGTTGTTGTCCCGGCTCAATATGTTCTACCGCCGGACCGGTCGCTATCGGCATCTGGTGCCGACTGCGCTTCACGCCGAGCGGATTGCTCGCCTGATCGGCGATACCGCGGGCATCGCCGGGAGCAAAGCGCTGCTCGGCGTGTCGTATCACCTCGCCGGAGACCAGGCCGAGGCGCAAGCCCATCTCGACCAGGGCCTGCGCGACGACGCTGTGCTCCGCGGGACCCAACCCGGGCATTTCGCCTATTCACGCACACCGCAGATTCCGCTTGCGCGCGTGCTATGGCTGCGCGGCTTTCCCGATCGTGCGCTTGAATGCATCCGGCCGCTGGTCGGTGCTTCGGCGCCGCATGACGTGGTCATGCATTCTATCGCATTATGCTGGTCCGCTTCGGTGTTCGGCTGGCTTGGCGACTGGTCGTCGGTCGAGGCAATGACCGGTCGTCTGGCCGCGCATGCGAGCATGCACGGACTCGTCCCTTACGAAGCCGTCGCGGCGGGTTTTCGAGCGCAGAGCATGATCGCTCGGGGCGAGGTCGCCGGCGGCGTCGACCTGATGCGAAGTGCGCTTCCACGCCTGCACGCCGATCGCTACGAGCTCTACGCCTCGGCGTTCGCTGCGGATCTGTCGCGGGGCCTGGTCAGCTTGGGACAATTGACGGAAGGCATTCATGTTCTTCATGAAACCATTCTGCGGGTCGAGCAGGAAGGCGGCGGCTTCGACATGCCCGAGCTGCTCCGTCTGCGGGGAGAGTTGGAGGCCCATGGCGGCAATCCCGACGCAGCCGAGGCGGATCTCGTCGCCTCGATCTCGCTCGCCGAACAGCAGGGCGCGCTATCCTGGCGGCTGCGCGCCCAGATGTCGCTGGCGCGGCTCCGAATCCGGCAGCGTGGGCAAAATCCGCTCGAACAGCTCGCCCAAACCTATGCCCGGTTCTCGGAAGGGTTCGAGACCGCCGATCTCATTGCGGCACGGCGCATGTTGAACGAGCCGGCGGCCTGACCAGTCGAAGCGAATCGCGCGTGCCGCTACTCGAACACGGCGTCAAAGATCTCGACATCCATCAGCACGGGCTTGGCGACCACGGTGCCGTCGGGCCGCAGCGTCTGCGCGCGTCGGAGCGTCGGCACCACGATCCCGCCGAAGCTGTCATGCGCCCAGGAGAAATGCGCGACCTTCATTCCGAACAGATCGTGATCGGTCCGCCGTTGCAACGCGTTGTCGTCGAAATAGAAGATCTGCTCGGGCGCAAGCGTGATCAGGCCCGGCGGGAACTGCGCCCGGAGCCGCCGCCATGTCTCGTTGTTCTCCTGCCATGGTGACAGTTCCTCCACCACCACGTCGGGATGTGCGAGCAGGAATGGATTGGTCAGATAGTTCCAGATCGCGACGCCGCAGAAGAAGACGAGATGCAGTTCGTCCACCAGCGTGGGCGAACCGGCCTCGGTGAACGCAAGGCTCGGATTGCGCCAGGTCCTGAGGACCTCACCCTCGAGGCTTTCGATCGTGATCGCGTCCGGCTGAAAAGAGCCGGAGTGTTCGCCTCCGGTGATGCCGGTGAAGCGGACCGACTGCGTGCGGGTCGAGCCCTCCGCCGTCACGTCCTTGAATTCGCTGGCATGTCCGGTGCTGGAGAACAGCGTTCCGGCGACGGAGAGGTGAAGCGTGAACCGGCTCAAGCTATTCCAGCGGGCCATTCCGCCGCTGGCATCAATTGCATCGTCAAGAAGCGCCATGTCCGCCATATCCACCATGAAGTGCCGCCACCATGGCGGGGCGGATGCGGCTTGGCGTGTTAGAAGTTGTTAGGAGTTGCGAGCGGATATTCTTGCGGTATCCCGTTGAAGATACTCTCAATTCAGCGCCGTAAGGAGCTCCCTGGCGGCGACCAGATCACGGGTCTGGAGGCCCTCTTGGTATCGTGCGACGAGCGGGGCGAGCAGGGCGCGTGCGTCTCTGGCTTTTCCGGCCTGGCGCCAGACCCGGCCGAGACTGATCGCCCCGCGCAGCTCCCAGCCGAGCGCGCATTGGCGGCGTGACAGATCGAGCGATTCCCGGAAGCAGCTCTCGGCCTCCGCGGCGTTGCCCGACCGGGCGAGGATGTCGCCCTTGACCCTGAGCATCTCCGGCATGTCGAAGGATTCGCCATGATCCGGGATCTCCGCGATGGCATCATTGATGGTCTGCAAGGCTTCGCCGGCCTGGTTCTGAGTGGCAAGCCCCTCGGCGAGCGCGGTCGCAAACACCGTCGTCATGATCCGGTGTCGCGTCGCGTACAGCGTGGCCTGGCTGCGGCGGAGGTGCTCGATGCCGCCGGCGACGTCGCCGCGGCGAAGCAGCAGCTCACCCTTCTGGCCGATGCCGACCGCGTGATAGGGCCCGAGGAAGTGCCGCGCGGAATGATCGATCAGCCGCTCGATCAGGATTTCCGCATTGGCCAAGTCGCCGACCCAGAGGAACACGTAGATGGTCCAGATCAAGGAAATACCGAGAGTGAGCGGCTGCTCGAGCAGCTCGGCTTCGCGAATGGTGTATCGGGACGCCTCGATCGCACGATCGGGCCGGCCGGTGAGCCAAAGCCCGCGCGCCAGCGCCACCAGTGCGACGATGCGGTCGTCATAGCCGAGATGCCCGATATTCAGCCGCTGAGAGCCGGGATTGTGCAACATCGCGCTCTCGCAGAGCTGCACCGCCTTGTCCTGGTTGCCGATCAAATGATGCGCCACGCCCAGCATCCATTCGACGTTCAGCGTGCTGGCAGGATCGTTCAGCTTCCGCGCGACGCTCTCGCCCTGTTCGCCGGTTCCGAGCGCTCCGTGAAAATCCCCGACCCTGGTGAGGTAGATGTGTAATCCGCGCAGCAGCCAGAGCTGCCAGTGCAGATCCTGGAGCTCTCGGGCAAGCTGGAGACTGCGCGTGAACGCCGAGCGGACCGCTTCGGTATTGCCCTGCGTGAACATCGCGGAGACGCCGAGCGCGGCCTGCAAGATCATTTCATTGCGGCCATCCCCCGCGCTCGCATCGAGGGACGCTAGCGCCTGCTGGGTCCAGCGGTAGCATTCCGTCAGCAATGTCAGCTCAAGGAAGAACTGGGCCGCCGACGCCGCCAGATCCACGCCGATCGTTCGGTCCCCGCCGTGTGAAAAGCTCCAGGTCAGCGCGGCCCGAACATTGGGCAGGTGGTCGGCATAGGGAAGGAAGCCGCCGGCACTCTGCATGCCCGTGGATTGGAGAGCGATGTCGCGCAGGAAGTCGCGGAAATATTCGGCGTGGGCGCGTGCGATGCGGTCCGCTTCGCCGTTCTCGACGAGCTTCTCCGCGACGAAGGCACGCGTCGTATCCAGCAGGCGATAGCGCAGCCGCCGCTCCGCAGGCGAGGTCGCGATCAGCGATTTGGAAAGCAGATTGGAGATCGCCTCGGCGGCTTCTGCCTCGCCAATGCCCTGACAGGATGCGACCGCAAGCGCGGCCTCCAGGGTGAACGGCCCGACGAATGCCGACAATCCGCGCAGTGTTGCGCTTTCGTTTGCCGGCAGCAAATCATAGCTCCAGGCGAGCGCCGCACTCAGGGTGTGGTGCCGCGGGACAGCGGTGCGCCGACCGCGCCATAGCAGCGAGAAACGGCTGTCGAGCAGCGAGGCGGTCCCGGCAATGCCATAGGCGTTCACACGCCCGGCCGCGAGCTCGATGGCGAGCGCGATGCCGTCCAGCCGACGGCAGATCTCGGCGACGAGCGGCGCATCCTCTTCGCTGAGCTCGAATTCGCTCAGGCTCTCTGCAATGCGTTCCACGAAGAGCTGAGTTGCGGGATAGGCAAGGATATCCGCGATGCCGAGTCCGTCGCGCTGTGGCGGGCAATCCAGTGGAAACAGCCGATGGACACGCTCACCATCGGCGCGGAAAGATTCGCGGCTGGTGGCAAGAATATGCAGCCCGCCCGCTTCCCGGACGATGCGCTCGGCCAGGGGGGCGAGATCGTCGAGGATGTGCTCGCAACTGTCGAAGACCAGCAGCATCCGCCGGCTGCGCAGGAACGTCAGCAACCCCGGCATCGGATCGTCGGAATTGACGGTCAGGCCGAGCGCGGCCGCAATTGTTCCCGCAACGAGCCTGGTTTCTCGCAGTGCGCCGAAATCGACAAAACACACTTGGCCGTCAAAGGCCTGGAGCTCGCCATGCGCCACGGCCAGTGCGACCGAGGTCTTGCCGATCCCGCCGGGGCCGACGATCGTGACGAAGCGATGCAAGGCGAGTTCGGCGGAAATTTTCGCGACCGCATCGTCCCGCCCGATCATCTTCGAAAGCGGCGAGGGCAGCGAGCGCGGCGCAGCGACGGGCAGGCTGGTCCGGTTCTCCGATGGGGCGGCCCGGAGCAGCGCGGCCGTGAAGCAATAACCCCGTCCGGGGACGTTCACGACGTAGCGGGAGCCTTCGCCCGGATCGCCCAAGGCCTTGCGCAACGTCGTGATGTGAAAGCGCAGGCTGCCTTCGTCCACATTCACGTCGGCCCAGACCCGCCGGATCAACTCACGCTTGTCCACGACCTCGCCGGCGCGCTCGGCCAGGAAAACGAGAATGTCGAGTGCGCGGCCGCCGAGGTGAACCGGGGCGCCGTCCTTCTCGAGCAGCCGCGTCTTTGCAAACAGCCGGAATGGCCCGAAAGCAATGGCCAAATCCTGGTCGTTAGTGTCCGGCACGGGCCAATCATTCCAGTGAAAGAGCTGAACTCTGCACTTTGATCTACCAGAAGGGAACCCTGAGTAAACTGGTCGAAAGTGGCGAAATCGCGTGGGGCGCCGGCAATTGGCCGGCTGCTCGCGGCGATCCGTCTCAAATTGGCTTAAACGCCAACATCTTGCGAAGCGATCGGGACAGCCCGGGCAGCGTGCTTGACGACCAAGCATACGTCTCGGAGTCCGGTCGTCGTACCGCCATCATAACAAAATCTTGCAACGTCTAACGAGCAATGCGCGCGAACTGGATCCAGTATCAGTTCCGAGTTTGACGCTAATTCCAACGGGGAGGCTACGATGTCCGGTATCAATGCTCGGCCGAATGACGACGTCGTTCGATCTCAATTTGTTGCCAGTTTAGACGATCAGTCGCGTGACTGGGAGCTCGTGCTGCGGGAATCCCACCATCGGATGAAGAACACGCTGACGATACTCGGTGCGTCAGTCCGCCGCGATTTCACCCGAACGGGTACCAGGGACGTATCGCTTGCAGCGGACCGGCTCGAGCGGCGCATCGTCGCCTTCGGCAGGCTCTATCAGCTCTTGTCCGACAATGACGACCGTACGGCGATCCCGGTGGCGGCCTTCTTCGAAAATTTGTGCGGAGCGATTTCCGAGGCCGTGCTGGAGCCCGCGGGCATCCGCTGCGAGGCGGCGATCGAAAGCGGCACGTTGCCGGCGTCGCAATGCCATCGGCTCGCGCTGATGCTGACGGAGCTGGTGACGAATGCGGCCAAGCACGCCTTCCCGAAGAGGAATGATGCAATGATCCGCATCGAAATGGCCAATCGCGACGGCGCCTGGTTCTGCACGGTGGCCGACAACGGGATCGGTGCGACCGGGCCGCTTCAGGGCACCGGCAGCCGGATTCTCGAAGGACTCGCACGCAGCATTCACGCCCGACTGCAGGGCGAGGCGGGAGAAGACGGCACACGCGTAACCATCGTGATGCCGATCGCCGCTGGTTGAAGTTCGTCTTAGATCCAACCCAGGGAGTTCGACATGGCCACTACTGAAATCGACCGCGACGCCGCGGCCAATCCTTCCAACAAGCCTTCCAACCAGTCTGCGAATAAGCCTTCGACATCGCGTGGCGTCGATCAGAGGCTCGAGGTGATCGTGATCCCCGTGTCCGATGTCGATCGCGCCAAGGCCTTCTACGCGCGTCTCGGCTGGCGACTGGACGCCGATTTTGCCTCCGGCGACGATTGGCGCGTGATCCAGTTCACGCCGCCGGGTTCGGCCTGCTCGGTGATCTTCGGCCGGAACGTGACGGCGGCATCGCCGGGCTCGGCGCGAGGCTTGTACCTGATCGTCTCCGATCTGGAGGTGGCACGAAAGGATCTGCTCGACCGCGGCATTGAGGTCAGCGCTCCGTTCCACGGAGCCGGCGATGTTCACGCCGGGACCGACGAGCCTTATCTCTCCGGCAGCGTTCGGGTGAGCGGTGCTGACCCGAAGCGCGGCAGCTACGGCTCATTTGCCTCGTTCAGCGATCCCGACGGCAATGGCTGGCTGTTCCAGGAGGTCACGACGCGATTGCCGGGACGGATCGCGGGCGACGGCACCACATTCGCTTCGCAGGCTGCGCTGGCCGCAGCACTGCGCCGCGCGGCGGCGGCACATGGCGAGCACGAGAAGCGGACCGGCGGGCACGATGAGAACTGGGCGGATTGGTACGCCGATCATATCGTCCGCGAGCAGGCGGGCCAGCCGCTGCCGTCCTGAGCTGGACAGCACGGAATCTTCGACTGATGCAAGCCGACGCGGCGTGGGATGACCGAGCTCATCGCGCGCCGTGTTGCTGCGGCGGCCAGCATCGCGGATCGCTCTCTTCGCTCTCGCGCGGCGGCTCGCAACGGCTAACGCGGTCTAACAACCCATAACGAGCAAATTGCCGGGGCTTGCGCCAATCTCTCTGCATGACGAACCGAGGCGTTGATGTCGAATTCGGTCAGCGTCACCGACCAAAGCCAGGGAGATCGAACATGGCCACGCAAGCACGTACCGACATTCTCAATCCAGACCGCCGTCAACTGTTGGGCCACGCCGCGATGACCGCAGTTGCCGCAAGCGTATCGAGCCTGCTGCCGCTGCATTCCGCGAAGGCCGGCGTGAGCGGAGCGGTTCGCCCGTTCCACGTCAGCGTGCCCGAGCAGGATTTGCTCGATCTCCGCCGCCGTCTTGCGGCGACGCGCTGGCCGGATCGTGAGATCGTTGCCGATCAATCGCAGGGCGTGCAACTGACGACGGTGCAGCAGCTCGTGAGCTACTGGCAGAACGACTACGACTGGCGCAAGATGGAGGCGCGGCTGAATGCCTTGCCGCAATTCGTCACCGAGATCGACGGCGTCGACATCCACTTCATTCACGTTCGCTCCAGGCACGAGAATGCATTGCCGATGATCGTCACGCATGGCTGGCCCGGTTCGATCGTCGAGCAGATGAAGATCGTCGGCCCGCTCACCGACCCCACCGCACACGGCGCGACGGCGGCGGACGCCTTCGATCTCGTGATCCCGTCGCTGCCCGGCCACGGCTTCTCCGGCAAGCCGACGGAATTGGGCTGGGATCCGCAGCGCGTCGCGCGCGCCTGGATCGTGCTGATGAAGCGGCTCGGCTACAACCGCTATGTCGCGCAAGGCGGCGATTGGGGCAATGCCGTGACGGAGCAGATGGCGGTGATCGCGCCGCCCGAGCTGCTGGGCATCCACACCAACATGCCGGCGACCGTTCCCGACGACATCGCCAAGGCGCTTCAGCCCGGCGGATCGCGGCCCTCGAACCTTTCGGCCGACGAGCGCTACGCTTACGATCAGCTCGATGATTTCTACAAGCACGGTCTCGGCTACGCGATCGAAATGTCCAACCGGCCGCAGACGCTCTATGGTCTGGTGGATTCGCCGGCGGGCCTGGCGTCCTGGATGCTCGACCATGATGCGCGCAGCGCCGCGATGATCGCCCGGGTGTTCGACGGCAAGACTGAAGGGCTGTCGCGCGACGACGTGATCGACAACATCACGCTCTATTGGCTCACCAACACCGCGGTGTCATCGGCGCGGCTGTACTGGGAAAACAAGCTGGTGTTCTTCGAGCCCAAGCACATCAAGATTCCCGTCGCCGTCAGCGTCTTCCCGGACGAAATCTACGCCGCGCCGCGCAGCTGGACCGAGAAGGCCTATCCCAAACTGATGCACTACAACCGTCTCGACAAGGGCGGTCATTTCGCGGCCTGGGAGCAGCCCGCGTTGTTCTGCGCGGAAATGCGCACCGCCTTCCGAGCGCTGCGTCAGTCGATCTGAGACCTTCGGGGACGCGCACTTCCGCGCGTTCCCTTCTTTCCCCATAGACAGGAATACAATCATGAACCGCCCCGAACGCTCCTTCACGACCGACCAAATCCGCCTGGAACGTCGGCTGCCGTCGTATTGGCGTGTCACCTTCGACATGCCCCCGGTCAATATCTTCGGCCCCAAGCAGCTTCCGCTTCTCGACGACGTCGTCACGGCGATCGAGACCGATCCTGAGGTGAAGGTCGTGGTGTTCGACAGTGCCGTCGAAGGCTTCTTCATCACGCATTACGACTTCCTCGCGCCCCTGGAGGATTCGCTTCGTATCCCGCCCGGGCCGACCGGCCTGCAGGCGCTGCCCGACATGCTGGTGCGTCTCAGCCGCGCGCCCGTTGTTTCAATTGCCTCGATCAGGGGCCGTGCGACCGGCGTCGGCAGCGAGCTGGCGCTCGCGAGCGACATGCGTTTTGCCAGCCGCGAAAAGGCGATTCTGTCGCAATGGGAGGTCGGTGCGGGCCTGGTACCTGGCGGCGGGCCGATGGCGCGGTTGCCGCGCCTGATGGGCCGCGGCCGCGCGCTCGAAGTTCTGCTCGGCGCCGACGACATCCACGGCGATCTCGCCGAACGCTACGGTTATGTGAACCGGTCGTTGCCGGATGCCGAGCTCGACGGCTTCGTCGAGGCGTTGGCGATGCGCATCGCGTCCTTCGACAAGGAGGCAATTGCCGAGACCAAGCGCCTCGTTGACGTCGCAAGCCTGCCGCCGGATGTCGAGATCAAGCCGGAATGGGACGCCTTCCTGGCCTCACTCAGCCGCCCCGCGAGCCGGACCCGCATCAAGGCGCTGATGTCGCGCGGCTTCCACCGCGCCGGTGACGTCGAGAACCGGCTCGGCTTCCACGTCGGACAGATTGGTAGCTAAAGCGTTTTCGAGCGAAGTGGATATCGGTTCGCGTGAAGAAAACGCGTCAAAGCAAGAATCAAGTCTCGTTCCGATTTTATCGGAACGGGATTTGAGGGAACCGCTGCGGCGCCCGGCCGGTTGGAACGGCGGCAGGCGGTCGTGCCAATGTCGCTTTCGTACCGTACCGAGCGCCGGTGCAAAAAAATCAACCAGGAGAATTGAGATGATCCGCAAGGCAACAGCAGTCTGGAAGGGCACCGGTCGCGATGGCACTGGTCAGCTATCGAGCGAATCCGGCGTGCTCGCCGCGACGCCTTATTCCTTCAAGACCCGCTTTGAGAACGAGAAGGGCACCAATCCCGAGGAATTGATCGCGGCGGCCCATGCCGGCTGTTTCACCATGGCCCTGGCCTTCGGCTTGCAACTCGCCGGCTTCACCCCTGACGAGCTCTCGACGGAAGCCGCGGTCACGCTCGAACCTGAAGGCAAAGGCTTCAAGATCAGCAAATCGGCGCTGACGTTGCGTGCCAAGGTGCCGAACCTCGACGACGCAGGTTTCGCCAGGATCGCCGGCGAGGCCGAGAAGAACTGCCCTGTGTCGAAAGTGCTCAACGCCGCGATCACGCTCGACGCCAAACTGACGTAGGGCGCGCTCTCATTGTGTCTCCATCCGGTTCTGGAAGCTTGCGCCTCGCGAGAGGAACTGGATGGACAAATGCCTGGCTATCGGCTGAGCCGCCAAAAGCATAGGATGCGACGGATGCAGAACGGACAGACGGATCAATTGGGAGTGGAGATATGACAACGGAACGCGCAGTTTTAGCCGGAGGCTGCTTCTGGGGCATGCAGGATCTGATCCGCAGGCAGCCGGGCGTGGTCTCCACCCGCGTCGGTTACACCGGCGGCGCGGTGAAGAATGCCACCTACCGCAATCATGAAGGTCATGCCGAAGCGATCGAGATCACCTTCGATCCCGCCAAGACCAGCTTTCGGACCATGCTGGAGTTCTTCTTCCAAATTCACGATCCGACCACGCTCAACCGCCAGGGCAATGATCTGGGCACGAGCTATCGCTCCGCGATCTTTTACACGAGCGACGAACAGAAGCGGATCGCCAAGGACACGATTGCAGACGTCGAGGCGTCCGGTCTGTGGCCTGGCAAGGTCGTGACCGAGGTCGCGCCCGCGGGCGAGTTCTGGGAAGCCGAGCCGGAGCATCAGGACTATCTCGAACGCTATCCGGACGGGTACACCTGCCACTTCATCCGCCCCGACTGGAAACTGCCGCGGCGCGGGGCTGCCGCGGCAGGCTAGGCTAGTTAGCGTGCGTTCAGGTTCGCAATTGCGACCAGGTCGCGGGCAACGCGCATATCGGCGAAGTCTGAGCCCTCGGCAAACGCTCCGCAGACGTTATCAAGAACCGCCAAGGCGTCCGCGCTCTGGCCAGCCCCGATCATGTACCGCGCCAGGCTGACCGCGCTTCGCAGCTCCCAGAAGCGCGCGCCTTGCTGGACGGCAATGTCCATGGCCTCGCGAAAGCGCGCCTCGGCATCTTCTGAATGCCGCGCGCTCCTGAGCATCAACTCTCCGTTGATGCGGATCAGCTCCGGCAGATACCAGAGCTCCTGCCGGTCGTTGCAGCGGGTCAGGACGTCCTCGATCACGTCGAGGCCGCGGTCAACCTGGTCGGCCTCTCCGGAACACGCGGCGAGCTCGCCGAGCAGGGGCAGAAAACGCGGCAGGAAGCGCGCATCGCCGGCGCGATTGAGCTCCTCGCGCAGCAGTGGCAGGCCGGTCGAGTCGCCGCGTTTGACCATGACGGCGGCGTTGAAGGCCCTAGCCCACAGGCCCCACAGCCGGATGGCGTGGCGCTCGGTGTGTTCGAGCAGCTCGATGCCGTGACGCTCCGCGGCGTCGAAATCGCCGGACCAGAAGGCGATCGGGCATGCGGCTTGTCCGAGCACGCTGCAGAAGGTCAGCGCGTGGCCATTGGCGCGGCCTTCCTCGATGTTCCTGGACGTGAGGGCCTGAGCCTGATCGGCCAGGCCCTGAAGCCACAGGATGCGAGCCCGAAAATATTGCGTCGAGATTCTCAGATCGAGCGGGAAGATTTTCGGCTTCTCCGCCAACACATGCAGCGATGCATTGACCCGGTCGATGCGCAGCCGAGCCTCGGTCTGATCCCCGAGATAGTGCAGCGCCACGGCCATCAGCCGGTCGCCCAGCATGACATCGGTCCTGTCGGGAGAGTTCGCGGCTGCGTTCGCAAAGCGCTCGGCGAGCGCACGGGCCTTGCCGAACTGTCCGTTGTTGAACTGGTCGATGCACAAGCCCCAGAGCGCGCGCAGCCGGAAATCCTTGTCGTCGAGCCTGTCAGCCAGATCGAGGGTCGTCTCGAGGATCGGTCGAGCCTCGCGCGCGCGGCCCTCGCCATACATCAGCGACCATCCGAGCGCCGACAGGAGCTGCATGCGGATGCGGTCGTCGTCGGCGGTGTCTCCGAGCGCCGCGAGCGCCGTTCTGCTGCGCTCACGGCATTCCGCGAACAGCGAAAGACGCACCCACAGCGTGACCGCAGCCGCCGTCAGCGCGATACCGAGTGTCGCCTCGCCGTCGGGCCCGAAGGCCCAGTCCAACGCCGCGCGCACATTGTCCAGCTCCGCGCCATAGATGCTCAGCCATTCGGGCAGCGGCGTCGAAATATCGGCCTCCGCGCGCTCGAATAAGTCGCGAAAATGCTCGGCATGACGCCGCGCGAACTGCCTGGCTTCGCCGAGCTCGTTGAGTTTTCCGTATGCATAGGTGCGCGTGGTGTCGAGCAGCCGATAGCGCAGCGTCCGCGAGCCCGACGGCGAGATCAGCGACTTGGTCACCAGGCTGTCGATTGCTTCGAGAGTCTCGGACGCGTTGAGGCCGTCACCGGACGCGACCGCCGCAGCCGCCTCCGGCGCGAAAGGCCCGGCAAAGACCGACAGGCGTCGCAGCGTGGCGCTCTCCGCGGCAGGCAGAAGGTCGTAGCTCCAGTCCAGGGCCGCAGCGAGCGTCTGGTGCCGCGGCACGGCGGTGCGCCGGCCGCGCCATTGCAGCGAAAAGCGGCTGTCGAGCAGGGATGCTGTGCCGGCGATGCCGTAAGCATTGACGCGGCCTGCCGCGAGCTCGATCGCCAGCGCGATGCCGTCGAGGCGCCGGCAGATGCTCGCGACGAGGGGCGCCTCTTCCGCGCTGAGCTGGAACGGGCCCGAGCTCTGCGCAATGCGGTCCACAAAGAGTTGAGCCGCGGGATAGGCAAGGACCTCGTCGACAGCTAGCCCTTCGCGCTCGGGCGGACAATCCAGCGGGAACAGCCGGAAAATCCGCTCGCCTTCGCTCCGGAACGACTCGCGGCTGGTTGCGAGAACGCGGAGCTGCGGTGCCTCGCGAACGATGTGCTCGACGAGCGGCGCCAATTGATCCAGCACGTGTTCGCAACTGTCGAAGATCAGCAGGGCCGGGCCGGTCTTCAGAAACGTCAGCAGGGCCGGCGTCGGATCCTCCGCGCTGATGGTCAGTCCAAGCGCCGAAGCGATGGTGGTCGCGATGTGACTGCCATCCCTCAGCGGACCGAAATCGACAAAGAAGACTCGCCCGCCGAAATCCTGGGAACGGCGATGCCCGACGGTGACGGCGACCGAGGTCTTGCCGATGCCGCCCGGCCCGACGACGGTCATGAAGCGATAGAGCGAAAGTCCGTTCGAGATCTTCTCGATGACGTCTTCCCGGCCGACCATCCTCGTGAGCTGAGCGGGCAGGGAGCGGGGCGGGGCGGTTTCGGCCGGGACCGGGGCGGCCGGCAGAGCCGCTTGAGCGAACGAGGCGACAAAGCAATAGCCGCGGCCGGGCACGTTGACGACGTAACGGGCCGACTTGCCGGTGTCACCGAGCGCCTTGCGCAGCGCCGCGACATGGAAGCGCAGGCTGCCCTCGTCGACATTGACGCCGGCCCAGATGCGCTTGACCAGCTCTCTCTTGTCGACGACTTCTCCGGGGCGTCCGGCAAGGAAGATGAGAATGTCGAGCGCGCGGCCGCCGACGTGAAGCGGCGCGCCCTCCTTCTCCAAGAGCCGGGACTTCGGAAACAGTCGAAATGGCCCAAAGGAAATGGCCGAGTCTTCGCTACGATCTGGCACGCGCCATCGCCCCCTCGAAGGGAGTCAAAATGTATTACTTTGTGGTCTAGCAGAACGAGGCGTACAGTAAACTGGCCGAAAGCAGTGGGCAGGGCTGCCAGTCCTGCGTGGACGGCTTGGGTCGGCTCGCTCGCGAAATTATGCTTGGAAAGTAAAGAGTTAGACCGGCGTGACAATGCGATGACACCGCGGCTCGTCCGGATGGAGCATTGACTGTCGTGCCGGATTGCTGCGATGGCATCGTCCGGGAGCCGGTCCCGCCACCACATTGACTGCCGACTTCCGGAATTTGCAGCATGACCTCTTTCACGCGGCGAAAATTCGTGCACGCGTTGACAAGCGCAGCGGCGCTCACCGCGCTTCCCCGCAACGGACAAGCTGCCGACTATCCGTCTCGTCCCATTCGCTTGGTGATTCCTTACGGAGCCGGCGGATCGGGTGACCAGATCGCGCGCCCCTGGGTGGACAGGATGCCGTCGCTGCTTGGGCCGACCTTCGTCGAATATATTGGCGGCGCGGGCGGCGCCATCGGGACCGCGGCGGTGGCGCGCGAGGAGCCCGACGGCTATTCGCTGCTGCTCGGCAACGGCAGCACGCAGGTCATCATTCCCATGACGTCGGCGAATCCCGGATATTCCGTTGCCGATTTCCGCGCGATCTACCGCCTGATCAACAGCGCGCTGGTTTTCGCCATCAATCCTTCGGTGCCCGCCGCAAACCT
Organism: Bradyrhizobium sp. Ken01; assembly: GCF_055807355.1. Lineage (NCBI taxonomy): Bacteria > Pseudomonadati > Pseudomonadota > Alphaproteobacteria > Hyphomicrobiales > Nitrobacteraceae > Bradyrhizobium > Bradyrhizobium sp. Ken01. The sequence goes on from NZ_JBVVPC010000015.1 coordinate 145,884, forward strand.
GCGCGAGCTGATCGCCTATGCGAAAGCCAATCCGGGAAAGCTGTCCTATGGCACGCCGGGGATCGCCACCGGAAATCATCTGGTCGGCGAATCCTTCAAGCAGCAGGCGGGGGCCCTGGATATTGTCCACGTGCCCTATCGGGGCATCTCGCAGGCGACCAACGACCTCGTCAGCGGCCAGATATCGCTCGTCATTGCCGTCATGTCCGTTCAATTGCAGCAGCTGGCTCAAGCGGGGAAAGTCAGGCTGCTTGCGGTCACCACCGAAACGCGGCTGAGCGGCGCGCCGGAGATCCCGACCGCCGTCGAATCCGGCATGCCCGGCATCCGGTATGAGGGATGGTTCGGTCTGTTCGCACCCAAGGACACCGACGATACGATCATCGACCGGATCGCGCAGGCGACGCGGCTCGCCATGGCCGATACGGCGCTCCTGGCGAGCTATCGCGCCCAGGGCATGGAGCCGGACAATGACTCAAGCCCGGACAAATTCCAGCGCATCGTCGAGGCCACATCCGCAAGCCTCGCGCCCTTGATCAAATCGATCGGGCTGAGCAATTTGTGAGGCCGCTCAGCTGGCGGCGCGCGTAACAATACGCGCCGTCAGCGTGACGAGGCCCATCAGCGCGGTCAGGAGCCAGAACGCCACCGGCAATCCGCCAAGACGTGCGACGAAGCCGATACCGGCGGGGCCGACGAGAACGCCGGCGTAGCCGGCGGTGGTGATCGCCGCGACGGCGAGGCCCATCGGCATCACCGTCTGCCTCGCCGCCCGGCGGAACAGCACCGGCACGAGGTTCGATGCGCCGAGGCCGATGAGCAGGAAGCCGGCTACGGCGACCGCCACGACGGAAGCCGTGAGCAGGACCACGAAACCCGCGATCGCAATCAGGCTGCCCCAGAACAATGTCGTGCGGTCTCCGATGCGTGCGACTACGGCGTCGCCGCCGAGCCGCCCGATCGTCATGGCGACCGAGAACACGATGTAGCCGATCCCGCCTTGCGCTTCGGAAACGAGGCCCGCGCCGATGACGAGCAACGCGCCCCAATCGAGCATCGCGCCTTCGACCAGGAACGTGATGGCGCAAAGCAGCGCGAGCAGGAGCACGGCGCCATGCGGCAACACGAACAGCGGTCCTTCCTGCACCTGAACGGAGCGAAGCAGCCGCGGCCAGGCCGCCAGCATCGCGATCAGCATCAGGACGGAGCAGATCAGCGTGCAAGCGAGCGCGCCGAGTTGCAGCGAGAGCAGTGCGGTCATGAGCGCGGCCCCGGCGAAGCCGCCGATGCTGAACAGCGCGTGGAAGCCGGACATCAGCGGATGTCCCGCGGCCCGCTCCACCTCAACCGCGTGGATGTTCATGGCGACATCGATGGAGCCGAGCGCGGCGCCAAACGCGAAGAGCGCCAGCGCCAGCGTCGCGGGCGAGCTCGCGATCGTCAGCAGAGGCAGGACCAGGGCAAGACCGAGCCCGCCCGCAATGATGATCGGCTTGCTGCCATAGCGCGCGCTCAGCAAGCCGGTCAGAACCATCGCGACGACCGAGCCGATGCCGAGGCTGAGCAGGAGCAGTCCGAGGATGCCGTCGTCGACGGCGAGCCGCGCCTTCGCGAACGGCACCAGCGGTGCCCAGCACGCGATACCGAAGCCCGCGACGAGGAAGGCAAGCCTGGTCGCAAGGCGTGTCGCCGGCTTGTCGGCAGAAGACATGGGAACTCCGAGGAGGGGTAATTCAAGGCAGGGGCAATCGAGAAGCCTCGAAATTGTTGCGTCTTTATGTCGGCGGCGGACTCGGATTGTCGCAGGCAGCTCCTGGGCGACCGCAAGCGGACACTAGGCCTTTTGGCTCGTCACCAGCATCTCGGCGGCGCCGGTGGGCTGCGCCGTCGGACGAAATACCCTGACAGCCCGACCTGCGTCGGTGTCAAGCCGTGCGCGCAAAAATATTCCACTTTACCGAAATTCGGAAACGGCGTATGTGTCGGCCATCCCGGCTCATCCTTGAGGGGCGATCTCGTTGTCGTCTTGATTGCGAGCCGGGCTTGCGATGGACGCGGCAGCGT
>NZ_JBVVPC010000016.1:0-145701 GCF_055807355.1 Bradyrhizobium sp. Ken01
TTGTCCATGGTGGCGATGAATTCGGCGCCCACCGCACCGGTGACGCCGACAATCGCGACGACGGGATCGTTACTCACATTCTCCTCCATTCAAGTTGAGCATGATCTTGTCGGAAAACCGGATTCCACTTTTCCGGATCATGCTGTGAGCTGAAGACAACAAAAACGCCCCGGACCAACGAGGGCGGGGCTTCGGTAGAGTGGATTGCGTTCTAGTCGACGACTACACGCGCACGCCTCCCCGGGCCCCGAAGGCCGTGGTGGTTTTGGTCATGCGTTTGGTGGTCGCGAACATGGCGGCGACTTATGCGGGAGAGTTGTCCCAAAACTTGATGTTGAAGAGCCACGGATGGTTTGAAGCATTCGAGATCGGACATTCTCAAGTCGCCTTCAGCATTGTCTGAACCCGGCCACCTTCTTTAAGGGACAACAAGTTCTGTTCAGGTCTATCGTAGCCTAACTGGATCAACATCTGCGGCGGCGCAACCGCAATAAGACTGTCAGATCGAACCTCGATCCTGCTTGCATTTAAGTTCTTCGGGGCTGTTTGTGCTGGCAAGGCGAACATAACTGCGTGAGTAATGCTCGATGTGAGTTGCCGATTGATAGTTTCGAGCCACCAAACCGAGCATGTAAAACGGCCAGCGACACCCCTGAATACAAGCAGTAACCAGACACCCAGCGAAGACGGGCCGCAGGGCGTCGCATCACTCGTTGTGGGCTAGGTTTTCCTTGTGACCTGCGTGTCGCAATCGCCCAAATGATCCTAGACGTTCTGCCGGTCGCGAGCGCTTCGAAGGCGCTTAGATAGCCCCGATCGTGCACCTCCGATTAACGTCTCTCTTCATGTCTCCTCCTGCGGCTGCACTTTGGGAGCTCCAGGAGACTTTTCCTGCGAAATCGAACAAGACCCGCTGCAACAAACCTTCTCGCCCCTGTAGTTGGCCAAGGTCTGGAGCAACTGCGGCATATAATACTTTTTCGCACCTTCCCTCATATCGTCCGGCATTGCTTTCGGATGGTCTAGCCATGTCATTGCCCGCTCGATCAGCTCGATCGCGCGTTGGTTGTCACCACTCTCGTAGTAATACTGAGCGACCACCCTATAAGAAGAGAAGTTGAGGCCGCCGCTGGCTTGCGCTGAATTAAGGATATGTTCCGACACATCCCTGCCGATCGCGAAGCGTTCCGCACGCGGAAGGTGGGCCTTATCGTTCTCCGGATCAAAGAGTTGCGTCATCACGACAATCAGCCCACGCACAGCCTCTGACTGTTTCTCAATCGCATCTCGGACCAGTTGGCGTAAGACCTGGAACCCGGTCGCCGTGTCGCGCATTTTGTGAAGCAACAGATCCGCATGAATCTCGCGGAGATTGAGATTGTCCGGCATCGCGGCAATGCCCTCTTCGATCGCTGATAGCGCTGTCGGCCAATCATTTGCTTCCATCGCCGGTCGAATTGTCCGGCGCATTGACAATTCGCGCGCTAGGCGTTGGTCTTTCGCAATTCGTTTCGCATCAGCGGCTTTAGCTTGATAGCTGCCGCGCCAAGTGCCGTTGATAATTTTCGGCAAGACGTCGTCGATTTGGATCGGATGACCGATAAAGGCAATGTGGCCGTCGCGGTCGACGACGAACGATGTCGGAACCCCAAGAGAAGAGCTGGCATCCATCCAAAGCTTGTTCATTTCGCCTGTACTGTCGAACCCGATTCGATAGTTCAGATTTGAGAATTTTTCAGTCAACCATGCGTCCAACTTGGTGCGAGCCTCATCCGCCGTTGGTGCTTGTTCGCTAGCTGCGACTCCGACGACCTCAAGCCCCTCGTCTTGGTATTTTGCTTGCAGCTCTATCAGATGTGGCATCGCCCTCACACATGGGCCGCACCAACTTGCCCAAAATTCGACAATGTACACTTTCCCTGGCTGGAAGTTCGTGAGGGGCTCGCCACGCAGCCAGTTCTCGACTTTGAGCGAAGGAGCCGGGGACGCCATGCACAGCACCATGATTTTCTCCAAAGTTACTTGCTGCGCGACCTTGTCGCTTCACCTGAGTTAGCAATCACCGTGCCAGGCTGTCCGCGCCCACTGAGTACATGATAAAGCTTTGAAAAACATCCACACGACCAGTAGGGTCCCCTGTATGTAACCTGACATGCTTTGCGTCGGTGTCAGATTTCGGGCACACATCGCGCCCTTCGTGCCGCCAAAACATTGTCATGCGAATGCGCATCCGTGAGCCGCGCTGCGCCAATAGGCGGCGCGTGAGAAACCGGATGATGCCCGCTGACCGACAAATTGCAAGCGTGCGGACGTGGGGTCGCAAAGAACAACAGCGGTCAGCATCGGACACGGCACCAGCTTTCCGAACCGGGCTGCAAAGCTGCCTGTTCGGCGCGGTCCAGATGACCACGGAAGCCGATGACCTCGTGCGCGAGCTGCTCCGTCGGAATCGCAGGCGCGAAAGCCGGTGCGAGCCCTGCTTGAACATAGGAAGCCAAGTCTACCTCGCCAAAGCGGCGCAGTTACTCCCGTCGCCATGTTGATTTCCCCGCATTCCGGTTTCAACCAGTCGCGGGAGATGGTACTGACAGCCTCGGGGCCACCTCCGCACATCCGCTGCACGATTGTGTGGCCAGGACAACTTGCGAGCGACGTCCTTCGCATTGGTGTCGGCAATACCGCTGGGGCAAAGGCGTGGCATCTTGCGATGGCGCGGCGCGATCCGTCGCTGCCTGCGGCCATCAAGGATCGGATGGGTGGCGATCAGGGTGCCGTCTTCGAAGATCTGCATCTCGTTGGCGAGCGTGTGCACCTCGACGATCCGCTTCCGGGTGGCGTCGGGAACGCTATAGAGATTGCCGCCGACGCTCACCATCCCTTCATGGGAGACCCGCCGCTCCAATTTGAGCACCGAGCGGAATGATGCCAGCGGCAAGGGGCCTAGGTGTGGCTTCTCCGTCGCAAAGGCTTCGTTGACTACGCATTGGGTGGTGGCGTGCACGCGCGGATTAGCGACCGTATCGAGCCAATGCCGCAGCTAGGCGTTCAGATCGTCGAGATTGCGGAACGAGCGGGCGAGGAAGAAGTCCTCGCGGATATACCGGAACGGCCGCTCGACCTTGCCTTTGGTCTTGGCCCGGTAAGGGCGGCAGGCCCTGGGCTGGAAGCCGTAATGCCGGGCAAAATCGATGAGCGCGCGATTGTAGACAATGCTGCCACCTCCTTCGCCGATCACCGCCGTCTTCATGCGGTCGTAGAGGATCTCCTTGGGAACGCCGCGCCTCAAAGGCTGCCATGTGACAGCGCAGGACCGTCTGCATGTCCTGGTGGAGGACGAACCGGGCCCAGATCAACCGGCTATGTCCGAGCACGAAGGAGAACAACCACACGATCCGCGTCACCGAGGGCTCGTCGGTAAAGACGACCTGGAAGTGAGCAAAGTCGACCTGAGCCTGGTCTCCTGGCGGCGTCTCGAAGCGAACCTCGAATACCGGCAATGGCGTTGGCTGCAGTTCACGAAGCAAATCCGTGACGGCGGTATAACGCCGGCGTAACCGCGCTCGCGCAGCTCCCGCCACAGTCGCTGGCCGGTCAGGCCGGGGTAGGCCGTGACGCGCTCTCGCAATACGGCACGAACGGTTCAATCAGTCGCGAACGCGGCTTGCGAGGTCCGTACACTGGAGGCTCCAGGCCGCGGGCGATCGTTCGGCGAACCGTCTTCCGGTCGAGGCCCAATTCGCGGGCGATCACCGGTGATCCGGCCATCGACCCCGACGGAGCGGCATCGTCTCGCATAACGACGATGCTCATGCTGCCTTCGTGTTTAGGGAACACACTCGGCCTCCGCGAACATCCACCTTTCGAGGCTCATTCCCGCACCCCGCATGGCTCCTACATTTCAGACCCCGCGTTGCCGCGACGCCCGCAAGACTCGGTCCCGGCCTGCCTGCTTCGGTCTTGGCCGGATGGGACTTCCACCCACAAGCATTCATTAGCTTGGCATGATGTACTCCCCGGTGGTGGTGTAGCTCGGTAGAGCAAAGCCGCCCGGACGCGCGCCCCCAATAGCGCCGTAGCGGGCGGGCGGCTTTGCGGTGGTCACCGGCAGTTCTCCGGTAGGACCGGGTTGCGACACCCCAACCGAGGAACCAGTCCCGGACTTGATCCGGGATGACCGATGATATGATGAACCTGCGCACGCTCGTGGAGAAGACCCCTGATGCCGATCTGTTGCGTGAGATGATCGGCTTTGCGGCCCAGCGCCTGATGGAGCTGGAAGTCGAAAGCCAGACCGGGGCAGCTTACGGCGAGAAGAGCCCCGAGCCCCTGGCCCAGCGCAACGGTTACCGCGACCGGATTTGGGAAACCCGCGCCGGCGCGGTCGAACTGCGCATTCCCAAGCTGCGCAAGGGCTCCTACTTCCCGGGCTTCCTGGAGCCGCGCCGCGTGGCCGAGAAGGCGCTCACCGCCGTGGTGCAGGAGGCTTATGTGCAGGGCGTCTCGACCCGTTCGGTGGACGATTTGGTGCAGGCCATGGGCATGACCGGCATCTCCAAGAGCCAGGTGAGCCCGGCTCTGTGGCGAGATCGACGACAAAGTGAAGGCCTTCCGCGCCCGCCCGATCGAGGGCGACTGGCCGTATCTGTGGATCGACGCCACCTCTGTGAAGGTGCGGCAGAATGGCCGCATTGTGTCTGTCGCGGTGATTGTCGCAGTCGGCGTCAACGGCGACGGCCGGCGCGAGGTGCTCGGCATGGACATCGGGCCGTCCGAGGCCGCGACGTTCTGGACGGCGTTCCTGCGCAAGCTCGGCCGCCGCGGCCTGCGCGGCGTCAAGCTCGTCGTGTCCGATGCCCACGAGGGTATCAAGGCCAGCATGGCCAAGGTGCTCAACGCCAGCTGGCAGCGCTGCCGCGTCCACTTCATGCGCAACGCATTGGCGCATGCCGGCAACGGCGGGCGGCGCGTCGTCTCAGCCTTCATCGCCACTGCGTTTGCCCAGGACGATGCCGAGGCCGCAACTGCGCAATGGCGCAAGCTCGCCGATCAACTCCGCCCCAAGCGGCCAAAGCTTGCCGGCTTCCTCGACGAGGCTGAGACCGATGTGCTTGCCTACATGACGTTCCCGCCGCAGCATCGGACCAAGCTGCACTCCACGGATGAGATGGACAAGCGATTTTTTCCTGCCGAGCCGAGGATTGCGAAAATCCTGCAAGTCCATTCTTTTGTTCGGCCGCGCGGCGGGTCATTCTTCCGTCCCGGCCACCGATCTCGCAGCCGGCGCGCGCAGGGGCGGTCAAGGCTGGCCGCATTTGCGGCCACCGCAAGGCTTGGCCTTGACCGGCCCGAGCACGGTGGCAGGCTGCGTGGAACGGGACTGGCCAGCTCGGCTGGAAGTTGCTGTCAGCCGCGATTATGTTTGTGGGGCGCGGGCGACCTCGTGGCGAAGCGTGACGTGTCGGCTGCAAGCGTCACCGGACTGCCTATTTTGTCTTGCCGAACTGAGGCGCCCGCGCCCCGGCCTTTGGCCGCCCGCGGTTTCCATTGCGACACGAATCGCTCGTAGCTTTGCTCCGCCTGGGCGGCAATCAACATCTCTTGGTCGCGCAGCGCCTTGATGTTGTAGGCATAGGCTGGTCCACGCCGGCTGCCTTTCTGTTGCGGATGTCCGGCCTGAAGTAGCATCGCGCGGGTCTTGTTGGCGACCAGCGCTGGGCGCGCCCACAGGTAATCTTCGCCGAAATGCCAGCAGAGCACAGCGAGTTTGCGAGCCACGGCCACCGCGGCGATCTGATGGCCGCGCCGCGCGCGAATGCGCACGAAAAACGCATGCAGTGGACCGGCCGCCTTGGCCGCTGCCCAGGCCGCCTCGACCAGCATGGCGCGCGCGTGACTGCGGCCGATCTTGCTGATGCGGCCGTGGTGGGCCGCTCCCAGTCCCGACTGCCGCACCCGCGGGTTCAGCCCGAAATAGCTCACCAGCTTCTGCGGGCTGTCGAACCGGCTGATGTCGCCGATCGCCGCCATGATGCCGGCGGCGACCGCCAGATTGACGCCGGTGATCGTCATCAATCGGTTGACCGCGGAATCCTCGATTGCGTCCTGCGCGATCTCGCGGTCGAGCAGGGCCAGGTCTTCCGCCAGCCGGTCGAACTCACGGACGTGCCGATCGATGGCCGCGCGCTCATCGTCCGGCAGCTGTTGAGTAGCCAACTACGCCCGGCCGCGGGCGTTGAAAAGATCGGCATGCGGGCACTTCCGGATCAGGTGTGCGTGCAGGATCGAATGCACCTCGTTCTTGAGCCGCGTACGATGTCGAACGACCTGGTAGCGCCGCGCCACCAGTCTGCGCTTGCGTTCGGTCTCCGCGTCAGGCGTCCAGATCTGCGGCAGGTATCCCGCCGCCTGCAGACTGGCGAGCGTGCCGGCATCGATCTTATCGGTCTTGACGTGAGCCTGGGCGATCGCCTTCACTTGCAATGGATTGGCGATAATCACCCGCGCCGCGAACGGTGCCAGAACCCGCGATACCGCCATGCTGTTGCCGGTCGCTTCGACCACCACCTCATCACTGGCCAGCAGGGTCTTGCTAAATCCCTCCAACGCAGTCCGCGTCATATCAATGCGGCCGACAACTACGGATTCGCGCTCTCAGCGCAACCGGGCGAGTCGCAGAGGCGGCCAGCTACTAACTCGAGCTCGCGGCTCATCGTATGCATCGGCCTGCCCGCACCTTCGTGCTCCCGGTGCCTCTGTCCCGATGGTCGCACCATACGCCACGGTGTAGAATACCGCAGCCGAACGTTGGCACCGAGAGATCTCATACCGGTTACCAATCCCATTGAACGCCTCAACGGCGAGATCAAGCGGCGCACCGAGGTGGTCGGCATCTTCCCCAACGAGGATGCCATCGTCCGCCTCATCGGCGCGATCCTGCTCGAACAGAACGATGAGTGGGCGGTCCAGCGCGCCCCGCTGCATGACACTGGAAACCATCGCGCCGTTGAGCGATGATCCGACCGTCAGCCTTCCGGCTATCGCCAGCTGACCTGCCCGGCTCCGGCCGGTGAACCCGGTGCCCCGCCGCCAGCTACACCACGCCACGGGACACGATCGAACGCACGACTTTCAGGGTCTCGAATCTGCTGTTTCGTGCACTGCGCTCGGGAGCCACAACGTGTCGGATGGAAGCACGTCGACGCCGCTCATTTCCAGACGACTACAACCGGCAAACCGTCGATCTGGTCGCATCGAGCGGCCGCTCGATCGCATCGGAGGAGGGAACTTGGCCTGCGCGATTCCGCGCTACGGCGCTGGGTGGAACGACGTGGGCCGGGCTGGAGCTGACCGCGGCGGCGCGGTGCCCCACAACGCAGGCGACGCTGCCGTCGACAGACCACGCAGCGGAGATTGCTTGTTTGCAGCGAGAGACCGAGCGGTTGCGCATGGAGCGCGACATTTTAACAGGTCAATGTGCTGGGCGCCGAGCGTCGACGGCGATGAAGTTACGATGAGAAGGCTCGCCTTGTCGAAGAGACCTTGCAGGCTGGCCAGACGGTCTGCGGCATCGCGCGCTGGCACGGGTGGCTCACAGCCTGTTGTTCACTTGAAGCCGACAAGCGCGCCAGGGTCGGCTGGACGGCGATTCCGTGCCAGCTCTCGTTCCCTTCGAGATCACGCCGGTGGCGGCTCCGATCTCGATCGACGCGCCACAATCGGCCTCTTCCCTGCCTGCGCAGCGTGCAAGAGCTGGAATCATCGAGATCGAGCTTGGCGGCGGCTGTCGCGTCGCGTTGCCCGTGACGGGGACGTTGAGGCGCTGTAGTGAGTTCTTGAGCTGCTGCGGCGACGATGATCCAGATTCCGAGCCGCGTCAGGGTTTGGATCGCCACTAGCCACACCGACATGCGTCCCAGCATGCGAAGTCTGACTCTTACAGTTCAGGAGAATCTAAGCGCGATCCGCACGCTGGCGATCTCAACATCTTCCGGGAACGCCGCGGCGATCTGGTCAAGATCCTCTAGCATGACGCAATAGGCATATCGCGGCAAGTTCATCTGGCCCTCCGCGTCGGCCGGCGCGGTATCGATCTCAGCGGCGGTCTCCTGTAATCCGCGAGCTCGCGACTTCGCGCACGAGACTATGCGGGTCATCGACGAGGCTAAGGATCTCAGTCACTGGCGCACGGCTTGCGACCTCGTAGCGGATGCGCCAGTCAGGATCGTGCCGCAGCAGCGGCACAAGCTGCACAGATAGTCGTCGGGCGATCTCCAGTCTTACCGACGCCTCACGATCGTCGATCATGCGGAGCAACCATTCATTTGGAATGCGCTGTGCCACAACACGGCGGACCTCGGCTTCCTCGTCGTCCACCATTCGGCGGAGCAGCATAGGCTCGATCCGGCTCGCGACGACAAGGCGAACATAGTAATATTCGTCTGAGGCCATGGGTAGCAATTCTTCACCGTCGAACAGGGTCGCGACCCGCTTCCTCAGCTCGGGATGCGGATGCTTCCGCAATTGCAACGCGTAGCGTCTAGGCAGGCGAACCATCGCATTCCATTGCACTTTTTCATTGGGATCATCGATCAGCCGCAGCAGCAGAAAGACATTGGCAGACTTCGCCGCGATTGCCCTTACCTCAGAATGCGGATGGCTGAGATAGCCGTCGGCGAGATCCGGATTCCATTCGAAGAACCTCTCGATGCTGGGGGGACAACGGTCGTTGACGCAGGCGTGCTTGAGTCGACACCCGCCGGTTTCGCTCAGTGGGAGATGCTCGCACGATGCGCAGTCAAGCCGGTTGCCTTCCCAGTCAAGAGCCTCGTCAATATTATCAACCATAGTCCTGCCCACTTAGGTCAGGCACGCGCAGCAACGACTTGGGTCCAAATTTTGTCGCAGGTAGCGAGCTCCAGAAGTTTTCCGAGCGCCAGCCCCGCGCCTGCATCTGAATGGTCTGATCGTAGAAGCCGACCGTCCCGTCGATAGAGCCGCCGACCAGCCCCCGCAGAGTCTTTGAGCCACCGGCTTGGAAGTTCTCAACGATAACGTTGAGACCATCGTCCCTAAAGGACCCAAGCTTCACGCCAAGCTCGACAGGCATATACTGAGCATCCGGGACTCCACCTCGATCGCTAATTGGGCCACCTCGGGCTCGGCGGCATGCTCCGAAATGACCGGCAAGCGGTAGCGCTATGACCAGCATCAGTCGTGTCAAAACGTGCATCCGAGCTTCCGTGACTGTTCAGAGAGCGTTACGAACAGGCTTCATGGGCAGGCGCGGGCCGCCAGACCAGGAGCCGCTTTCCGCGCGGTCCACGATGGCGTCGAGGACAACAACAAAGGCGGAAAGGACGATGATTCCTGCGAACACTCCGGTCGCATCGAGGATACCCTCGGCCTGCGCAGTCAGATGCCCCAATTCTGCGGACGAGCCGGAGATACTCGGCAACCACCGCTCCATGACGGCCATGCCGACGGACACCCGCAGGCCCGACAGAATCCATGTGGTTGCGGACGGCAGGTGCACGTGGCGCAGCAGGGAGGACTTCGATGCGCGCAGCAGGCGTTCATTCGCTAGCACGACCGGACTAACCTCGCGCACGCCCTGAAACGTGTTGAAGAATGCTACGAAAAGAACCAGCGTCGCGCCGAGCGCGACTTTGGAGGTGAGCCCCAATCCGAACCATATGACGAAAATGCGTCCGAGCACAATCCGCGGATCTCATACGAGGACAGCCTGGCTAAAATGGAGCCGGTGAAAACCCGCCGGCTGGGCTTCGATATTGAAGATCGCGCCGTACAGGTCGTTCGGCTCGATGCCAGATCTCCCGAGCTACCTTTGTCTCTGACAAACCAACCCTGTTCGTAGCGAAGAAAGTCGGTTTAAGCAGCTGGCACGTGGGTCTGACAGTTTGTCGGGCAGACCCGGGCGCAGGCGCTGCAGCCGATGCAGGCCCCCTCGTCCTTCATCACCATGACCTTCTTTTCGATCTCATCGTCATCCTCATCGAGATCGATCATCTCGCCGTCCTCGCTCAGGCCCTTCAGCGTCATGACCTCACGGCCGCAAACCTTATAGCAGCGGCCGCAGCCGATGCACTTCTTGGGATCGATAGAAACCAGGTAGTCCGGCCTCCAATTGCGACCATCGCGGGTTCTGCATGACATGGCTTAAGATCCGTTATGTTTTGTCCAGCGCCTGGAGATATTGGCGCTTGCTTTCGAGCTCGCTGAAGGCAGCGTGGGCTTTCTGGGCTACGTTCAGGATCGAGGACCAGTTGACCGGCAGCTCCTCGGAGAGGTCGTGGAGATCCATCTTGGCTTGGGTCGCCTTGGCCGACAGCTTCTTTATTTCCGCTTTGAGGCTTTCAACATCGCTCATGCTCGCCTCAATAATTCGCCACTTCCGGGAACTTACGGATCATCTCGACGCCACTGTTGACGAATTTGTCGCCTTGATCGGCGAGATCATAGAGATGGTCGAAACCAAAGCGATGCACATCGCGCAGCTGCTTGCTCACGACAACCAGCCGGCCGCCGATCAGCACGATCCGACCGAACCCTTCGTGATGCATCTTCAGCATTGGCGAGATCATTACACCGGTCGCCTTCTCGATCGAGAGCGCAACGGCGTCAAAGAACAGCTCCAGCCGCCATGTCGTGTCGGAGTCGGGATTGCCGACGATCGGCAGCGCACGGCGCTTGCGCTTGTCGAGAACGTAGGGTTCGAGCAGCTCGAGATCCTTCTTGCCCTCCCAGGCGCCGTGGGTGTCCTGGGCGCGCCAGATCTTGATGAGCTCTTTTAGAAATGAACTCTCCGCGGCGGCGGCTGGACTGACTTCAGACGGGTCGGCCATCTTTGTTCCTTCAGGCTTCGAAATCCACCGTACGTTCCGGGTTTTTGCTGAGCAGCTTCCGCAGCCAGGGCGGCGGCGAGCCCTTCAGCACGGTTTCGAGTTTGATGCAAAGGTCGTCGATGGGCTCTGGTTGCAGCACCTTCATCGGATGGACCTTGCTCGCGACGACTCGCGCAGCACCCGAGCCGCCGATCGCCGCAACATAGAGGATTGCGCAGTTCCTGATCGCCTCGATCTTCGGCGCGAGCTTATCCTCATTACCGTCTTCCGTGAGGTCACCGTCGAACTGGATCGCCTCAATAAACTGATGCCCGTCCGGGCCGACCTCGTAGATCGCGATGTTCTTGGCCCAGCCGAAGTGCGCATCGACATGCTTCAAGTCCTGAGTGGCGAATGCAACTTTCATCCGTGTTGTTTTCTCTCCTTGCTCAATGCAACTGTGGCGGATCGACCTGCAGGTCACCGCTGGTGGATCGCCAGGTGTCGGGCGTCGGCCCATGGTTGGTTTCGCGGTCGGTGATGATCAGATTGGCGATGTCAAAGATCAGATCTCGCGTGCCGCGATAGCCAACCGTCGTGAGGTGCGCAGCGCCAAGCCGATCGAACAGCGGAAAGCCCACCCGGAAGAACGGAACATTGAGTCGCGAAGCGGCCTGGCGACCATGTGAATGCGACATCAAGAGGTCGCAGTCACGCGACCTGGCAAGCTCTTCAAGATCCTCCAGATCGCCGATCAGGACGTCCTCGCTCCTGACCCGCTGGAGCACCGGTGAGTTCGTCGTCGTCACCGCAGCCGTTACCTGCGCCCCCATCTCGTGGAGGAAGCTGGAGAGATCGAATAACAAGTCCGGCTCGGCGCCGATCGCGAGCTTGCGGGCGCCGATATGGAAATGGGCATCCAGCATGGCGTCTGCCAGCTGTCCACGCTGCCGGCGATATTTCGAGGGCACCGACCGGCCGCTGATCTGGCTCAGGAACGCGATGAATTCGTCGTTTGGAATAAGACCGCAGAGCCGCTCGAACAGACGGAAAGGCGTGCCTGTCTGCGCCTGCATGGTCTCGGCCGCACGGCGCATTTGCGCGCCGATCGCGATCGTCCAGGCCGCCTGCCCCATGGTCGCGATCTCGTCCACCGCAATGCCGCCGATCGTGGTCGGCGTGAATTCGTCGGGGATGTGGCCGTCCAGCGAACCGGCAAGATCCGGCAGGAAGGAGGGCTTGAGCCCAAAATCCTCAATGATCGTGCGAAGCTCGTCGAGGTCGCCGGGCGTGAGGTGGCAACCAGGTAGCACGTTAACGCGGGAGGCATCGCGCGGTCTCGCTGCGTCGACGGGAGCCACAAGCACCTCGATCATCCGCGCCACTGTCTTGCCCCAGCCATCCTGAAAGGCATCCTTGAAATCCGGGGTCGAGACGTAGACAAGGGGGAGCTTTTCGAGCTGCGGATGCTTCTGTCGGATCAACCGGATGAAGGCTTCGACGTCATCGCCGTTGGTCTCGGTGACGCCAGTCGAATTGATGCCGATGATCTCGGGCTCGACGCGATTGTAGATGTTGAGGATCGCCTGTTCGAGGTTCTCGTGGCCGCCGAGCACGGTGGCAACTTCGCTCATGGCAGTGGTCTGCATCGGCACAGGTTCGTTGAAATGGCGCACGAAGAGTGTCAGCCCGAAGGAGGTGCAACCTTGCGGGCCGTGCAAAAGCGGCATGGCGCCGCGCAGGCCCATGAAGGCAAATGAGCCGCCGATCGGCTGGCTCATCTTGAGCGGATTGACCGAACAGGCTTTCTTCGAGGTAGTGACGATCGCCATGTCGTTCCCCTACTCCGCCGCCTGCAGTGCCGGGGGCTGGAGATCGGAACGAATGTCCTTACAAGCAACGCACAGTCCGCTGGAATTGGTGCACGGCTTGGCGGGCTCGTCGAGGTTCGGGCCATGCGCCGCAATCGCGCTTTCACAATTGCTGGCCTCACTTTGATTGGAGAAACTTATCGCATTGACGCCGTTCTTGCTCACGTCCCGAATTGGATCAGCGGTTTGCGCATGCATCTGCGCAACCGTCCTTGCCTGACGCTTCCGGTCGAACTCATCCCATGGCGCGGCTTGGCGGAGCTGATCCCATATCGGATTGTAGAGCGCTTTCTCGATCTCCTCCATGAGCTTGATAATGCCGACATAGCCCATATAGGCGTGGCAGCGCTCCTGGTTGATATCGAGCCATGGCATCGCCGCCTTTAGTGCGACGAATTGCGACTTGCCGCCGGAGAGCATGATGTCGGCTTTTGCGTCCTTGAGCATCTTATAGATCTCGCGAGGGGACATGTCCTCGATCATATGGGCGTGCTGGCCCATTAATTCCTTGATACGTTCCTTGTCCTTCTTGGTGGATTTCTTCACGGACGTGCCGACCATCTCGAGCCCGGCCTCCTGCAAAGCGGCCACCATCGACCAGGATTTCACACCGCCGGTGATGAGAACAACCCTCTTGCCGGCAAAGCGCGGCTTGAAACGTTCAATCGCAGCCCAGGCCTTGGTCTCTTCGCGTGCGATCAGGGCTTGCGTGCGTTCCATCAGCTCAGCCGGCGCGCCACTTTCGATCAGCATGCGCGCGATCTGGCGGAGTGAATCGCTGGTATCCTCAATACCGTAGAAGGAGCCTTCAAAAAACGGGATGCCGTAGCGCTGCCTCATCTTGCGTGCGACGTTGATCATTGCCCTTGAGCAAACCATCATCGCGGCTTTGGCCCGGTGCGAATAAGCGACCTCGCGATACTTGCCGTCCCCCGAGATGCAGGACAGGATCCGGATTCCGAGCTCATCGAGCAGGGGCTTGATCTGCCAAAGCTCGCCGGACAGATTGTATTCACCGATGATGTTGATATCATACGATGTCGTGTAATCCGGCTCTCCGGTACCGATGACGTGCTCCAGCAGTGCTTCGCCAGCAAGCTTGTTACCAAGGTTCTTCGACCCGACAAATCCCGGTGAATTGATGGGAATGACCGGCTTGCCGAATTTGGCGGAGGCCGCCTTGCAGACCATATCGATGTCGTCACCGATCATTGCGGGCACGCATGTCTGGTAGACGAAGATGGCCTGCGGGTTGTATTTCTCTGTGATCTCCTTCACTGCCCTGTACAGCCGCTTCTCGCCGCCGAAGACGATATCGGTCTCGCTCATATCTGTGGTGAAGCTTCTGCGCCACAGATCGGAGCCGGACGAGACCGAACCACGATTGTCCCAGGAATTGCCCTCACAGGCGATTGGACCATGCACAAGATGGGCGACATCGGTGAAGGGCTGCAGCGCGACTTTGGCGCCATCGAAGGCACATCCGCCGGCGGCGCCGCCCGGCTTGAGCTGCTTGGTGCAACCATTCTTACGCTCGACCTTCGACTTGCTCGCGTTCCTGGCGCAGCCCGGTTCGTTAAAGACGTCCTGTATGGTCGTGAGAAGCGAAGTCATGGTGTCTCTCTCGGGGATGTTAACACACCGCAGACCACAAGGATGACCGGCGGAGAACCTGTGATCCCCGCCGCAGCGCCGCTGTTTCTGCGGACGATGAGGCGGGGAGCTCGCCTTAGCGTATGATGTCGAAGCTGTAGTCTGTCTTGCCAACCGAGCTGGTCTTTCGATCGATCTCATCAAAGATCTTGTCGAGAATCTTGA
This sequence comes from Bradyrhizobium sp. Ken01, assembly GCF_055807355.1. Classification (NCBI taxonomy): domain Bacteria; kingdom Pseudomonadati; phylum Pseudomonadota; class Alphaproteobacteria; order Hyphomicrobiales; family Nitrobacteraceae; genus Bradyrhizobium; species Bradyrhizobium sp. Ken01. The sequence continues at coordinate 14,531 of NZ_JBVVPC010000016.1, forward strand.
CCAGCACATTCATGCTCCCCTGATAGCCCCACACTGGATAACGATGGTGATGATGGCGATCGAAGATGGGAAAGCCGATGCGGATTAGCGGCGTTCCGGTGTCACGCTCGAGATACTTGCCGTAGGTGTTACCGATCAGGAAATCGACCGGCTCTGTGAACAGGAGCGATCGCATGTGCCAGAGATCCTTGCCTGGGAAGGCGCGGCAGTTTTTACCGAAGGGCGAGCTCGCGAACAGCGCCTGCATCTTCAGCTCCCACGCCTTACTCGCGTTCGTCGACAGCACGTGGGTCGGCTCAGCGCCGAGCTCCAGCAGGAATGCGGCCAAACCATAGCAGAGGTCTGGATCGCCGTAGATCGCGAACTTCTTGCCGTGAACATGCGCGCTGGAATCAGCCATTGCGTCTACCAGACGCCCGCGCTCCTGCTCCAGCGCATTTGGAATTGCCTTGTTGGTGATACGCGACAGTGTCATCAGGAAATCGTCCGTGGCGCTGATGCCCAGCGGGTGATTGAAAGCGACGACCTCCTGATCGTGCCCTTTGATGAAGGACAACGTCTTCTCCGTGCAATATTGCTGCATGGAAATGGTTGCCTTGGCGTGGACGGCGTTCGCGGCATCCTTTAATGTAGTGCCCCCATCATACATGCGGAACTCGCCGTCCGTGGGGGTATCGAAGACGTCACTGTTATCCGCGAGGATGGTGTAGCCGATGCCCATCAGCTCGAAGATACGCTTTATCTCACGGACATTCCCGACAGTGTAGCCGTCGAAGCCACCGATGAAGTTGATCGTGTTGTTCGCTTTGCGCTCGAGTTTTGGGGCCGTGCCGGCTTTGCCATCCCAGAAATGCTCGAGGATGCCCTTGAGCGTGTTGTCGTAGCCAGTAACGTGGCTGCCGACGAACGCAGGAGTGTGAGCGAATGGTACGTCGTAGTCCGCTGGGACTGAACCTTTTTCCTTTGATGTTTTGATGAAGGCATTGAGATCGTCGCCGATGACTTCCGCCATGCAGGTCGTGGCGACCGCGATCATCTTCGGCTTGTACATGTTATAGCTGTTGGCAAGCCCATCGGTAAGATTGTTAAGCCCGCCGAACACGGCCGCGTCTTCCGTCATGGACGAGGAGACGCACGAGGTCGGCTCCTTGAAGTGCCGTGACAGATGGCTGCGATAATACGCGACGCAGCCCTGTGAGCCGTGGACGAACGGCAGTGTGCGCTCGAACCCGAGGGCGGCGAACACCGCACCCAGCGGCTGGCAAGCCTTCGCCGGATTAACGGTTAGCGCCTCGCGGGCGAAGTTCTTCTCGCGGTACTCGGATGTCTTGGACCATTCTTTGATGCGATCGACGTCGGCGGGATCATGCGGATTCTCAAATAGCGCCTTCTTCTTGGCCAGCATCTGCTGGTATTCGTCTCCCCGGAAAAGCTCAGAGTGGTCGAGTATGTGTTCGGCGTTCTGTGTCATCATGGCACTCTTTGGGTTCTTGCGTTCGTTCTCCTGCCCTTCCCCTCCTCTGCGGAAAGAAACGGCCCGGGGTCGGCCTTCCTATTCCGCTGCCATGAGGCTCGGCTGCGGAGCGTCCTTCCAAGGCGCGGTGGTCTTCCCCCAGATCGGGGAGTTAATCGCCATGTCCATGTCGCGGGCGAAGATCGCGAAGCCGTCATAGCCGTGGTAAGGACCCGAGTAGTCCCAGGAATGCATTTGGCGGAACGGCACGCCCATTTTTTGGAAGACGTATTTTTCCTTGATACCGGAGCCGACCAGGTCTGGCCGGATCTTTTCGACGAAGCGCTCGAATTCGTAGCCGGTGACATCGTCGTAGATCAGCGTGCCATCTTTGACGTAGTGCTGGGCGGTGCGTTGGTAGTCATCGTTATGCCCGAACTCATAGCCCGTGCCGACAACATCCATGCCGAGGTCCTCATAGGCGCCGATGACGTGGCGAGGACGTAAGCCGCCGACGAACAGCATTACCGTCTTTCCTTCAAGCCGCGGCCGGTATTTCGCGGTCACAGCATCGACAAGCGGTTGATATTTCGCGATGACGCGTTCGGCGCCTTGCTTGATCTTGTCATCGAAGAAGCTTGCAATTTTTCGCAGCGACTCCGCGATTTTGGAAGGACCGAAGAAGTTGTACTCGCACCAGGGAATCCCGAATTTTTCCTCCATGTGCCGTGAGATGTAGTTCATCGAGCGATAGCAATGCAGTATGTTGAGCTTTGCCTTCGGCGTCGCCTCCAATTCAGCGAGAGATCCATCCCCGGACCACTGGGCGATTACGCGTAGGCCCATTTCTTCCAGCAGGATTCGTGACGACCATGCGTCGCCGCCGATGTTGTAGTCGCCGATGATCGCAACATCATATGGCGTCGGTTCAAATTTAGGGCTGGTCTCTGGGGCGCTCTTGTCAAAGATCCAATCCCGAACGGCGTCGTTCGCGATGTGATGGCCGAGCGATTGCGACACGCCACGGAAGCCCTCGCACCGCACAGGCACAATGGTTTTGCCGCCATATTCCTTCGACTTTTCTCGGGAGACCGCCTCGATATCGTCACCGATCAAGCCAATCGGACATTCGGACTGAATGGTGATGCCCCTGTTGAGAGGAAATAGCTCCTGGAGCTCATCGATGAGTTTCGTGACCTTTTTATCGCCGCCGAACACGATGTCCTTCTCCTGAAAATCGGAGGTGAACTGCAGTGTCACGAACGTGTCGATGCCGGTCGTCCCGACGTAGTAGTTGCGCCGCGAGCCCCACGAGTACTGACCGCAGCCGACCGGACCGTGGCTGATGTGGATCATGTCCTTGATGGGTCCCCAGACCACGCCCTTGGAGCCCGCATAGGCGCAGCCGCGGATGGTCATCACGCCGGGAATGGACTTGATATTCGACTTGACGCCACAATCCGACTTCCCCGCCTCGTGAACACTGAGATGCTTGGCGCGCCTTTTGGCGGTCTTCTCGGGGTAGACCGTCAACACCTCATCGATTAGCTGCTTGTTGCGCGCCTTGATCTCTGCAACGCTTTGGGTAGGTGCTCGGCTCATACAGGTTTCCTTTTCGATTGTGGTCTCAACAAGAAGCGACGCTTTTGCGGTCGACCGACGGATTTCCGATCCGGCGTTCAGGTAAGCGTGCAATCTGCGTGGGCGGTCCTACCGATCGCAACTTCGCGACGTTCATGCCGCAGCGGTCGTTCACGATCATGTAGCTCATCTCGGCTGAGCGGTTAGGAGCGTCATGTGTGACGCTGTCTATCGATGACCAAGACGCTTCTCGGTGAAGTCATGCCTGCTCTCCAGCGGTTGGTCATATCGGCTTCTTTATTCACTCGCGTGCGATCACGGGGCATGTCCCTGTGCATGGGATGCAAAGGACTAACAGCCGCCTCCTGCGCAGGGGTCTGCAACGAGTGTGCCAGCGCCGGTTGAATAAAAAAAGCAACGTTTATAGAGCTAGATAGCTGCCGGATGCGGATTGTTATAAACCTGACCCTGTCTGCCACCAACAAGCGTAGCCGCAACGCCCTGTCTGAAACAAAACAATCGGATACGCTCTGCACCAGCGGCGTGGCTGGAGTCTGGCCGCGCCGACGTCACTCCAATGCGCAGCCTTGCTTCGTACGCGCCGATCCAACGATCGCAAACACCATCCGTTCGAAGCGGATTTCAGCGCGGTTAGATGTGCCCATCGTGCTCGCGATCCCACCCCCAGCAAGAATCGCATCGAGCGCTCCACCACCTGCTGCAGATGTCTCCACAAGAACTCAGTTGCCCAGCAGCAGTCCTCTCCCATTTCCGCATGGTCTCTCGCTCCGACGTTCTTTTATTTGATACTGCGGAGAGGCGCGCTCGGAGGGGCGAACAGCTGACGCCGTGGAGAGCACGTAAGCTGATCAATTCCCAAGCAGCGCGGTAGCTTAAACTCCGCAAACGGTCACCCTGGGCTTGCCCGGATTTGAACTTGCCGGCTACGACACAGGGCGCTTCCGCATCAAACAATCTGCAGCTTTTGCGTTCGGCGTAGTTCGACAAAGGGGAACATCGGATTCTGACGCGTCAGACAGTTTGAGCGAATTCACGGAAAGGCCGGCAGCTTCGCAAGTGTCGGCAGTCGAGATAAGGCAGGTCGAATGCGGACCACTGGTCGATTTATCCTTTCTCGTTCCAGGACAGGATCGAAATTCCTTACGCTTACCTCCGTTGCGTGGTGTATCAATCGCCATTGAAACCAGTTTTGCTAACGCGCTCCGCCAGCCTTTTTGCAGAACAGCGCGCCGATGGTCCACTTGAACGGTATTTTTCTTGCCCAGGTAATTTATGGTAAAAAGGGCCAAGACCTCGGACCGAAGTGCTCAGGTGCGGATTTCACGCATTGCAACGTTCGTAAATTGGTGCATCACCACTGTTCCGGCGGTAACAGCGCTTGGGTTCATGGGACTTGCGCTCAAGGACATACCCATCACGGCGCTGTCGAATGCAAATCCTGAGATTATCCAGGTTGCCATTCTGAGCGTTTATATTTCGTGCTGGGCTTACGGGACCAGCATCGACACGAAAATCCAGGGTGGAATCTATGCGGACGACCCACAGGGAGGACGTGTCCGGACCGGATCAATTGCTGCTGTCGCCTTTCTCGCGGTTGTTTCAGTCATTTTGCGTCCTGAATGAGATGGAGGAGAAGTTCACGTTAGAACCGGCCATCGGGCGTGAGGGATCCCGAAAGCCCAGGGGTCGGCGCCGGCGTTCTTCAAGATGATCAGCTTCGGCTTCCGTGACGGACCCTGTTCGTCGATGCCGCGCTTCGCGAGGAATATGAACGGCTCCACTTCGAAAATCGACGCCGCCACAGATCGGTTACTTGCCGCATTGAAGCTCGAGGGAGGGACGAAGAAAGTATCGCCCAATCGCTCATCTTGAACATCACCGAGCACCGGCAGTTCGGGATCGGACTCATCGCTGCCATCGTCGCGCTTTCCGCTTTGATCCGCATGTCCGTTGGACTGGTTGGAATGATTCCACTTGGTACCTTCTGCCAACCATCATCGCCTTCTAGGTTCGGCATCACTACGCCTGGGGCCATCCTGAACCTCGTCTTTGGCTTGACCGCGCTCAGCTAAATTGATTCTCCGTGTCAGTGCCGATTGTCCTCGAAATCCGCATTGGACGCCATGTCACGGGATTCGGTACTTGGGCTGGCGAAGACTCCAGCCGGGATCCCGCTCTAACGATGTCTGCCCTCTGGATGGAAGATGCCCGTCATGCAAGCGGAGATCATCTCCTCCGAATCGATCGCTCTGCCTCGCGCGCCTTTCGCTTCTGTAGGGACGAGTTGGCTGCTGCACTAAGCCGCCGCGTCGGTTCACGACCTAGCGTTAGACCCGTTAATCTTCCCTTTTGAGCTTCTCGCGCTCCTGCTGAAGCGCTTCGGTCTCTCGGGCGACCTCGCGTCCTTCGCCCAGTTGTTCCTGGAAACGCTGGCGGGCCTCGGCGAGAACAGCGGGGGCGAAGGATTCAGTCAACCGAATCTCGATTGCAGATTGGGCACTGCAGGGTGAGTTCATGGGCCCTTTTGCCGCCGTCGGGTTAGGTGTCATGAACCCTCCATTTCGGCAGCTCTTAGGCCCGAATAAACGTGATCCGGCCCCCTTCGCCACGCTTCCGATGTGGCTTTATCTTTATTTCGACGTCCTGATCGAACGCCGCCAGCATGCGCAGCAGCTTCTCCACGGAAACCAACTTGAACTGCCCTTGAAGCAGCTTGGAGATGTTGGGCTGCTTCACGCCGACGAGCTTCGCGGCTTCGGTCTGAGTGATCTCCCGCTCCGCCATCAACCGCTTCAGTGTACAATGAGGGCTGCCTTGAGTTGGTACTCGTCCGCGTTCGGGAGGCGGTTGGCGGGCAACTTCTTCCTCGTGCTCATGATCGGGCTGCGTTTGTTCCGTGTTGATAGCTTCCGCGTCGCGCAGGCGCTGCCATGCGAGGCCAGATCGTCCCATATGCGGATCGGCGGCCAAAAGAGCTGCTGATCGGACCGCGTGAAGGTCAATTTGAACGCTCTACGCGCTCGAGTGCCTTCGGAGTCTTGGCTTAACCTGTTGCGGGTGTGCTCGTCTTGGGGGACGGCATATATCGGCCGGGGACCACATATGTGTGTGCTTAAGAGTATGGACAGTATTCGTGTGCACGCGCCTGCGGAATTCAGCGTAAGACACGCGTCACTTCCATAGAAGAGATTCTGGCCAGTCTGTGAACTCCAACTCGAAGCTACGTAGGCCGGTGGGTTTTGTCGTGAATTTAAGAGTCTTCCCTGAAAGGTCGGCCAATGAACCAGATGCGAATGTGAAAACTGTCGTGCCGGAAGTTGCGACCCCAATGCCTTGCTCGCCTTCCATGCTAGAGAAGTCGGTCGCCTCGGAGAGTTGCCCAAGTGCAACTCCCTCCAGCGCGTGGTGAAATTCCATGGAGGCCAAGTATGTCCCTTTGTCAGCAGCCCACTCGCTGACCGACACTGCTGTGATCCCCGCGTCGGTCAAGAGACCACCTTCGATCCGGCAGCCATATTGAACGGTGAGAATAATCCGCTCATTCCGAACTCCGGCCGGCTCTCGATCGGCGGCAGTGATCGTGCACGCGTACCGCCTTGTTTCCGCAACCGCCCCCATGCCTAGCCCGATCCACTCGAGAGCGGAACATAGTACAAAAGCGAGAGCGGGTCTTATCATTCGACTGCACCTGATCTGAAAAATCGTTCCCTGCTCTGTACAATCTGACGCTACGGGCGATTCAAGCTCCTTCGATCGCTCTGCCGGATCAACGTTACTCAGGTGACTGCGGTGTCGCAGAAGCGAGGCGACGCAGTGCCCTTGGATGGGGCCGGAACGATTTCAATGTCGGTGCGCAGCGGGCAGCACGTCGGTGAACCAAGGCTATGGGCCGAGCTTTTCAGGTCGGCGGCGGCCATGAGAGGCGCGACGGCCCGCGGCGCCGGGGCGCTACATTCCTGACCCAGGCGCAGGCGCTCTGTGAGCGGACGCTATTTAACGCGGAATGCTCCCGCGGCACAGGTCCCAAAATTTTGCTTCACAATCTCAATGTAAAAGGAAACGTGGCCGAGACGAGCCGTTCAAAGGCAGACTGCCGCTCAAGCAGACGCTCTTCGAGCATCTTACGCTGGAGATCATCTAGCTCGCTTTGAAGCCTTCTGCGACAACGCCAAATGTCATTCCGTACGGATCTGATCTCATTCAAGCGATCGTCAATCGAAGCCATCACGGATACCGTATCCAACTTGAACCAGCCATGGACAAGTGCTCAATCACGTCCTTCCTCGCTAAGCCGCCGATAGATCTCAGGACTTGGGCCATCTGCGGACATGATGTCACGATCTCCTCCCAGCGTGTCCTCTTGTATCGGCGTCTTTCAACGCAAGAGCACGAAGTAGCGGTTGCTCCTGCAGAAGTTCAGCTTATTCTGCCCTCACCGCGCAGGATTTCAAAAGCTAGCAGCAGCCCGTGAGTGGGCCGACTAGGTAATCCAACCAACACCCGCCGGATCACGGGGTCACACTCTGGGCAGCCGCGCCTTTCAGACTTGAGCACGGCAATTGCCATGCCAGCGAACCTCAGGTGGAATTGAAACAAGCCATGTTCGGTTCGGAGGCTCGTCCTTTACGAACGAGCCGGGCTTCGCGGCGGCGGCGCGCCAGAGCGGCCCGGATATGAGTCGGAGAGGCTTCAGTCGGCAGGGCTCGGCGAAATCGTGAACGATGCGCACCGCCGGGCGCCTCGGCTCAGTGTCTCGGCCAGCTGCGTAGGTCTTGTTACCGCCGTTCCCGCGTGCGGCCGGCAAGCTGGCAAGCGAACTTCACCACAAGCATCTGCGATCACCTCTAGCCGGGCCTGGCGCCTTGTAGCATCTGTGACACTGAATGTAGTGATCAAACCAAGACATCCGCCTTTGTTTGTTCCTCCGGACCCGTTCTACAACTAAATCAGCAACTTGCATCTCGGACGCAACTGGCATCGCAGTTGCTAATTGTCCAACCACACCGTGAGCGCTGAGCGCGGCCAGCGGTGCAAGACGGATACATCAACTTTGCGGGAGCGTATTGGCCACCCAATCGCTCGATGGAGCACCGATGCGGCCACCGGACAGCTTACTGCTTGCGGCACACTTGTTGTTGTCAGATCGACCTTCACGCCGAACGTTGAGGCGCTAGTCTGATCGACCAACAGAAAGGCCGCGATCTAAGCTCAAAGCGAACTCGCGAATCACATAAGCCCCTCAAGCCCGTGCGTGAACGCCGGCGGCGAGCTCCTCAGAGTCGTACATTTTTGATGCAGCCTCGCTTCAGAGGATCCGCTGCATGCTGCGCCGGACCCTCGAGGAGCGCGTGGCATCGCTTTCGACTGTTTCCTTTTCTAACAATCAGAACTAATGAGGCGGTGTATGAACATGTCGATCCCGGAGCTTCGGGTTGTCGCTGAAGCATCTATTTTAGCTATTGGGCTGCTGATGTCGTCAGGAGCTAACGCCGACGATGATCTGATGAGAAACGCCAAGCAGATCTTCCATCCAATCCCCTCGGTCATTCCTGCGGTAAAAAACAATCCGGTGACGCATGGAAAGGTGGAGCTTGGCAAGATGCTGTTCTTCGATCCGCGGCTATCGGCGAGCGGGGTCATTAGCTGCAATACGTGCCACAATCTCGGCACCGGCGGAGTCGATGCCGGTCCGACCTCCGTTGGTCACGGCTGGAAGGTCGGCCTGCGCCGGGCCCCAACTGTCTACAACGCAGTGTTCAATGCGGCGCAATTTTGGGACGGACGCGCCGCGGACCTCAAGGCGCAGGCCACCGGCCCGGTGCAGGCGAGTGCCGAAATGAATGCGACTCCAGATCATGTGCTCGGTATCTTGAACTCAATGCCCGGCTATGTCGTCTTGTTCAAGAACGCTTTTCCGAACGAAGCGAGGCCGGTCACCTTTGAAAATTTTGCGAAGGCGATCGAGGCTTTTGAAGCGACTCTCATTACACCTGCGGCTCCATTCGATCAGTATCTGGAGGGCAATACACATGCCCTCGATGATCAGCAGAAGTCAGGGTTGGCACTGTTTATGGCGAAGGGATGTTCCTCTTGCCACAATGGTATCAATCTCGGTGGACAGGCCTACTTCCCGTTCGGCGTGATGAAAAAGCCGGACGCAAGCGTGCTTCCGGACGCCGATAAGGGCCGGTTTGCGGTCACCAGGGCGGTCGGCGACGAATATGTCTTCCGCGCGGCGCCATTGCGAAACGTCGCGTTGCGAGCCCCTTACTTTCATTCGGGACAGGTTTGGAGCCTGAAGCAAGCTGTTGCCCTGATGAGTGAAATCCAGCTCGGCACCAAGCTTAGCGATAGAGAGGAAAACGACATTATCTCATTTCTGAATTCGCTGACCGGTCGGCTGCCTAAGATCGAATATCCGATACTGCCGACGCGCACCAACACGACACCAAAGCCTTCAATAGACAGATAGCCTTAGCAGCACCGGCCTCATGCCCTGCCGAACAGCAACAGATGCGCTCCAAGAACCCGGGGTCCCGCAATGACGCCAAAATGAATGATCCCCTGCTGTCACTGATAAGCAGGCACATAAAAAGCCGCCCGGCCTCAATGCGAGGCCGGGCGAAAGTCACGCGGGAGCGACGCTGCTTTCCGCATCGTTCCAGCTTTCGTCGGTAGGGAGGACTACCGGCGATCGACTTACGACGAGGGCACTCGCCGTCAAACAACAAGAAGCGGATATCGCTCTGCACAAGTTAGCGAGCCGCTTGCCTTCCGCTCCTGTCGTAAACTTCAGGACTTGCTCACCACTTGCCAGCTGTCCGGTTGGCACGGGCAGCGCCTTGACGGAGCTGGGATCCATCGCGCAGGCGGTTTGACTGCCGAGCCCTGAAACTCAACCGTCAGTTTGCCGTCACGCGCCAGTATTTTGGCACCGCCGAATACCAGCAAATCTTCCCGAAGACCGCGCGAAGGCGCAAATTAGGTATGAAATTCCGCAAGGGCGGTAAAATAGATTGTTGTGATGGGACGCATCCATGGGATGGATAAATGAAGCGATAGGATCGTGGTTCGCGTCGAGCGCAAGTGACTGGGAATATGTCACCTAATCGGTATGGCCGGCATGCGGTCGTCCGCCGGATTCGAGCTTGTCGCCGCTGTATGCGATCGCCTCCGCCGGGGCAAACCGGCATTCGTAGGCGCTGGAAACTTTGGAAGCTCGCAAGGTTATCGCGAGCTCCCAAAGCGCGTTCATCTTATTCACAGATAGGTTGGCGACACGCTCCGTACGATCATGCCTCGGCCCGCAACTCGCGTGCGGCGGCCACCATATTGACGAGCGCGGGACGCACCTCCTCCCATCTTCGAGTTTTCAGTCCGCAGTCGGGATTGATCCAGAGCTGCCGATCGGAAACCCGCTGCCGCGCCAACACAATCAGCTGCTTGATCTCGGCTGCTGCGGGAATGCGCGGTGAATGAATGTCATAGACGCCCGGCCCGATTTCATTAGGATATTTGTAGCTCTTGAAAGCGTCGAGCAATTCCATTTTGGAGCGCGACGCCTCGATTGAAATGACGTCGGCATCCATTGCTGCGATCGCATCGATGATTTCGTTGAACTCGGAATAGCACATGTGCGTATGGATCTGAGTTCCGTCAGCGACAGCGGAGGAGCAAACACGGAAACTGTCCACTGCCCAATCTAGATAGTCCTTCCACTGCGATTTGCGCAGTGGCAATCCCTCCCGCAACGCAGCCTCGTCGATCTGGATCATGGTCGCTCCAGCCGCCTCAAGGTCGATGACCTCGTCTCGGATCGCGAGAGCGATCTGTCGGCATGTCTCGCTCCGCGGGATGTCGTCACGGACAAACGACCAGTTCAGGATCGTCACCGGTCCGGTCAGCATAGCCTTGACGGGTTTTTTGGTCAGAGACTGCGCATGTCGCCACCATTTAACGGTCATGGGCTTCGGGCGGGAGACATCTCCAAACAGGATAGGAGGACGAACGCACCGCGAGCCATAAGACTGAACCCAGCCGTGCTTGGTGAATGCGAAACCCAACAGCTGCTCGCCAAAGTATTGAACCATGTCATTGCGCTCGAACTCACCGTGTACGAGCACGTCCAGGCCGATATCTTCCTGCCAATGCACGGTATGGGCTGTCTCCGCTTTCAGAAGCTGCTCGTACTGCGTGTCATTCAGCGCTCCCCGCGCATGAGCTGCACGCGCATTGCGGACGTCCGCCGTTTGCGGAAAGGATCCGATGGTTGTGGTTGGAAACATCGGCAATGCGAAGGCGACGCGCTGGACGTCGGCGCGCTGGGTGAACGCACTGCGACGGCGACGCATGCTATCGTCGATCGCGGCCATTCGTCCGGCGACGTTCGCACTGTGGATCTTCGGCGATGTTTCGCGGGTGACGGATGCATCCTCTGAGAGCGTGAGTTCATCGGTCACGTCGGCAGCATGGCCAGCCAGCGCTTTGCCCAATATCGAAAGTTCCTTGATCTTCTGCACTGAGAACGCCAACCACGTCTTCAGATTGGGATCGAGATCGATCTCTAGTTCAATGTCGGTCGGAACATGAAGCAGCGAGCAGGAGGGGGCAATCTGAACACGGTCCCTGCCCAGTTTTTTGACCATAGGAGCAAGTTGGTCGAGTAGCGCCGGCAGATTAGAGCGCCACACGTTGCGACCATCAACGACACCGAGCGAGACCACGAGATCTCTACCTGCTCTGGCGACAATCGCGTCCAACTGGTCAGGTGCACGAACCAGGTCGACATGAACCCCGGCAACGGGCAAGGCCAAGACTGTTTCAAGATTGTCGCCGACACCCCCGAAGTATGTGGCCACCATGATTTTAAGGGCCGGCACGGCCTTAGCGAAATGAGCATAGGCCCGGCGGACAGCGGCCCGAGATGCTTCGTCGACGTCCATCACTAGGCATGGCTCGTCGAGCTGAACCCATTCAGCGCCGCGCGAGGCTAGTTCGCGGAGAACATCGACATAGACGGGGAGGAGTCGATCAAGCAGCGACAGCGGATTGAATGCGGGATTTACGCTTTTGCCGAGCTTCAGGAAAGTGACTGGGCCCACTAGGACGGGCCGCGTCTGATAACCGAGGCTTCTTGCCTCCTCATATTCCTCGATCGGCTTCCGAGAGGCATACTTAAAGATCTGATCCTGGTGAAATTCCGGCACCATGTAGTGGTAGTTCGTATCGAACCACTTCGTCATCTCCTGTGCGGCTACGCCGGGCCCATGCTGAGCGTGACCACCGTCTTGAGCGCCACGCGCCATGGTGAAGTAGGTTTTAAGCGACACAGGACCTTCGTTCCAGCCGTAAACGTCGGGAATGGCGCCAACCATTAGGCTGGTATCGAGCACATGGTCGTAGAGCGAGAAGTCATTCGAAGGAATGACGGTCGCACCGCGGGATTTCTGCCGTGCCCAATTAGCGGCACGAAGTCCACTCCCCGCCTCGAGGAGCTCGGCTTCGCTGGATTTTCCCGCCCAGTAGCTCTCGAGTGCGAATTTGAGTTCGCGTCGTGGGCCGATGCGTGACGTCCCCAGTGTGGCAACGGGAAGCGAAAGGATTGACATAGCTTAGACCCCATGTTGGGGCAAAGGCCATGGCGGACGCAGACAGCGAACATCGCGTGAGCGACAACTGCTTGGCGCACACCGGGACGCCCCGCCCGTGGACGATATCTTGTCGAGGCAGGTCTCCTGGCTCACGGGTCGTCGCTGCTGTCCGGCCTTCCCGAAGCCGCATGGCTTCAGTGACTTCGTTGGACAGCGGCTCGCCGCTTACAGTTGCGGGGGCAGCGCCGGCATTGCACCGGCTTCCCTCTTAGCTCCGGATCAAACGAAATCCGGAGACCGCGACGGCTTGAAATTATGCGCACGAGGATCGATGCGTCAACCTACCGATTCTCGCTGCGACATTGCCCAAGCGATTACGAGCGCACTAGGCGGGTACGACGGTCTTGCTCGCGGCCTGGTGAACACGCCCTGATCCGTGGAGGCTCCGCTTGTGAAATGCATTCGCTCCCTGCTCGCGTAACGGTTGAGCTCCACCACCGGAACGAACCCGGGCCGCTTTCGGTATCTGTGTGATCGCGAGGAGGCGACCTTCCGTCAGCAGCTTTTCGAACCTGCGCGTCAGGAAGGTGCGATCATCCTCGGCCGGCATCCGTTTGGTCACAGCCCACGAGGCTCCCTAAAAATTTCGAAAGCCGGATTGCTCCAGGACCGCACGGATGATCAGGTCGGCTCCTTGGTGTTCGGCGGGCCCGCGACCAGGCACGAGGTCGACCGCTCCGTGAGGTTGGCCAAGATGATCTTCTCGGTGCACTAGGTGTTCACGTGCTGAGCGACTTTTGCGTCGGCTTCGATGCGTCGGTGGCCGCTCGACGCCGGTCTGCCTCGCCTCGACTCGCGGCGAGCGACGATAGGCCTTAACGCGGCCACTGAGCATCGAGGGCCTTGTCCTTGTTCGTGACAAATTCGACGGTGTCCTCCGACAGAGCCCTTTGAGGGGTTCCTCGGAGTCGCTCAGCGCCTTAAGCTCATAACGATGTTAATCGACCTCGATGCGCCCCATGCGGTCGTGGTCTCCTCAAGGTCCCACATCTACAACTTCGTTCGCGAAATCGAGCGATGAGGCCTTTTGGTCGCGGGCTGCCTATCCTGTCTTGGACGGGACACAGGTGTCAGGGACCGGACAGACCACCGCGCATTGCGGCGTGTCGCAATGGCCCTCGCACTCCGTACATTTTTTGGCATCGATAACGTAAATGTCGCGCTTCAGACTGATCGCCGCGTTGGGACACTCGAACTCACATGCGCCACAAACGGTGCATTGCGAAGCGACGATCTTGTAAGCCATGCCTTCCGACTCCTTAGGCGAGCGATGCCATGGGCGATCCCTTTCAAATGCCGTGCCAAACGCAGACGCGCTCAATGTTGGGCAATTTGCCCAATTCGGCTGTCCCGGGTCTGAGACCATGTTGCATCTGCGACAGCAACAGGTCGCTTCAATTTCAGGCTACGAGCCCTCGGGCCCTCTTGCGAGAGTCAGTCGCGACTTGACGCTGGAAGCGTCCGTCGGTTTGTTTGGCACGTCAGCGCGGGGGCAAGCGAGGCTGACGCTTCCTCAACCGGCGACGGCAAAAACCGCCAACGGACGCAGGTCTACGTTGGATCTCGGCAAACCTCCGGTCACACACCCCGACTGGAGGTTTGTGCAAGCCTCGCTCATGGCTGCAACGCTAGCTGCGCGGAGGACTCGCTGGAGGCTTGCCAAAACGGGCTTGTGGTATAACAAGCTTCGGAGGGAAATGAAGTGGCGGCGGGACGAGCGACACTGGCCTTGCAGACCGAATTGCACTCAGCCTCATGCCTGGTGCCGAGTAGGCATGGCGGTGCTCGTGAGCGTCGCTTGGCCGCACTCAGCCACTCGCAACTATTTTAGACCAGCTGGAGCAGGGTTGAAAGATGACTGTGCAAATTGCTTCAGTGGCATGGCTTTTCCGAACAGATGGCCCTGCGCAAGGTCGAAGCCGAGTTCGGCCACGGCAATTAGGTCAGCCTGGCTCTCCACACCTTCGGCGACGGTGCGCACATTGTACTCTTTGGCTAGATCGACGATATGGCGGCACACCGTTCGCTTGAGGGGCCCATTCGCGCAGCCGCCGACGAACTGACGATCCACTTTCAATTTCATGAACGGGAATTTTGTCCTCCCCATCAGCTGCGGCCAATTGGCACCGACATTGTCGATTGCAAGGCCAATGTTGTGAAAGCGAACCTCACGCGCAACCTCGACCAGGAGATCTAGGTTCTGGATCGCTTCCACGCTCTCGATTTCAATCGTCAAACCGCCGAAAGCGGCGTGCGACGGCATGCGCCGACAGAGATCGCGTACTGCCTGCGGGTCAATCAGGAATGCTGCCGGGAGATTGATGGAGAGATCGATCGAAGTTTGCTGCTCCAGAAGATACTGCCAATCCTTGATCGCGCGGTCGATCACGAACTGCGACAAGTTCCTAAAATGCGGATCGTGAGGTTCCGGGATGAAATAGGCCGGTGGAACAACGCCCCAGGTCGGGTGCCGCATTCGCACATGCGCCTCGGCGCCGCGGCGGCTAAGGGTACACGCGTCAAACTTCGGCTCATACCAGAGCTCAAGCCAGCCAGCGTGTAAGGCTTCTCCGACATGGACCGCGGGACGGGGCGCCGGCTCTCTTGGCAAGAGCATGCCGATCCGATCGCGCAACGTCTCGGCTGCAAACGGCGCCCTGAGCGGCGGCAGCATAGCAAGTCCATATTCACTGCCGACCTGCTGCACTGCCGCCATGATGATCGACTCGCGCGCTCCGAACGCCAGCACTCGGCCTGCAAATTCTTCGCGCACCAGTATCTCGAGCAATCGTCCAGGCTCGATGCGGTCCGAGCCAATGCCGAGCAGGATCAGATCAGGGAACTCCGTGCGGAGTACATGCGGCAACTCATCAGCAGTCCTGCATTCGCTGATAACAAATCCCATATCCTCCAGCACATCCCGTAGAAAGGCGCGCAGATGCCGCTTGCCGACGGCCAGGCATGCCCGCGGCCGCACCTTACGTTGCCCGAAGATTACAGGTTTCCGTCTGACCAGTTCGGCCTGCCCATGTTCCATCGCAACCACTCCCGTTCCGTGACGGTGCCTTAAACGAGGAGCGAAGGTCCAAACAAGCTGTGCTTCCCGATATCTTTCGATTGTTCGAGATAAGCTTAAGATAGTGCATTAGTGTGCAAAATCTTTCGCGATCTTGCTCAGACGATTTTATCGGGCGCACGCGTATGATACCTGTCGCGCTTCGCGCAACTTTGTACGATGTCGTACGCGAGGTGGGAATCTCTCCTTCGGACGGACCGAGCTGACGCTCTATGGCGCTGCGATCATCGTGGCGCACGATTTATTGAATAGAGTAGTTCGTGAGCGACGATCGGCAATCACTCTTACGAACGTTTGATCGACATGACCGGCGTGTGCCGTTTGGTGATTGTTTTCCAATCGAAGGCAGCCCATCATGAGTTCGCAGCTGCTCAAGCCGCAGTCGATTCTGAGAACGGCAATGGCTTGCAATTACCTCAGCTCTGTTGCCTATAGCGAGTGTGGACGTGCTGCTTCCTACCGAGCCAGATAGTTGCTCTCAATTGCGTTTTCTGTATCCTCCTGAGCATGAATTTCCTCTAGAGGGCTCGGTCAGGTGTTCGTGTTGGCGCTGAAGGGCGAGGCACGTCCAGCGCGGGCACGGCTTTGCGCAAGAGCGTGCCAGGAGATGAGAACGCGGTCGCAAAAGCGGTCGAAGAGCTACTTTCCGAGTTAGGTGGCCTCGGACCGGAGTTCAGCCTTCGAGGCGCGAAGCAGGCGGCGTTGCGCCTGATTCAGGATCCCGGGCAGGGCTTCATTTTTGTCGTCGAGGAACAAGGCACCGGGCAGATTGTAGGGGTAGCTAGCATCTCGGCCGTACAGGCCGTGAGAGCAGCCGGAGCGTACGGCGTGCTTCAGGAGCTATGGATTTCTCGTGACTTCCGCAGCTCTGACTGCGGTCGGCATCTGCTCGAGGCGGTAGATTCGGAGGCGAAGCGACGCGGCTGGCAGATGATTGAGGTTGCGTTGCCTCCGGATGGCTATCCGGCCCTAGAACGGGTACGCCACTTCTACGAGGAGAGGGGATATCGGGTTGGAGGATTGCGCGCGCGCAAGAGGCTCTGACAGTGGTACGACCTCTGCGCCACACACTTAAAGCGCTCCTGGGCTAGCGTGCTATCGGTAAAGTCCTTCACGCAGTCAATCCTGGGCTTGTTGCTTCTCAAAACGAACGCTTCACGCGTGCGTCGCGGCCCAGCATGATCGAGAACCTTTGACGCTGATGCGGTGCTGACTCCCACCGCGAGCGGTTACCTCTTCGGCCTTCTTGGCGAGAACGTTCAAAAATATCAGCGATCAATCATTCTGCATTGTGGGAAGCGATACCGCGACCCGCCCGACCAAAAGGCGACAGGTCGGCTGCGGCCCGTCGCGGGCGAAGCCCGACCCAGCCTTACGAATCGTTCGTTTGCGCTTCCCATGCAGTGCGATTTACTGGCTCTGGCTTGAGATCACCCACACAAACGCCATCCATTCGTCACCAATTACATTCTCTCGGCAACTGGCCAGCCAGTCGTCTACCAGTCTCATTTCCTGCATCTTGGTGCGGCGGACCGGCGCGTGAAAGGATTCCGCACCACCTTGCCACTCCTGCTGGCGAATTTCGAGGAAGGTGCGCGAGATCAGCCATCACACTGATCCGGTAGAGGATTCCGTAATGAGCAATGTGCCGAGTGCCGCGTCCAATACGACATTCGTGCAGCTCCCCCATGCGCAGGACTGGATGCAAGCGGACCGCTTCGCCGTTTGGCGCCAATACGAAAACGTGGGCCGAGGGAATCATGCGCGACAAAGAGCCGCCCTTTTTTGATCGACCGTCAGTCCGTCAGGACCGCTCGTCGCGAAGAACCAGCTGAATCGTCCGACTTTCCCCACGCCATCACGCATCAGCGGTACATGCCAGATGCTATTGTCGCGCGTCATTGCAACGAACAATACGGTCTCGTCCGAACTGATCAGGCCATTCGGGCCCGGGCCATTAGAAATCAAGCAATGATCCGGCCGTCAGGGCAAAGTCGAAATACCCGGCCGGTCCGATCGTGCAATCCAGTCTGGCCCTGATCGGTGAAATAGATGTCGCCTTTGGTCGCGATATGCAGGTCGTTGCAGCCTCTGAAGGACTCGGAATTGCGGTGGCCCAGCAACGGTCGGATGGTCCCTCTCTGTGGATCGAGCTCCAGGAGACCGTTGATATAGTCGGACACGAGCAGCCGGCCGTCCGGAGCAACCTTCAGACGTTCGGCCAGCCGTCGTATTCGATGATCAAAGACCAGACGCCCTCCGGTGAAATCCGGAAATGCAGCCGAAGGGGATGTCGACGACATAGAGATTCCCGGACTGGTCGAACGACGGTCCCTCGATGAAACAATCTACTGGATATGCCCCGCGGTTCGCGTCTGCCCATTCCGAAGAAACAGCCGGGCGACGAAACTCCGCCGGCATCGACGAGAACACGCTAACCTCCATCAGCTTGGGCGGGTTTTCGAGATGCTCATGATGCGCCTTCGAGCCTGCGACGCGGCTGGCCCTCGTATTTGTAGCCGAACTGCTTGGGCATCGGGCCCTTGTTGCGATCGTTGCGCCCAGTTTGCTCCCAGGCGTGAGCCAGGATTCCGACCGCGCGCGACAAGCAGAAGACCCCCCGCGCGAGCGGAGAGGCGAAGCCCAGTTCGCCGTAAATGACCGCGGTCGCGCCATCGATGTTCATCGGAATGAGCTTGCTCTTGCGCTGTTGCATCACCCGCTCGATCGCGCGAGCGGCCTTGGCATAATCGCCGCCGACACTGCCCTCGTCAGCTGCGGCATCCACCAGCGCCAATAGCGGGGCCGCGCGCGGGTCGACTGGATGAAACCGATGGCCAAAGCCCGGCAGATATTTGCTGCGGGTTGCGGTGAAATGGTCGATTGCAGCGCCAGCGGCCTGCTCGATCTCTCGCCCTTGGCGCCGTCGCAGCACATCCTCGTAGAGTTCGATAGCCTGCTCCCCTGCTCCGCCATGCACGTCATCGAGCGTGTTGATTGCCGAGGCCATTGCGCCATTCAGGGGCAGGCCGCAGCTCACCGCCATTTGGGCAATTGCAATGGAGGGCGCGTGCGGACCGTGGTCAACGGATCCAACCAGCGCAGCTTGCAGCAGCTGCTCCTGTGCTGGCGTCGGCAGATTGCCACGTAACATCAGCCAAATCATGGCGGGAAAAGAAACGCGGCCTATCAAATCTTCAATTGGATAACCCCGATAGGCGATGCGACCTGGCGCGATATCGCAAATGGAGGTTCGCCACCAACTGGCCGCTTGCTGTCTCAGTTCTTCTTCGCTCATTTCCGCTTCCGTCCTTTCAACCTGCCGATTGCCAACCGACGCAAGCCGTCGGATGTCATGATATCGGTCCGTCCGTGGCTGCGCGGACGGGCAGGAAATCAGCCTCTCCTTGCTTTGGCCTCCCGACGGCTCGGCTTGAGACTAGTTGCTCAACCTCCGCATACGAATAGCCGAGCCGCTGCAGCCATCGCTCAGTGTCTGCTCCGAGCGTCGCAGGTGGTGAAGGCACCGAAAACTCCTCATCCAGCCGGAACCCCGGCCGCGTGATTCGTAACGGCTGCGCATCGTCTTGTTCTGGCGCCAAAGTCTCGATGAATCCGCGCTCAACGACCTGTGGCTGCTGCAACACTTGCGAGACCGTCAGCACACGGCCGGCAGGGACACCAGCCAAGTTCATTTGGGCCTCCCATTCCTCAGCGGGCTTGCAACTCAATGCCTTGTTCAACTCCGCGCTCAGCGTAGCGCGGTTCACCTTGCGCATCTCGCGTCCAGCAAAGCGTGGATCCGTCTTCAGGTCCGGTCGGTCGATCAGGTCGCATAGGGCTTGATACTGCTTCTGCTCGTTGGCGGAAATGTTCAGCGGGCCCGTTGCGGTGCGGAACGTGCCGGAGGGAGCCGCGGTAAAGTTCTCGTTGCCGATGGGCTGCGGCTCGATCCCGGCGTTCAGGTGGTTGGAGACGACCCATCCCATCGCCGCAATGGTGGCCTCGAGCAGGGACACGTCGATGAACCGACCCCGTTGCCTATGCCGCTGGTCGACCAGAGCCGCGGCGATAGCAAACGCAGCAGTCAGTCCCGCAATCGTGTCCGAGATCGGAAAGCCCGTGCGCAGGGGAGCCGAGGCTATATCGCCGGTGACGCTCATGGCTCCGGAGAGACCCTGGACGATCTGGTCATAGGCCGGACGGGCGGACCACGGTCCGCTCTGCCCAAAGCCGGAGATCGCGCAGTAGACCAGACGCGGGTTCAGCCTGACAAGCACATCAAAGCCGAGGCCAAGGCGTTCCATCACCTTCGGCCGGAAGTTTTCGAGCACCACGTCGGCTTCCTTGACCAGTCGCAAGAACACCTCGCGGCCCGCTTCCGATTTCAGGTCCAGTGCAATCGATTGCTTGCCGGCGTTCACAGCGACAAACGAGAGTCCCTGCAGGCGCTCCGCTCTTTGCGGATCCGCGCCGAGGCGCCGCGCCAGGTCGCCGCCGTTCGGATTTTCCACCTTAATGACCTCCGCGCCAAGGCGCGCAAGATGGTAACCGCAGAACGGACCCGCCAACACGTTTGACAGGTCGAGAACGCGGATACCGGTTAGCGGCAGAGACATCTGAAGAGCCTTCTTGTAGGTGATCCGATAGCGAGCGCTTAGTACGCAACTTATTTCAGTTGCTGCGCAGCACGTTCCGCGAATCGATTCGTGAAGGTCTTGATCAGGTCGATCTTTGCGGCTGCGATCTTCGGATCAAAGTCGCCTAGGACAGCCAGCGGGATCTTGGCCGCCTCGATGTCCATCTGACCTGTTGGCGAGAACAG
The DNA here is from genome assembly GCF_055807355.1 of Bradyrhizobium sp. Ken01. Classification (NCBI taxonomy): domain Bacteria; kingdom Pseudomonadati; phylum Pseudomonadota; class Alphaproteobacteria; order Hyphomicrobiales; family Nitrobacteraceae; genus Bradyrhizobium; species Bradyrhizobium sp. Ken01. The sequence continues at coordinate 35,137 of NZ_JBVVPC010000016.1, forward strand.
CGCTTTCGACGCGTTCATGATCTCGATGTTCACCTCGCGATTGTCGGTCTTGTATGCAGGAGGCATCGCGTCGACGAGTTGTTCCGTCGACGCCGTGTTGATCCAGCGGTGGGTTTTGAGCAAGGCGTTGACGAGGCGCTGGACCGTTTCTGGATTTTTGTCGATGAAAGTCTGCTGCAGGTAGAGACAGGCGGTCGGATAGATTCCGCCAAAGGCCTGTTTTGAGCCTTCGAGTGTGCGCGCGTCGAACAGCGGCGTCGCACTCTTTTTGCGCGCGAGAAGGGTCGCAATCGGGTCGAAATAGACGAGCGCGTCGATATTCCTGGCCTCGAGTGCCACCATACCGGGTGCCCCGCTGCCGACCGCGATAATGTTCACGTCGCGCGGACCCAACCCAGATTTCTTGATGTAGTAGCGCGCCATGGTGTCGGTCGATGACCCCGGCGCCGTGATCCCGAGCTTGAGGCCCTTCAGGTCGGCACCGGACTTGACCTTGTCAGCGAGGCCGCTGCGGATACCGAGCAACACGCCGGGAATGTCATTGAGCAGGAACACGCAGGAAATCTGTTTGCCCTGCGCCTGCATCTGAATGGTGTGATCGTAAAAGCCGACTGTCCCGTCCACCGAACCGCCGACCAGCGCCTGCAAAGCCTTCGAACCACCGGCCTGGAAGTTTTCGACGGTCACCTCAAGGCCCTGGTCCTTAAACGAACCGAGCTTCACACCAAGCTCGAGAGGCATATAGTTGAGGATCTGTGATCCCACTGCGATCTTCAATTTTGTCTTCTCGGGCTCGGCGGCATGCGCTGAAATGAGCGGCAATACAGCTGCCGCGATAACCACCATCAGTCTCGGAAAAGCGTGCATGGGAACCTCCGTGAGAATGGGAGCGCTACGATCAAACTTCGTGGGCAGGTGCCGGCCGCCAGACCAGCAGCCGCTTTTCCACCCGGTCGACGATGGCATCGAGCGCGATGACGAAGGCGGAGAGGACGATGATCCCTGCGAAGACACCGGTGGCATCAAGGACGCCCTCGGCCTGCGCAATCAGGTGCCCCAATCCTGCGGACGAACCGAGATATTCGGCGACCACCGCTCCCATCACGGCCATGCCGACAGATACCCGCAGACTCGACAGGATCCACGTGGTGGCGGACGGCAGGTAGACGTGGCGCAGCAGCGAGGACTTCGATGCACGCAGCAAGCGGGCATTCGCGAGCACGACCGGATTGACCTCGCGGACCCCCTGAAACGTGTTGAAGAATGCGACAAAGAGGACCAGCGTTACCCCGAGCGCGACCTTGGAGGTGAGCCCCAATCCGAACCAGATGACGAAGATGGGTCCTAGCAAGATGCGGGGGATCGCGTTGAACATCTTGATAAAGGGCTGGACCACCTCGGCCGCAAACGGGCTTAAGCCGAGCCAGATACCAAGCGCGGTGCCGATCCCGATCCCAACCAGGAAAGACAGCACCGTCTCCAGCAGTGTTGTCCCAACATCGGTCCAGAAGTCCGATGTTGACATCCACTCGCCTATTCTTGCGACAAGCGTCGATGGTGCCGGAAAGAAGAAAGGATCGATCAGCCCGACCCTCACACCCAGTTCCCAGATCAGGATCACACCGAGGACGATGGCGAACTGCGTGAGAGCAACCTTACCCCTGCGCATAGCTTTTCTCCACTTCGGCGCCGAGCAGCGACCAGATTTCACGATAGAGCGCGACGAATTCATCCGTGGTCTGGAGTGCCAAGACGTCGCGTGGACGGGACAGCGTGATCCTGACATCGCCAACCATGCAGCTGGCAGGACCGGCAGACATCACAACGACGCGGTCCGCCAGCGTGATCGCCTCATCGAGATCATGGGTGATAAAGACGAGGGAGCGCCGGTCCGCCTGCCATAGCTCGAGCAGGATGCGATGCATGAGGCGGCGCGTGTGAACGTCCAGCGCGGAGAAAGGCTCATCCATCAGGACGATCTTCGGCTCCATGATCAGGGTCTGGGCCATGGCAACGCGCTTGCGCTGGCCTCCGGATAATTGATGCGGATAGCGCTCCTCGAACCCCTTCAAGCCGACCTTGGCGAGCCAGGGCCGCGCCTGCTCGCGCGCCTTTGCGATCGAGCTTCCCTGAAACACCAGCCCGAGGCCGACATTGTCCTGGGCTGTTTTCCAGGGCAGCAGCCCTTCCTGTTGCAGCATGTAGCCGGACTGACCGTTCAGGCCCCTAAGCGATTTGCCGAAAATGCGAACCTCGCCGGCGGCCGGCTTCAGCAGTCCGGTGACAGTATTGAGAATGGTCGATTTTCCGCAGCCGGTCGGCCCGACCACTGCAACGAATTCGGTTTCGCCGACCTGGAGGTTCATGCTTTTCACGGCGGTGAAGTCGCCGAAGCGAATCATCACGTCGCGCAGGTCGACGGCAAGTGCCGGCTGCCCTTCCATTGTTTCGCTCCGCAGAACCTGTTCTAAGCCTCAAAACAGGTAAATGGCGCTACATCCGGAGTCAATTGCATTCTGCAACATAGAACCCAGATGAGCATTGAATACTGGACTTTCTATCCATTCTGGATATCTGTTCTGCACGACAGAACACGAGGACTGTATCAATGGCAAAGACTGGGGTTGATGCGGTCGGGCGCGCCCTGGCGATCCTCAAGGCCTTCGGCGCTGAGCGAGCAGCCATGACGCTGACCGAGATTGCCGAGGCGACCGACTTCTACAAGAGCACGGTCCTTCGCCTTGCCGCATCCCTGGAAGCGGACGGATTCCTGGTGCGGGGGACCGACCGGCTATTTCGACCCGGACCGGAGCTATGGCGCCTTGGGGCGCTCTATCAGCGTGGGCTGGACCTCGGTGACCTGATCAGACCCTCGCTCCATCGTCTGGTCGAAGCAACCGGAGAGACCGCATCCTTCTACATCGCGGAGGGCGACGAGCGCATTTGCCTTTATCGCGTTAATTCTCCGCGTTCCGTCCGGCATCACCTCGAAGAAGGACAACGATTGCCGATTGATCGCGGCGCTGCGGGCCGCGTTCTTACCGCTTACCGCGATTTTGCATTCGCTGATGGAAAGAAGATCAGAGATCGTGGCTTCTACGTCTCGATCGGCGAGCGTGATCCTGAGGTTGCGGCCGCAGCGGTGCCCGTAATCGATGTCTATGGCAAATTGCGGGGCGCGCTCTCAGTCTCCGCCATTCGCACTCGCTTTGATGCAGATGCTCGGAAATCTGCCGTTGAAGTGCTGAAGTCCGAGGCTAAAGCGCTGATTGGTTTGCTGCCTGCAACTGAGCGCTGAGCTACATGGCAGCGTTCTGTTTATAACGCACAGCTCGGCGGGTGCCGCAATGGCCTCTCCTGAGCGTAGCGCGCATTTCTCGCATTGTTGAGGCCTGCAGATCATCCTCGATCTCGACGCCACCCATCCCTACAGAAGCCGCTGTCGCGGCGTGCGTGGCGAGGTGGCGTAGATCGCCTCCTGCTGAGAGGATGTGGGTGTTGGAGCCCCCCTCAGACAGGGTATTGAGATGGCCGATTTGAGCCTCTTCGCCGCCGCATGATCGAGGACATGACAGTCCGCAATCTGTCGCCGGCGACGCAGCGATCCTACATCAGCGCGGTTTCGAAGTTCAGCCGCTATTTCGGCCGATCGCCGGAGCGGTTGGAGCTGGAAGACGTCCGGGCCTTCCAGGTGCATCTGGTCTCGACCGACATCTCATGGCCGGCGCTGAGCCAGATCATCGTCTGTGCGCTACGGTTTTTCTACGGCGTCACGCTCGGCGAGGCGCTCATCCCGGAGCGCATTCCCTATGCGCGAGAGCCCCGCAAGCTGCCGGTCGTTCTCAGCGCCGACGAAGTGGTGCAGTTCCTCGAGGCGGTGTGAAGCCTGAAGAGCCGCGCCGCGCTCACCACCGCCTATGCGGCCGGCCCCAGGGCCTCCGAGGTCGCGGGACAGCGGATCGAAGACATCGACAGCACCCGCGGTGTCATCCAGGTGCGCCACGGCAAAGGCGCGAAGGATCGCAACGTGATGCTGTCGTCCCAACTGCTCGGCATCCTGCGCACCTACTGGCGGCTCGCCCGGCCGCGGCTTTATCTGTTCCCTGGGCGTGACGAAGGTCACCCGATTGATCCGACCGAGTTGCATGCCGCCTGCCGCTCGGCGGTCAAGGCTGCGGGCCTGACCAAGCGCGTCACGCTGCACACGCTGTGCCACAGCTTCGCGACGCATCTTCTGGAGAACGGAATCGACATCCGGATCGGCCAGGTTCTGCTCGGGCACAATAATCCGTCGTCGACCGCGCGCTACACGCAGGTCGCCACCCATACGATCCGGGCGACCCAGAGCCCGCTCGACCGCCTGTCGCTGGAGGTGACGCCACCGGCATGACAACGGCTCCGGGATCCGGCTTATGACCCCCCGACGTCCGCCCGCACCGACCGCCATTGACATTGCCGATATCTTGCGCCGGCATGGCGACGCCTATCGTCGTGACCATGCCGGTCATCACGGTCGCGTCGAGCGGCGGGCGATGAGCGCCATTGTTGGGTGCCGAACCGAGGCGCTCGGCGGCCACGTCGAGGCCCGCAATGACTGCGGCATGACGCGGATCGCCTATAATTCCTGCCGGAGCCGGCATTGTCCGAAGTGTCAGGGGCCAGCCCGAGCCGCGTGCCTTGCCGCGCGAGAAGCCGACCTGCTGCCGGTTCCCTACTTCCACGTCGTCTTTACGCTTCCTGCACCGATCGCCGCGATTGCTTTCCAAAACAAGGCGGTCGTCTAGGCCATCCTGTTTAGGGCCGCCGCCGAGGCGATGACCGCCGCTTGCTGCCAATCCGCGCCGGCTCGGCGCGGAGATCGGCGGCGTCGCGGTCCTGCACACCTGGGGACAATCGCTAACGCATCATCCCCACATTCACTGTGTCGTGCCGGGCGGCGGCCCGTCACCTGATGGAACACGCTGGATCGCCAGCCGACCGAACTTCTTCCTGGCCGTCAAACCGCTGTCCCGGCTCTTTCGCTGTCTTTTTCTCAAACGCCTGATCGGGGCCTTCCACGCCGGCGCCTTGCGCTTCTTCGGCGATCTTGCTTCTCTTGCCGAACTCGACTCTTTCGCTGGTCGCATCAAAGCCATGCAGCGCGTCAACTGGGTTGCTTACGCCAAGCGGCCCTTCGGCGGACCCGCACAGGTGCTGGCCTATCTCGGCCGCTACACCCATCGCGTCGCGATCGCCAACAGCCGGCTCGTCGCACCCGACAACGATCATGTTGCCTTCACATGGAAGGATTACCGCCAGGACGGCGCGACAAAGATCATGAAGCTCAAGCCCGACGAGTTCATTCGCCGCTTCCTGCTTCATACGCTGCCCGATGGTTTCCATCGCATCCGCCACTTCGGCTTCATGGCCAACCGCCATCGCGCTGCCAAGCTCGCCCTTTGCCGCGAACTTCTCGATCATGAGACAGCCCAAACGACAGCCAGCCGCCGCCTGTGGATTCGGAAGCTCAAACCTGGGCCGAAGTTCCTGCCTGTCCGGATTGTGGTGGCGTCATGCGCATCATTGAGCGCTTTCGACACAGCTTCAGAAGCTCCATCCCTCGAACATCACCGTTCCGATGCGACACATCGTGAGCCAAGTCATGCCGTGCACGACGATCATCATTCGTCATTTCGCTCCCAGCGTCTCGATCATCGCGGACGATGTCGACTCCGTGCTTTCACACTGCGCGACAACAACCGTCCGATGCAGCAAAATGCCTATCGCGATCTCCAGTGAAGCGCGTCTGATCTCAACTCTTCCCCGATGCGCACATCTCGTGTCTCTGCCTCACGCGCCGAGCCAGCAGATCGGGCCTTCCGATCTCGAATGTGCTGCATGCTCTGGTCCTCGTCTTCGGCCAGAACGAACTTCAAACTGGATTAAGCCCGAGGGGCAGGGTCAACACCCACGCCTTCCTCGGCGGTGCAAAATCCATGCACCAGATTCGTGTGGGCGTCGGCGGCGCCACTACAACGATCGCGTGGTTGCCCCCCAGCGCATCCAGTACGAGGGCAACCTATGGCGTGAGGACACCACGCGGCAATCCTCAGCGCGCGGCAATCCTCAGATGGGCTGTGACGGGCGTCTCTTGGAGACTCGTACGACTCTCACGGCTACTCGCCGTTCCCAGCCGGTGGTCGGCCACAGTCGTCTCTTCTGGCGCGATTTGGCGGATTGTTAGCAAAGTTGCGCGACTCTCCGACCGCCTACATCTGTTCGTCGGAGCCGTGGCCTCTCGCGAGATCCCGTGTCCGTTGCATCGTGTGGGAAAAATATTCGTCGCGCTCGCGGCGCACGCGCTCTTGATGCGCTCTGAAATTCGCAACTCGTTTGCTGATGTGCTCTCGCTCGGAGGTGTCCCAGCTCAACCGCGGGGGAGAATCGGGTGGGGAAGCTTTTGCGATTGGCGCGATGGGTGCTATCAGCTTTGGAATAGGCGCTACGCTCCGTGCGCGTTCTACGAGTGCCGCGGATTGTTGAACCAGCGCCTCCAGTTCCTTCTTCCAGTTCATCTTCCATGTTCTCCGACCAGTCATGGGAGCATGCTAATTTGGTGCGGTACGCTCGTCCAGCTACCCCTTTTGGTAGTTGCGAGGCCGCTGCTTGTCCGCAAAATAGTGGCCGATGAGCCATTTGGGCCGATGAAATTCGCGGCTTCCCTGCTAGGAGAACCCACCAACGTAACCTTCGTCACCCAAGTGACGCAACAGGATGGAAGATCAGAACGATGCGACCTGGGTCAAACCCGTCGGCTGTGCCTGGTCTCTGGCATGAAAGCATGATCGCCCAGGCTCGCCATGCTCGAACTCCTCAAGCGACTACGCTGACGCCGAAGCAGCGGAGATTGTGCGTCAATGGGCGAATCGGCGCCGCCCGAATGGTCCGACCAGAACTACTCTACAGTATTGCTCAAATGGGAGATGGGAGTGGCGAGGGGTGTTGTGAAATGGTTTAACGCGACGAAGGGTTTCGGCTTCATTCAGCCGGATGGGGGCGGCCAAGATGTTTTTGTACACATAAGCGCCCTGGAGCGCGCTGGCCTCTCTGACCTGCGGGAAGGGCAGGCAGTCTCTTACGAGCTTAAAGTCGACCCGAGGCGCGGTAAAAGCAGTGCGGAAAATCTGCGTGTCTGATTTCATGTCGTAGGCGTCTGGCCTCAGCCCCCCGCCCAAGTCTGGCGCTTACCTCGGAACGACCCCAGCCTCTTTAAGCACTGGGGTCGTTTCATTTCTCGCCAATTTTCGACGTTTCGCGGGTCCGAATACAAAAGAACGTAGCTAGCGATGCTCGCTAGCGCATCGCCTCTTTGTCCCGTTTGGTAGACGGGTAACAGTCAGTCCGCCCGCTCGTCATAGCGCGATTTGAAGGCGCTCGCGAGCGGCTTATTGGTCGGAAGGTCATCCTCCCCGATCATCCTGGACCGGAGGTGGTGGCGCCGGCGCTGATCAAACCCGATACCGTGCTGCGGCGCGAGTTCAACAGTGTGGACCAACGAAGGGATGGGAAACCTAAGCAAGGACTCTCGCGCGTTCGAGAGGGCTACGATATCAGGCTATTGATGCGCGAGCTCCCTTCGCCGGACGTTGGATCCGGTCAAGGTCGCCAGCCTCGAGGGCTCACAAGCAGGCAATTCGTAGATTGTGGGCAGGCTCCTCAACGCCCTCCATCAGGAGCCTTCGGGGATCTCGGGGAGCACGACGCCGCACCTGCGGCCGCGGTTGTGCATGCGGTCGCCGCGTTCTTTGCTCAGCCACACGCCTGGCTCGTACGCTGAAGCTGCAACCGCGTAGTCGCCCTTCAAGTGCTGGATGATCTCGCCGAGAAATGATACGCAGCGGCGATGATCGTTTACCTTCACATCAATAAGTGTCGGGGCAGGGCTGGATTGAATTTACCTTAATTGGGCGGGGCCATCTTTGGTTGAGTGCTCGTCCGGTCGCCACGCCATTATGGGATCGCTCTCCGCCCTAGAGCCTCTCGTCGTGGAGGTTGGCAATCCTCCTGGCGCAGCGAACCGGCTAGAACTGAAAATCGAATTTTGAGATGCACGAAGGCAATGCCGAACTCACCTATCGGAATTCCAAGGGGATTTTGCTGAGCCGGGACATTTCGGGCGTCCACCACCGATCCGCGCCCCTCGTAGTCTAATTTATGTAACCGCGGAACGCTTCCGTCCATCATTAGGGCTTCGCACGGACCAACATACGGCCCGTTGGCATCGCGCGTTGAAGCCCACTTGAGGATTCAAAGCCGGAGCGGCTGCTAGCATCAATGCTAAAGCTCGATCCGTCCTCCTAATGAACCAGCGCATGCGACGGCACCTTGAAACATCGCGCTTCCGATCGGCATCAAGCGTCGGCGCCTATCTGGGTCTTACGCCTCGACGCAACCACTCTGGCGAAACTGGGCAAGATATCACGATGGGGCGACCGTCTTCTCCCAACCTACCTGTACGAGGCGGCGATCGTCCTGCTTCATCGAACGAAGAAATGGTCCTCTCTTAGGGCTTGGGGCATGAAGCTCGCTAAGCGGATTGGCATGCGAAAGGCAAAGGTCGCCATCGCGCGCAAACTCGCCATCCTTCTTCACTGTATCTGGGTCTACGGCACATCGTTCGACTGGGGCCAGAGGAAGGAAGCCTGATCCGATCTTGTAGAGTTCCTGGTCCGGTCTGCCGGACTGGCGATGTCTCGCTGGGACGGTGTTGTGGCGGCCTCGGTCAATCAGGCGGTGGCGGCTCGTCCGCACTCCGCTGCAAACGTTGAGGCGCCCGACCCCGACATCATCATGAGGCGCTGCGCGACTTGGAAAGGACCATGATCCCAGCGAAGACCTCAACCAGCCCCGGCGATCTAATGCACGTATCAGCCGGCCCGCGCCGTCTCCGCAATCCGGACCAGCTCCGACGGCGCGAGCACTACCACCGTGCCGTGGGCGAGTTCAGAAATGTAAGTTTTGACAACAAACCGCAATTAAAGGGCCGATTGACACCCAGCGCGCGCGTACGCAGGCGAGGCAATCGCGGCTCCCCGGAGATCATGATCCGCGAGCGCCCTGCTAAAGCTGCCGAAGCAGTGCCGGGACATCGTGAGTGAGACCTCCTCCTCGGTGTTGGCAGCTCGGCAATCTGCAGGCCGTCCGAACGCACGAAAGGCATCACGATGCTATTGCACCGTTCGTTTGGCGGGGTTGGCGAAGCGCAGCGCCTGGTGGCGAGCGACGCAGCTCTTCGAGTAAGGTCAGGCCCTCTTTCACGACGCCGGCCGGAACGACAGTCCCACTCAGGACGCCAGTCGAGGACACCGAGTGCCGTTTGTCGTGTGTCAACTATCAACTCTCGCAGTTGATGGAGAGAACGACCCATGCAACCGTAACGATCGGATACCACCGATGCAGGTCGATTAACATCCGGAGAGACGCCCGTGCCATGCGGCGCCACGTCCATGGATGAAAAATGCGTACAAGCAGCGGCTGATCATCGACAAATCAAACGGGCGGATCCTTCGTACAGTGATGTTTAATAATGACGAGTGACGGCACAGAATCTTCGCTCCGCATCTGGCTCGCCGTCATCGTGCTAGGCATCGCCTCGTTTCACATCGTCTTGGCAGAGATAGCACCTATCGGGCTGTTGTCTCAGATTGCTCGCGACCTCGGACGAGATCAGGCAGCGGTCGGGCTCACGGTGGCCCTCTATGCCTGGATCGGTGCTGCCAGCGGTCTGTTGTCACCCGTTCTGCTTCAGAAGTTTCCTCGCAAGCCGCTACTCATCGCCTTGACTCTTATCCTTTCCGCAACAACGTTTGCGGCGACGATGTCTCACACTTTCGAAGGGTTGTTGCTGGCACGCACGGTGGGCGCTGTCGTTCACGGTTTCTATTGGGCCATGGCGGCTGCGGTTGCGTCTAAGATTGCGCCGTCCCGCAGTATGGGTGTTGCGATGGCAATCGTATTCGGCGGGATCTCGATGGCGACCGTTGTTGGCGTGCCGCTCGCGAACTTCGTCGGTCAGGTGAGCGGATGGCGTGCAGCGTTCAGATTAATTGGCGCCATCGGACTGATCACCTCAGCCCTGATGGTGGCAGTTCTTCCGAAAATGCAGGCCGGGACGCCAGCGGGATGGAGAGAGCTTGGATCAGTCTGCCGCAGGCATGACCTGTTGGGGATCTATGCCGTAACGACATTCATGGCGGCGGCGCATTTCGGGGCGTACACATTTATAGAACCATTCCTCAGCGAGATTCCAAACGTTGCCCAAGTCATGATCGGCGCGCTGTTGTTCGGCTTTGGCGGAGCAGGATTCCTGGGGAACATCCTGGCGGGCGTCCTCATCGACCGCTTCATGAAGCCCATCATCACTGCGGGGCTGCTTGCTCTGTGTCTGGCGCTCGTTGGCCTTGGATGGTTTGGTCCCCACTTGGGGACAGGCCGGGTCCTTGTCTTGCTGGTCATCTGGGGCGCTGCCGTCGCGGCGCTGTTCGCGGGACTCCAGACCTGGATCCTGCGCGCCGCCGGTTCGACAGTGATGACTGCTGCCGCGATGCACTCGGCGGTCATCAATTCGGCCATCGGCTTCGGAGCCGTCCTTGGCGCCCAGATGTTGACTGTAGCCGGCCCATCAGGAGTGATGCTGGCAGCTGGTATGGTCGTCATCATCCCTCTGCTGATAGTTCTCCCGCAAGCAGCCCCAGAGGGTGATCTAAAAAAGGGGGCGTTGCTTGATGGATAACGCCGCAGCCGTGCGCAACGCGCGGATCGCCGCGTGCCCTACCACGAATGTCGCACGAAACCTTCCGCTGGTACGCGAGCGTTGGACCAAAATGTTCGTGCAGCCAAGCGGACCGGTCGAAGGGGGTGAAACACCACGCCAGGCCTTGCCCGAGAACTCGTTGAGGAACTCGGCATCGAGGTTTCTGGCGATGTACGCGAACATTTCGGGCGATTGCGCCGTTGCGGCATTGCGAGGAGCATTCGGTCGAGCGGTCTACCGCACTGCGGAACACTTTTGCATTCTTTCCACACAACAATGTCTCTGTCCTGAGATTACCCGGCATTCTAGCATCATAATTGGCGCTACCCGACAGACGGGCAAGCTCGCCTTCTTCATCCCGTGAGCGTCCTCACGCTGGCGTGTGACGCGCTTCTCGATGATCGGTCCTATCGCGCTCAACCGAAGGCGCTCTTTGCTGGCTCTTCTGAGGCGCTGCCGAGCAGCTGAGCCATCATCGCCTTCCTGCGCGAAATGAGCAAGCTGATGACCTATTTGCGTGCCTTCCTGATTGAGCGCTCACCAGCATCACAATGGCATTCCAAGCAGCGACTTTGATCAATTGCGTCCTTAGACCCACTGGGATCTCAAAGCCATGGTCTAGAACTGGGCTTACTGTCAATGAACGCGCATGATGGTGCCTTAAGACGAGACGCAAGATCGGCGCGGCCTCTAGATCAAGTTTACGCGCTAGACACGTCCGACCAACGGCCGATGATCCAATGCGACGGCCATCCCGAAACGAGTGAAGCGACCTGCCACAATGCGCTCGGAAATGTTGTCATCTGGCGCGGACTCTCCAGACACACCGGATCGAACTCTGCGCCGAAATTGGAGCGGTTGGAAATGTGGGTAAATGAAGTCTCATCGAACAGTTCCACCGCTGCGGCTTTGGAGCGGCTGTTTCCGCGGTCAGCGTGAGTTTCCGGTGCGCCAACCTGTCGAGCAGATTGACTCGCCGCAACTGCAAAATCGGACTAGTGGCACACCCGATAAAAATCCATTAGCGTAAGCTTCCTATGTTTAGCTTGCCTGATTTGCGTGTACTGGAAGTCGCGGCTGTCGTCATCGAAGAGGGCAGCATGAGCGCGGCCGGCCTCAGACTTGGCATCACTCAATCGGCCGTTTCACAAGCGATGAAGCGCGCGGAGGCGCATATTGGCGCGTCCCTCGTCCGTCGCGATCGTCGTCCTCTTGGGCCCACGGAGGCGGGGCAAGCTCTGCTCACCCACATGCGCGAGATAACCCTGCGCGTCGGACGAGCTGTCGAGGAAATGCGGGCCGCCGCAGCGCGTCCCGAACGCGAGGACCTTCGGCTCGGGATGATCGACACGTTCGCGTCCACAGTTGGACCACTGTTGGTCCGCAGCCTCATGGCGGGTTCAATCGCGCTTCGCGTGAGCGCGTATTCGGGGCTGGTACCCGCGCACGCCGAGGCATTGATGCGCAACGAGATCGATGCAGCTGTCACATCGGATCCAATGGAGGGCGTTGACGAAGTTACCCCATTACCCCTATTGCGCGAGCCATTCCTCCTGGTAGCACCGATTGCCTGGGCGGATACTCTTCGCGATCGTCCACTGGACGACCTACTCCTCGAGCACCGACTTATCCGCTACACTGCGCGTTCGCACATGGGAACGCAAATTGAACGTCATCTCCGGCGTCTAAGGATAGAGCATCCGCAGACGATGTCGTTCGACACGTCGGACTCGCTGCTCTCGATGGTCGCCAATGGCATGGGCGTGGCGATTACAACACCCCTGTGCATATTGCAGGCTGCCGTCCATCGACCGGCGCTCGAAGTCATGCCATTGCCGGCGACCGGCCTCTCGCGCACGATCGCGTTGGTGACTAAGCAAGGCGGATTAGACACGTTGGCTGCGCGAATAGCGGATGATATTCGTGTGCTCCTGCGGAACTGGACCTTGCCCCAGATCGCTGCTCAAATTCCCTGGATGGCTCGTTCCGTCGGCAGCATCGTGTTGGATCCGCTCGCTCACGAGGACGCCGCCTGCCGGTGCGTTGCGGGCGGCTCCACCCGGACGCTCGACGAACAGTATATCCCTAATTAATCATACTTATTAGCCTCCATAACATCTCCGATCTCAGCTTTAACTCTCGCCCGTCTTCGGAGAGAGTTGTTTGCGTAGCGTCCGAACCCGGGATCAGAGATGTCAGCGACTCGCACCGAAATAGACAGTCTAGGAACGCGCGAGCTGCCGCTGCGCGCCCTGTACGGCTTGGCCTCCCTGCGTGGGAGCGAGAATTTCGACATCTCACTCCAGAAGCTCGGTGATCAGCCGGCACTTCTTCGGGCACTAGCGCGCATCAAGCGCGCTGCCGCGGCGGCGAACCGTGAGCTCGGAGCCCTCGACGCCAAAGTAGCAGGAGCACTAATCGCGGCTGCGGACGAGGTCATTGCTGGTAAACACGATCGGCAGTTTATCATCGATTTGCTCGAAGGCTCCGGCGGCACATCGATCAACATGAACATGAATGAGGTTCTGGCGAACCGGGCCCTGCAAATTGTCGGTGAAAAGCCCGGCCGGTACGACGTGATCCACCCAAATGATCACGTGAACCTTTGCCAGTCGACGAACGATGTGCTGCCCTCGGCGCTCAAGTTGGCGGCGCACGAAAAGTCCGGCGATCTGGTGGGTGCGCTGGAACAGGTGGCGGCCGCTCTTTCGGAGCGGGCCATTGTATTCGCTGACGTATTGCGCGTCGGCCGCACATGCATGCAGGCCGCCCAGCCGATGACGCTCGGTCAGGCGTTCGGCGGTTACGCATCAGCGATCAAGCGGCTCTCCTTGAAGCTGTCCGTGGCGCGCCAGGAATTGATGGTGCTTCCCCTCGGAGGCACTGCGATTGGCACCGGGCTCGGAGCAGTGCCGGGCTATCGCCGTGCCGTCTATGGACATCTTGAGGCGATCTTGGGCGCCGCGGTACGCCCAGGCGACGACATGTTCGATGCCATGCAGAACGCCGACGCCTTCGCACGCGTGTCGTCGGAAATCCGCATCGCAGCAGAGGTATTGGCGAAAATTGCCTCTGACCTGATCATCCTTTGCTCTGGGCCAAATACGGGGCTTGGCGAGTTGCGGTTGCCCGCTCTCCAGCCCGGTTCTTCGATCATGCCAGGTAAACTCAATCCAGTTCTGCCGATGATGATCCAGCAAGTTGCGTTCGCTATCGTCGGCAACGACGCCGCAGTATCTCTCTCTGCGTTGAGCGGCCAACTCGAAATCAATCACTTCGAGCCAGTCATCGCCTCGCGCCTGTTCGATTCGATCGAGCTTTTGACGCGATCGGCCAGAATATTTGCCGACCACTGCATCTCGGGGATCCGGGCAAATCGGGAACGGTCGCTCAGCAACTTGATGCAATCTTCGGCTCTTGCGACCGTGTTCGTACCGCGCCTGGGTTATGAACAGGTATCGACACTTGTCCTTGCAGCCGCTGAGCAAATGCGGCCCTTCGTCGAAATCGCGATCGACCGCGGACTTCTGAACCGTAGCGCGGTTTTGCAGATGCTGCACGAGAGCACCCGTTATCGCGAGAATGGCGCATGAGCGCGATTCTGCACCTGCCCTTGTACGGGAAGGGCTCACGAGCATGCCGCGAGTCGATGCACAACACCGGAGGATCAACCTACGAAGGTCATACCACAGCCAACTCGCCATCGCCCTGTCTCAACCCGATGCGGCGGATGAGACGATGCGCCGCGATCGAGAGGCCGCTTGTTCATGGGTCAGTGCTCCGGCCTCTCTTCAAGTCGTGCTTATACGGACGCGCCTGGCCGAAGTGCCAGGGGCAGTGATCGGCAAAATCAGCAAACACGTAAGAAATTGTCGATAACGTATTCTAACCATTCGCGTGGGGCCGTCCTGGCCTCCGCCAATCTTCACATCCTGTTCGGCCGGTAGCCCGATCAAGATGTGCAAGTTCTCCGATAGCTGGTTACGGCCTGATTCACCTGATGATACATTCACGAGGCGTGATCGAGTCCCGCAGGTTCGAACACGGGCCCAACATTTTTTCGTTCGTTCGCTGCCGTATTCAAGACGGCACTGAGGCACGCGAAATCCATCCGATGCCGAGAGGCAGCTGCGCGCGTCAGAATCTCATCCGTCGTCTCGACTGGGGCCCAGCTGAAGTTTCCCCACTCCCAGCCGTTGTTTATGTCGTATGCGACATTCGGTTTGAGTATAAGGTAAGGTCAATCAAGATGCTCTGGCTATAGGCCTTGTCGATGACCGTGCCAGTGTTTACCTGGTTTGTAGCAAAAGTTAGCATCACCTTTTGTATTGGCGTCATTGCATTTAGCTGCTTGCCATAGAGTGGCAAAGCGCAAAGGGGTTCGCATTTCCATTCACCAATTCGGAAACGCCGCATGTTACTGGTGTGACAGTCAGTTCTCGATTGAGATCACCCCCGCTTCACGGCCGACCACATTGCCGCTGCCTTGGGCCGTTTCGACTTCCAGCCTTTGGCCGATATCAATGCCGTAAGAGCTGACGCCCTTAATTTGGCCGGTAGGGCGCGCAATCGGGCCGCCAAGCAGTTTGGAGTGGCGATCAGCACGGCGATCGGCTGGATGAAGCGGGTCGATGAGACCGGCAGCGTTGCTCGGGGCCAGATGGGTTGGAAAACCATTACCTTTCTGGCGGCCCTGCGCCATGACCGGATCGATGCGCCATGGTTCATCGAGGGACCAATCATGGCGTGAGCTTCCGGATCTATGTGGAGAAGGTTCTCCTGCCGACCCTTCGGCCCGGCGACATCGTCGTCCCGGACAATCTCGGCAGCCACAAAAGCAAAGCCGTACGCCAGCTCATCCGCTTCGCCGGAGCAAAGCTCTTCTTCCTGCCAAAATACTCACCCGACCTGAACCCCATCGAACAAGTCTTTGCCAAACTCAAGCATCTGCTCCGCAAGGCAGCCGCACGAACTGTCGATGCGGTCTGCGCCGCCATCAGCGAACTCCTTTATGCATTTACACCCGAAGAATGCGCCAACTACCTCAAAAACTCAGGCTATCGAAGCTAGTCCCATCACGCTTTAAGGGCGAGCCTCCCAGGAGGCTAGCGCCCAATGCTCTGTGCCTCGATCATATCCGTTCTCAGCTCAACCCGCTATCCCGATCGCTCTTGAGGACCGTGCCGGAGCGCTCGTCTGAGCTCGCCGAACTGGTTGAACATGACGATGAGAGCGATTATTCCGGCGCCAAGCTCTGCGAGCGCTTGACTGGCTAACAGTCCGTTAAAACCCGCTACCAGCGGGAATAACAGTACGGCCGGTATGAAGAGATACCCCTGCCTGGCCAAGGACACAATTGCACTGAGGCGCGCTCTCCCAAATGACTGAAGCATTGCCGTCACGAAACTCTGCACCCCAAACAGTCCAAAGAAGAGATGGAACACGATGCAGGTCGAGACGGCAATTTCGGTGACGTACTCGTTATCGCTAAATAGGCTCACCAAAGGCCTCGCAAAAATCACAACGGCCGCAGAATACAGCACCGAGAATGCGATCGTCACGAAGAGCATGAACTTCGCAGCTCTCAATATATGAGCATAGTCGCGTGCGCCCCAACCGAAACCCAGGATAGCTTGAGCGCCAATACAGAACCCGGTGATAGGCAGTGCGCCGACCATCAAGATACGCACAGCTATTCCAACCGCGGCGATGGAATCGTCGCCGAACGGCGCAGCAGCTCCGTACAAGAGCATAACGGCAAGAGCAGATAAGATACTCGTCATTGTCGCCGGCGCGCCTACCAACGCGAGCTGTCTGATGCGATCTGCTCGCAATGATATGTGAGATATCCTGACGAGAACCGTCCCGCCAAGCTTCGTAAAATACACGATATACAGTCCGACAGCAGAGATCTGAGACACCAGCGTTGCGAGGGCTGCGCCTCGCACGCCAAGGTCAAGTGAAAATATGAAGACGGGATCAAGCACAGCGTTCAGGATAAACGCGGTCATCATCACCCACATGCTAAATCGTGTATAGCCTTCGGCTCTTACAATGAACCCGCTGACGGTATTTAGTAGCATCGGGGTGTACCCCAACAAAACCGTTCCCGCGTAGTCGAGCGCCACGGGCATGATGGTTGGGGTTGCTCCGAGCGTTGCAAATATCCCTGGCAGATTTGGAAGCAGAGTGAGGGTGACTATGATACCGATCGGAGCGGCGAGCGCGAGTGCCGTGCTTGCGCCTCGACTCGCTTCTAGGTACTCACGAGCGCCCAGATGACGAGATATGAACGACGCTGCTCCAACACCGATCCCCTGTCCGGCTGCGGCGAGCAGGACCACGATCGGCAAGGTCATGCTAACAGCTGCGATCGCCTGCGCGCCTAGGGCGCCAACAAAGATCGCATTGACGACCTGCTGCAGCGCATGGATCGATAATCCAACAACAGACGGAATGGCGAGCCGCAGGATAAGACTCAAGAGATTCTGGTCCGATAGATCGACGTGCTGTTTTTTCTTCGGCATCACATTGCGCTTGCTGTCGAGGGCGAATTCTGTATTCGGTCCATTCACGGACGAGTGAACTTTTCCAAGTTCGACGATGGCGTACTCAGCGCAATCCTCTCTGGATCTGCTCTGGCACGCCGTGATCGCCTGGATAGGTTGACGTTTTCAAAGCTGATTTTTGCCTGGGCATACGCCTCCCATCAGTTGTAGCGAATACTGACTGAGGTGTTTGAGGGTAGCCCCCAGGTTCTGCTAGTCATATTGTGCCGTTCCGCCCTTTGGTTGAGCATCGTGCCGGTTGCGTTCACTTCTCGGGATGATGATCGGCGGGGAAACGCGGCCAGACCCTAGAGCCTCAAGTTGGTTTTGGCATCTACCGGATCTTGTAGTAGACGCTCCATCATCTGCATGGCACAAGCAATGAACGTGCTCAGAACCACTGTGGTGGTTCGATGATGTCCTGCAATCTTTACAAGATATCGGGTTCCTCAGCGCGATCGAGACGAACGGCAGGCTGCCGGCCCCGGCCAGCGTGGTGACTGGATTTGCGTCAGTAAATCGCGCCGCGCTGGCCGTCACTCGCGGACACGAACTGAAAATTCGTGTGGCCGCAACCGGCAGCCTGCCAGACCGGTTCGATGAACGTGGCTTGGACAATTTCTGCTTCGATCGAAAGACCGCCCTGACGCCGTCGAGCGGCGGGCTATCTCGTACTGCCTGGCTCAGCCGAAATGGCGGCTCAGCGTGCCGTCCCACAAACACTCGGCATCACATGAAGATATCCCAAGCATTTAAGTTCGAGGCAGCGCACCGACTTCCAAACGTCCCGCAGACACATCGCTGTCATCGGGTGCATGGTCATTCCTATCGCGTCGAGGTCGTGCTGAAAGGGGCAGTCGATCCGCACACCGGATTCGTAATGGATTTCTTCAACATGGAGGAAGCGTTTGGCCTTCTTATAAAGAAGCTCGATCACCATTGCCTCAACGACGTCCCGGGACTGGAAAATCCGACGGCGGAAAATATCGCCATCTGGATCTGGGAGCACGCGAAACCGCGCCTCGCCCAACTCTCGAGCGTGAGGGTGTACGAGACGACGGATAGTTGGGCGGAATATGACGGGCCCGATCGCTGAATTCAGCGCTGATTTGGGACTGTGTCGATGCGGCGCGCCTGTCGTTCTTCGGCTCAGAAGCGGACTTGCTCGATCTGCGATTCGGCTCTTCATCCGCCACGCCCGCGGCCAGATTTCTCGCTCACAGAGGAGCCCTTGGATCCGACCGGAGCGCCCGGTTTGGCTATGAGGACACCCATCACGTGACCGCATTCGAAAAGCTTCCGGCCAAACGATTCGGAATCCCGCGTTGTGCTAACCGCGGAACGATCTGAGGGATTCGTCCTCAGGAGCGAATTCGATGCTGATTGTACCGGCGAGACGACCCGCCATCCCGGACGCTGCGGCTCGGCGACTTGGTGCTGCAGCAGGTCGGCGCTAGCCGCCAATGCGAGGAGCACGGGTGGATGCAAGATCGCGCAAGCCCGCATGTGCGCGAGCGTGCCATAGACATCGCCGTCAATATCCCCCGTTCGAACTTCGACGGGCGAAGCCTCAATTGAAGCTGGCGAGGTGCCGGACTCGAGCGTCCGCGCTGACTGGTCAGGGATGCATCCCTTGGCCGACTGGTTATTTCCACCCAACCAATAGCTGCGGACGTAAACCGGGCGAACAGCTGTCCACAGGAACCGATGCCTCGCCCCGCCGCATCCGATAGAGTGCAGTCAGGCCCGCACCGACCACGGGTTCATCCCGGGAACCTCCAATCCCCAAACCTTAGCCGAAATGGCGGCCGCGCTCGAGTAATCGCCGGACTATCGCGTCTTGGCCGGCTCGTTTCGCGCCCAAAATTGGCGGGGATTGAATTTCTTGGCAACTATCTAAGCCTGCAGCAAATCAGCGGTCTCTTTTCAGACAGCAATTGCAGCGCGGTCAGGAAGTGAATAATTCTCCACCAAGAGCAAATTGAAAAATGGGTACGCCACTCATTCGGGGAACATGGATTCTGTCCCTGTCCCGGCCGACGTCAATCTTGCGAGTTATGCTGCCGTGATGTCCGGCAAATCACGTGGCGGTGGCCTGCTCGGTCAGGTAACAAGAGCATCCGCCTGTCGGACCAGAAACGGATCCGCGACGCGCTCTTCGCCGAACACATGATTCCCCCCAAGCTTCGCACCACCGGCTTGAAGGTCCGGACGCGCAAGGGACCGTGAAACCCTCCCAGGCATCCGTCGCTCACCACATCTGCACAATGAAGCGGCCGTATTTGGTCACGATGTAGTCCTTCACCTCGGGCAAGCAGTAGATCGAGACGAAGCGCAGCAGCCGCGGATCATCCTTCCTGTCCGCCGC
This sequence comes from Bradyrhizobium sp. Ken01, assembly GCF_055807355.1. Classification (NCBI taxonomy): domain Bacteria; kingdom Pseudomonadati; phylum Pseudomonadota; class Alphaproteobacteria; order Hyphomicrobiales; family Nitrobacteraceae; genus Bradyrhizobium; species Bradyrhizobium sp. Ken01. Next base: position 54,845 of record NZ_JBVVPC010000016.1, read on the forward strand.
CATGAACTGCAGGCACCCAGTGCGATCAAGTTACCGCGGTCGGCGAGCAGCGCCGCTACGCTAGCGGCGCGATCGAGCAAACCCGAGTTGATCGTTAGGATCATCGCTTGGCCAAGTGGGCATCGGATGCTCCGACGAAGGCGAGCTCGGCGGCGTTCTGGACGTGATCGGAACTCGCGTCGGCGCGGTGATCCGACGCGATCGCGACATAGAGCGCCGGCAGCACGAAAAGCGTGAACAGCGTGCCGATGGACATGCCCGCGACGACCACGAGCCCGATCGAGAAGCGGCTCGCGGCGCCAGCACCCGTTGCGGTCAACAAAGGTAAGAGGCCCGTGACCATCGCCGCGGTGGTCATCAAGATTGGACGGAGGCGGACGCGCGCCGCCATCTCGATGGCCGAGCGGGAATCGAGTCTCTCCTTGAGCTGCAGCTGATTGGCGAACTGGACCATCAGAATACCGTGCTTGGATATCAGCCCAGCCAATGTCAACAGTCCGATTTGGGTGTAGATGTTCATCGTCGCCAAGCCAAAGAATAGCGGGATTAAGGCGCCGGCGATTGCCATGGGAACGCTGAACATGATGATGAGGGGATCGCGCAGACTTTCGAATTGCGCCGCAAGCACCAAGAAAATGACGATGAGTGCAAACGCAAAGGTGATGACTAGTTTGTTACCCTCCTGCACATATTGACGGGCGTCCCCGAGGAAGTCGTGGCTGAACTCTGCGGGCAGTTTCATTGCCTCGACGTCGAGGAAGTCCACAGCCTGACCGATCGTGACGCCGGGCATCGGTACGGCTTGGAAGGTCGCGGAGTTGAGCTGGTTGTAGTGGGTGAGTGCGTTCGGATTGGTCGCAGTCTCGATGGAGACCACGGTCGATAGCGGCAGCATCGAGCCCGCCGCTGTCTTGACATAATAGCTCCCAAGTGATTCCGGCGTCAGGCGTTTCTCGCGCGGCACCTGCGGGATCACTTCGTAGGAGCGGCCCTGCAGGTTGAAGCGATTGACATAGTTTCCGCCAAGGAGGGTCGCGAGCGCGCTACCGACGTTCTGCATGGTGATGCCAAGGTCGCTCGCCTTGGATCGATCGACCTTGATTCGCACCCCCGGCTGGTTGAACTCAAGGTCAGAGTCGCTGACCATGAACAGACCGCTCTTGCGCGCGGCATCCTTCAGCTCCGACATCTGCTCGTAGATGTACTGGAAACCGAGCGTCGACTTGATCACCATCTGCACTGGTAAGCCGCCCGAACCGCCCGGAAGCGGCGGCAAGCTAAAGGCAAATGCGTTGATGCCTTCCAGTTTGGACAGCTCGACCTGGACCAGCGATTTCAGCGCGATCGATGAGCGCTTGCGCTCGGCCCAAGGCTTAAGCAACATCCCGGCCATGCCGCCCTGCGGACCGCTGATGCCGTTGAGCACGAAGCGAAAATCCGTCTCGGGAAACTTCTGGAGTGCCTTGTCGAGCTTGGCGCCGTAATAATCCAGGTAATCAATATTGGCGTATTTCGGCGCTTTTGTCAGTGCGAATACGATGCCCTGATCCTCCTCGGGTGCGAGTTCCTTGGAAGTATGCATATACAGAAAGGCGACGAGGCCCAGCATGGTCAGCGCAAACAGCCCGGTAATCGGGCGATAGTCGAGCGAGCGGTCGAGCTTGCGGCCGTACCAGCGCGTCATGGCGCTGAACACACGATTCACAAACTTTGCAAACCGCCCCTCTTCAGCGCTCTTCAGGAAGACCGCGCACATCATGGGCGACAGCGTCAACGCGATCACGCCCGACACGATCACCGAACCCGCCAGTGTAAACGCGAATTCGCGGAACAGCGCGCCGGTGAGGCCGCCGAGAAAGCCGATGGGCGCGTACACGGCGGCCAACGTAATCGTCATGGAGAGGACGGGGCCGACGATCTCGCCCGCGCCGTTCGTAGCGGCTTGCGCGGGCGACGCACCTTCTTCCATATGGCGATGAACGTTCTCCACCACGACAATTGCGTCATCAACCACGAGACCGATCGCAAGCACCATCGCAAGGAGGGTCAGCAGATTGAATGAGAACCCCAGCGCCAGCATCATACTGCAGACGCCAATAATGGACAGCGGAATGGTGACGACCGGAATGATGACAGACCGCAGGGAGGCCAGGAACAGGAAGATCACAAACACCACGATCGCGACCGCCTCAAGGAGCGTCTTCTCCACCTCGTCTATCGATGATTGGATGAACTTGGTGGAGTCGTAGGCCACTTCCATCTTCAGCGATGGCGGCAGGCTGCGCTTCATTTCTGGAAGCAGTGCCCGAACGCCTCGCACTATGTTCAGTGGATTACCTTCTGGGCTCGCCTGCACGGCGACGAAGATCGCGTGTTCGCCGTTCATCGCGACGCTGGCGTTTGTGCTCTGCGCCGCAAGCTCGACTGTCGCGATGTCCTCCATGCGCACAAAGCCGCCGTCGTTGGCTTTGACGATCATGCGCTTGAAGTCATCAACACTCCGCAGATCAGTGTTGACCGTGACGTCGGAGAGAGTGAAATAGCCCTTAGTCTGGCCGGCCGCAGCCTGGAAGTTGTTGGCCGCGATTGCAGCCGAAACATCAGCTGGCGACACGCCGTGGCCCGCCATTCTCGCGGGATCGAGCCATAACCGCATCGCAAAACTCTGGCCGCCGAGGATGTCTGCCGCTGCGACGCCGTCTACAGTTGACATAATCGGTTGCACCACGCGCGAGAGATAGTCGGAGATCGCGCTGGCCGTCAGTTCTTCGCTGGAGAAGGCGATATACATGACAGCTGTGGTCTGACCGGCAGATTTGGTGACGACCGGATCGTTCGATTCCTTAGGGATTAAATATTTGACCGAGTTGACCTTGGAGAGCACTTCAGTGAGCGCCTCGTTGGGCTCGAAATTGAGCTTGATATAGACCTGGATCGTCGAGGCACCGAGCACCGAGGAGGACGTAATGTAATCAACGCCTTCGGCCGAAGCGAGCGCTTGCTCAAGGGGCGTGGTGATGAACCCCTGGATCATGTCGGCGGAGGCGCCAGGATAAGAGGTTGTGATATTGACGACCGTGTTGGTCAGCTTAGGATACTGCCGGATTGGCAAAACGGTGGCCGCACCAATGCCGGTCAGCAGGATCAGGAGACTGACGACGATAGACAATATCGGACGTTTGATGAAGAGCTCGGTAAATGCCATCGCGATGCTCGCATTCAAGAGACTGACGGAAATTCGCCAGTAAGCCAGGCTACAGCAACAGTCATCAACGCGGCGACTGTGGCTAGGGGACCTTCTCAGGGTAGAGCCCCATGTTTCTCTTAAGCTAGCAACCGCCCCGGGGGATCCGGCTCGAACCAGTAGAGCTGAGCCTCTGGGCAAAGCCGCAGACAATGTAAAGAGTCAGCTCCGTCGTAGCAGCCGATGTCCAAGATCACTGGGTCCTGCTTCTGGAGGGAGCACACAATGTGCTGATGGACCTCCAACGCGGAAGTGGGCTGACGTATTTCCATTTAACCTCGTCCCACGCCTCAATGGCAGCAATGCCTTGCAGCACACTTATCAACTCAGCTTAGGATTTCGCGCCGCCCCACCCTTCGGACGATCCAGCTTCGACGCTGAAACTACAGACAAGCCGACGGGCAGCTCAACTCTACAGAGGTAAGCCGGGGATATAGAACGGGTTGCATAACCTATACCAACGTTTGTCGACGAGCGACGCCCGCATGAGCCGCGCGAGACTTGTGATGTTGCTCGAGAGCACAGGCGTTTCCCTTCGGTCTTGTGCTTCACGATGAACCGGCCATCTTGGGTCCGCCCGCAAAGTAAGTGAACCCCAGGAAGGCGAAGGTCTCGGCCACCGCTCGCTGCGCGGCTGACGCGGGACGGCCGCGAACCGCGCCCAACTCGATCAACCGGGTTTTGTCCGCATGGAGCGCCGGCCAGTCGCGCCTTGAGGGCCAAGAGCATTTCCTGGGCATCTGCCTTGCTCTCGAAGCCGATGACGAAGTCGTGCGCAAAGCGCACGGTCACAACGCGACCGCGTGCATGGCGACCGCTCCAGTGGTCGACCCAGCGATCGAGGAGGTAATGCAGGAAGATGTTGGAAAGGAGCGGACTGATCCTGCCCTTTGCGGCGTGTGTCCTGCTTCTCGCCGCTCTCACGAACGCTAGCTCGCAGCCGCATCTCGATGAGCTGCAGGATACGAGGATCGGCAATCCTGTGCGCCACCATCCGCAGCAGCCACTCGTGGTCGACCGAATCGAAGACACTGGATATGTCATGATAGCCGGATCCAGGGCATCAAGCTCCATCTGAGGATCCCGCCCCGGCCGGAGGCCGTAGGAGAACCCGAGGAATTCGGGCTCATAGGCGGCGCTCAACACCTCGGCCACCGCGCTTTGGACGATCTTGTCCTCTAGCGGCCGGCACACCGAGAGGCCGCCTACCCCCGTCGGCTTGGGGATGTAGACGCGCCGCACCGGCTGTAGCCGGTAGGGACAGTGTGGACCCGTGCGCAGAGATCGCGGATAGGTCCGTGAGCCCCTCTTCGTACTTTGCCTCCCTTATCGCATCGACCTCCGCGCCGGCCTGCGGGCTTTTGTCGTCGAAACGCCCGAAGCAGAGCGTCTTTCTCGATGTGGTGCAGCAAGGCTGTGAACCGGTTTGGACATATGGTCGGCATGTTCCCCAACGAGGAGGCCATGGTTCGCCTCATTGGAGCGGTCCTGCTCGAACAGAACGACAATGGGCCGTCCAGCGCGCCCGTTACATGACGCTAGAAACCATCGCGCCTTTGAGCGATGATTCGAGCGTCAGCCTTCCGGCCGCCAGCTGACCGGCCCGGCCCTCTTGCCGGCGAACCGGTTGCCCGAGCGCCAGTTACAGCATGCTGAGGAACACGAGTATTTCTGACAGTGCTTTTCGCGCCCTACTGCGGAGCTCACGAAGACGCGATTGCTGGCTCTTGGAGCCTCGACGCAAGAGCGATCGAACAAGCGGAATAAGAAAAGACCCAATCATCGAAGGGTCCTTGGGGTCGGACCACCGCGTCTGGGCTGAACGTTACAGTTCGCCGGGGCTCTGCGGCAGCCACTACAATCTGTGGGGAACCGAGGACGGCTCCTACGCACCGGGCACCCGCACCCGCACCCGCACCCGATAACAAACTTACGCCGCCGACAGTATTTTTACTCCGCTTTGCTTAGCATTTCTGCTCTGGACTACGCGCCTCATCGCCAGGAATGCCCTCACGCACGCTGCGGCACTTGACGAATTTCATTTTCATTCGACGCTGCCGAAGCCAGCATGAGGACGCGTTGCGAGTAATCGCTGCGGCTTGGCCGTAGCGCAGCGCGGAAATTTACGCTAGCTTCCGCTCGCGAGTTTGCAAATGCCTGCCCGCATTCGATCTTTCCGAAGACAACGAGCGACCATTCGACCGCTTGCCCCCTCCCATCCTCAGAGCTGGGATAATCCGGACAATGAGGAAATCTGGTTTGAGTTGGCGCGCGCCATCGGACGTCAGATCGCACGGGATGAAAATCATGGCTCGGGGCAGCCGATAGAGGACCGGCATGACGACACCGTCATCGAAGAAAACGGCCGTAATATACGCGCGCTATTCGAGCGACATGCAAAAGGCGAGCTCGATTGACGGTCAGCTGTTACTCTGCCGCAAGGTCGCATTGCGCAACAACCTCGATGTCGTCGGCGAGTTTGTGGATGCCGCAAAATCTGGTCTTACCGAAGGTGCGCGGGACGGCTATCAGCGCTTGCTCAACGGTGTGCGAAGCCGGCAGTTTGACGTAGTCGTCGTTGAGCATTTCGACCGCTTGTCGCGCGATCCCGCAACCATCCAGCGTCTCAAGCAGGTTTTCGAGTTCAACGGCGTTGAGCTGATGGATCAGAAAGGAGTCTACGCGACCGCCACTGACATTAGCATCGCAAGCCTGTACAACACGATTTACAAGCCGCAGCTCGCCGAAAAGGTTCGGCGCGGCCATGACAACGCTGTTGCGAACGGAAGAATTCCGGGCTCATACGCCTATGGTTATCGGCCAAGGCCGGGCGCGCCCGGCGAGCGCGTAATCGATGAGAACGAAGCAAAGATTGTGCTCCGCATCTTCAAAGAATATGCAGCGGGCCGCTCGACCCGAACTATCGCCGCTGACCTCACCCGCGAAGGCGTGCCCTCACCAGGGGCAACTCGTCACAAGAACAAGGCGGGTCGCACCACCTGGAACCATCAGTGCATCACAGGCGGTCGGCATGGTCGCGGCATTATCGGCAACGAACTATACATCGGCGAGATACATTGGAACGTTCGCTCGACAATTCTTAACCCAGAGACGCAGAAGAAACAGAAGCGCCGCAATCCGGCAGAACGCCACATTATCGTCAAAAAGCCAGAGCTGCGGATCGTTCCGCAAGGGCTCTGGGATCTAGCGCAGAAGGTTCGTAGGGTGCGCGCGGTGTCTATGTTCGGACCGACTGGCCAGCCGCGGCGTCGCGCCGTGAGTCCGCGCAACAATGAGCACCCGCTTGCCGGTGTGCTCCGGTGTGGCGTCTGCAATGGCCATATGCGAATCGCTCAATCCTCGCGTAACGGTGCGCCGCGCGCGGCATGCGCGAGCGCGCATCAGCGGGGCACCTGCGAGCACACCCGTAGCTTTGATATGGACGTTCTGCTCGAGGATGCCTCCGAAAAAATCCAGGTGAAATTGCTTTCGCCGAAAGCCATTGAAGAGGCGATGCGTACTTGGAAGGAGGAGCGCAAAAACGATCGGAACAATGGTAGCGAACACAATAAGCTAGAGCGTCGACGCCGCGTATTGACTACCGAGATCGAACGCCTCTCTTATGCCATCGCAAATAGCCGCCGCAAGCCGGACGAATTGCTCAAGCGGATCGATGAGTGCGACCTGGAGCGGGAAAGCGTTGAAGAGCGCTTGCGGCTGCTGGGCGGTGGCGGCGAAAATATAGTTGGCTTCGATCGCCCGAAATTCAGTGACCGATACTCCTCGGAGGTTAGAAGGCTTATCACCGCGCTCAAAACCAATCCGAAGGCGATCGAAACTCGCATTGCCTTCCGCAACTTGATTGAATGCATAGTAGTGCATCCGGTTCGCAAGCGGATGCCCTACGAATATACGCCCTACCTGAACAGCTCCGCGCTTTGCGGAAAGAACCTTTTTCCCGAAAACCGCAGCAAGGAGCGAGAGATCAGCACGTTTGCATACTACGACAATGGCAAGTCAGGGAAGTCCGTGTCCTCGTAGTAGACGCGGACCTGCATGTGGTGGCGGCCGTCGCGGATCTCGCCGTCGAGATGAGCTGTCACGTCACGAGCCTCTTCGCATTTCGGTAGCCAGCCCGTTTTGCGCAAAAACGGCCGGCTGCGCAAGCGTGGCTAGACGACCACCGGCCCCCGACCCAGCGTGACCTCGACGATCTCAGGCGGCACACCGACGCGGAGTGGCATGATGCTGCAACCGAGGCCGCCGGAGATGATGACGTCGCATTTCAGCCGGACATGACCATAGGCGAGCCGGAGGCCGTGCTGCGGCGGAACCGCCGGCGACCAGCCGAGCAGGCGGACCTGGCCGCCATGGGTGTGGCCGGACAGTTGCAGCGCGACGCGGGCGGGCACGCGCGGCGCGATATTAGGCTCATGCGCGAGCAGGATGATCGGTGCGTTGTCGGTGACCTTGGCAAGCGTCGCGTCGAGATCGTCGGCGCCGAAGCGTCCCGTGCTCCGGAAGCGTCGCGCCGGCAGAAAGGCGAGTTGATCGCCGAGGCCGGCGAGCCAGAATGCGCGGCCGTCCTTGGTGAGCCGCACGACCTCGTTCTCGTAGACGGGAATGCCGGCCGTCTCCAGCGCGCGATGCGCGACCGTCGGTCCGTGGCCTGCCTGCTGCACGGCCCGATCCACCCAATAGTCATGATTGCCCATGACGGCGTGAACGCCGAGCGGCGCTTTCAGGCCGGCCAGCACCTTGGCCCATTCGTTCGCCGGAATGATGCGCGTGACCTGGTGCAGGCCGGCGACATAGTCGCCGAGCAGCACGATGATATCGGCGTTCAGCGCGTTGGTGCGATCGACGATGGCTTCGATCCGCTCCAGCGACATCCAGGGGTCGCAGGCATGGATGTCGGCGATTGCGGCGATCTTCAGCGGGAAATCTGCCGGCCATTGCCACGGGATTGGATGATAGCGGGTGACGCCAAGCCGCAGCACCGGCTCGACGCCGACGCCGTAGGCCGCGGTCGAGACGGCGAGAGCGGACAGGCCGCCAAAGGAACGGATGAGGTGACGGCGCGTGATCATGGAAGCCCGATCGTGATGCAGCTTCTTGATGCGACGCTATTGGAGCAGAAATGGGGTGCGTTTGTGCAGACCGTCTGCACGAGATGACCGGAAATTCATGATAGAAGGAGCAGGCTGCACTTGCGCAGATCAGTCATCGCTCTCGTCGGTGCCGAACAGGCCGAACTGTGCCGCCGCATCGCGCGAGGGCTCGCTGATGCCGAGATGGCGGAAGGCGTGCGAGGTGAGCAGGCGACCGCGCGGGGTGCGCTGCAGATAGCCACACTGGATCAGATAGGGCTCGATGATGTCCTCGATCGCGTCGCGCGGCTCCGACAGTGCGGCGGCCATCGTCTCGACGCCGACCGGGCCGCCGCCATAGTTCTGCGCGATGGTGGTGAGGTAGCGGCGGTCCATCGCATCGAGGCCGGCGGCGTCGACCTCGAGCGCGCTCAGCGCGTGGTCGGCAATCTTGCGATCGATCCGGTCGGCATCGGCCGCCGAGGCAAAATCGCGCACGCGGCGCAGCAGCCGGCCGGCGATACGCGGCGTGCCACGGGCGCGGCGCGCGATCTCGTTGGCGCCATCTGCGCTCATGCCGACATTGAGCACGCGGGCGCCACGGGTGACGATGCTCTCAAGCTCTTCGATCGTGTAGAAATTCAACCGGATCGGAATGCCGAAGCGGTCGCGCAAGGGATTGGTGAGCAGGCCGGCGCGCGTGGTGGCGCCGACGAGGGTGAATTTCGACAGCTCGATCTTCACCGAACGCGCCGCCGGGCCTTCGCCGATGATGAGGTCGAGCTGGAAGTCCTCCATGGCGGGATAGAGCACCTCTTCCACCGCAGGGCTGAGGCGATGGATCTCGTCGATGAAGAGCACGTCGCGCTCTTCGAGATTGGTGAGGAGTGCTGCGAGATCGCCGGCCTTGGCGATCACCGGACCCGACGTGGCGCGAAAGCCGACGCCGAGCTCCTTGGCCACGATCTGCGCCAGCGTGGTCTTGCCAAGGCCCGGCGGGCCGACGAACAGCACGTGATCGAGCGCCTCGCCGCGCTTGCGCGCCGCCTCAATGAAGATGGACAGATTCTTGCGCGCCTGCTGCTGGCCGACGAAGTCGGACAACGATTGCGGGCGCAGCGCAGTGTCGCCGACATCATCGCTGCGGCGCTCGGGCGTGACCATGCGGTTGGCTTTGGGATCGCTCACTCAGCGGACTCCCGAAGATCGTAGGGTGGGCAAAGGCGCTCTTCGCGCCGTGCCCACCATGCTGCTGATCGCTCTATAGATGGTGGGCACGCTTCGCTTTGCCCACCCTACGAGATTGACCATTTCCGCACTCACTTCGACAGCTCCTTCAGGCCCAGCCGGATGAGCTGCGCGGTCTCGGCGCTCTCGCCGGCGCTGCGCGATGCCGATGCGATGGCGGCCGCAGCCTGCGGCTGGCCGTAGCCGAGATTGACCAGCGCGGAGATCGCATCGGCGACCGGTCGCGGCGCGCGCTGGTCGTCGACGGCGCCGGCGAGGTGCACGACCGCCGGGTCGACATTGGCAAAGGCCGGCGCCTTGTCCTTCAATTCGGTGACGATGCGCTCGGCGACTTTGGGGCCGACACCGGGCGTGCGCGCCACCGCGGCCTTATCGCGCAACGCGATGGCGTTGGCGAGGTCGGACGGCTGTAGCGTGCCGAGCACGGCAAGCGCGACCTTGGCGCCGACACCCTGCACGGTCTGGAGCAGGCGAAACCATTCGCGCTCCTGGTCGCTGCGGAAGCCGAACAGTTTGATCTGATCCTCGCGAACATAGGTCTCGATCGACAGCACGGCGGCCTCGCCGGGCGAGGGCAGATGCTGCAGCGTGCGCGTCGAACAATGCACCTGATAACCGACACCGCCGACATCGAGGATCACGAAATCCTCGCCGTAAGAATCGATCAGGCCCTTGAGCTTGCCGATCATAAGCCTGCCACCTTCAGCCGCAGCGCGGTGCTCTGGCGATGATGGGCATGGGTGATGGCAATGGCGAGCGCGTCGGCGGCGTCCGCGGACGGCGGATCGGCCTTCGGCAGCAAAATCTTGAGCATCATCGCGATCTGCTGCTTGTCGGCGTGGCCGGCGCCGACCACCGTCTTTTTCACCTGGTTCGGCGCGTATTCGGCAACAGAGATGCCGAACATTGCGGGCGCGAGCATGGCGACGCCGCGGGCCTGGCCGAGCTTCAGCGTCGCGACGCCGTCCTTGTTGACGAAAGTCTGCTCGACCGCGGCTTCCATCGGCTTGTGACCGGACAGGACAGCGGCGAGCCCCTCATGGATCGCGAGCAGCCGGCTCGCCAGCGGCAAATCGTCCGGCGGCTCCACCGAACCACAGGCGACGTAGATCAGGCGGTTGCCCTCGGCCTCGATCACGCCCCAGCCGGTGCGGCGCAGGCCAGGGTCGATGCCGATGATGCGAACGGGGCCACGAATCGGGAGCGTCGTCATGGCCCAGTGATAGCGGCTGGCCGCCGTGGGGGAAACAGAAACGGAACGGAAGTAACAGGGGAAGTGTCCCCTTACCCGCCCATCTTCGCCAGCAGCGCGTCCGACACCTCGAAATTGGCGTAGACGTGCTGGACGTCGTCGTGCTCGTTGAGCAGGTCCATCAGCTTCAACAGCTTCTCGCCGGTCTCGTCGTCGACCGCGACCGTGTTCTGCGGTTTCCAGATCAGCGCGGCCTTGCGCGGCTCGCCGAACTTGGCTTCCAGCGCCTTGGCGACGTCGCGATAGCCTTCGGTCGAGGCGTAGATCTCGTGGCCGCCTTCGCTCGAGATCACGTCATCGGCACCGGCCTCGATCGCCGCATCGAGCACCGCATCGTCGGAGGCGACGCTGCGGTCGTATTCGACGATGCCGGTGCGGTCGAACATGAAGGAGACCGAGCCGGTTTCACCGAGATTGCCGCCGGACTTGGTGAAGAAGGAGCGGATGTCGGAAGCCGCGCGGTTGCGATTGTCGGTCAGCGCCTCGACGATGACGGCAACGCCGCCGGGGCCGTAACCCTCGTAACGGATCTCGTCATAATTCTCGCCGTCATTGCCGAGCGCCTTCTTGACGGCGCGCTCGATATTGTCCTTCGGCATGTTCTCCTGGCGCGCCGCGGTGATGGCCGCACGCAGGCGCGGGTTCATGTTGGGGTCGGGCGTCCCCAGCTTGGCCGCGACGGTGATTTCCCGCGCCAGCTTGCCGAACAGTTTCGACTTCTGGGCATCCTGCCGCCCCTTGCGGTGCATGATGTTCTTGAATTGGGAATGTCCGGCCATGCGTGATCTTCTCTAGGGAACCGTGCGCCAAGGTGAGCGTGGGAAGCGCGGCCTTATAGGCCGCCACCCCACTGGAAAGAAAGAGGCTCTACGACTTTAAGGTAACACCGTATGGGCCCGTGCCTAGATGTCAGGCATCGTTAACCCTGATTTCATTCCAGCCTGCGAAAATTGCCTCGACCGTCCCCCGACAAGAGAGACCTGATGGCGTTCGGACTATTTCGGAAGCGTCTGCCGGACATAGCTGCAACTGCGGCTGCCCCGCAGGCTGCGCAGCCGGCGGCCCATTCCGAGCCCGCCGCGGCCGTCGAAGGTGATTCGGCCAAGGAAATCCTGGAACTGCTGGAACTCGAGCTGGGCGCCATGATTCGCCAGCTCGAGCGCGCCGCCAATTCGGTGGCCGGCGGCGCCGAGGCGACCGCCACGACGCTTGCCGCCATCCGCGACCGCACCGACGCACTGACCGGCCGGACCAATGCCGCGCAATCGAATGCCTCCACCTTCGCCCATGCCGCCGACAAATTCACCCAGTCCGCGCTGGGCATCGGGGCGCAGGTCCGCGAGGCCGGCAAGCTCGCCGACGAGGCCAGCGCCGCGGCGCAGGAAGCCCGCGCCAATGTCGATCGCTTGCGCGAATCCTCGGCCGCCATCGGCAACGTCGTCAATCTGATCGCGCAGATCGCGCGGCAGACGACGCTGCTCGCGCTCAACTCGACCATCGAGGCCGCGCGTGCGGGCGCGGCGGGAAGAGGCTTTGCGGTCGTCGCCACCGAGGTCAAGGCACTCGCGGTGCAGACCCAGGGTGCGACGGAGGAGATCACCAGGAAGATCGACGCGCTGCAGCGCGATGCCGCCGGCTCCGCGGATGCGGTGCACCGCATCTCGCAGGCGATCGAGGCCATCCGCCCGGTATTCGAGACCGTCAACGGCGCGGTCGCTGAACAGAACGCCACCACCAGCGAAGTCTCCGGCAACGCAACCAGCGCGTCGGAGTTCATCATCTCGGTCGGCGAGAGCGCAGCCGAGATCGATGCCGCGACCAAGGCGGCCGAGAGCCACGGCGAGAACGTCGCCAGCGCAGGCAAGGCCGTGACCGCCTTCGCCCAGAAACTGAAATCGCGTTGCGCCGTGCTGCTGCGCCAGAGCGAGCACGACGACCGCCGCAAGACCGAGCGGCTGCCCTGCCATCTGAAGCTCGAAACCGCCCGCGGGGTGCTGCCGGTCTACGAGATATCGATGGACGGCGTGCTGATCGGCGGCGCGGAGGCGGACCGCCTTGCATCGCAAGCCATGGTCGAAGGCAGCCTCGAGGGTGTCGGCGCCTGCCGCCTGCGCGTGGTCGAGCAATCCAAGGCCGGCGCCCGCGCGCAATTCGTCAATCCCGATGCCGCGCTCAACGAGAAGATCGAGGACCGGCTCTGGTCGATCCACGAAGAAAACACCGAGTTCGTCACCCGCGCCATGGAAGCGGGCAACGCGCTGACCGCGATCTTCGAGCAGGCGGTTGCCCGCGGCGAGGTGAAGATCGACGACCTCTTCGACACCGACTACGCCGAAATCGCCGGAACCAATCCGCAGCAGTACCGCACCCGATATCTGGACTGGGCCGACCGCGCGCTGCCGGCGTTCCAGGAAGCCTTTTTGGCAAAGGACCCGCGCTTGGCGTTCTGCGCCATGGTCGATCGCAACGGCTTCCTGCCGGTGCACAACAGGATCTACTCGCATCCGCAGCGGCCGGGCGACGCCGCCTGGAACACGGCCAACAGCCGTAACCGGCGGATGTTCAACGATCCGGCGGGGTTGGCCGCGGCGCGCAACCTGCGCTCGTATCTGGTGCAGAGCTATGCGCGCGACATGGGCAACGGCAATACCGTGATGATGCGCGAGATCGACGTTCCGATCCGCGTGCAGGGCCGGCACTGGGGCGGATTCAGGACGGCCTACAAGCTCTAGTGCGCGCTCAGGCAAGACGCCAAGGCGCGAATCACCTCTTAAGACCGGAATTGGAATGGGAATGCCGCGGAGAGCCGGCGAACGGCTCTGACTGGAGGACTCTCAAGACATGTCCGTCGTACAATTTGCAGTACTGGACACCGGCTCCAACCGAACACTTGCCGAACGGCTGATCGATCAGCTCGCCGATCGCATCGGCGGCCTCGGCGTGGAACTCGCTGACATCGCCGGCAACGTCCAGGAAGTCGCAAGCCGCGTCGCGAACCAGTCGGAGCGGTTCCACCACCTGCAGGAAACCGCCGAGACGATGGTCTCCGCCAATCACGACATTGCCAATGCGTCGCAGGCGGTGCAAACGACCACGTCGGCGGCGGTCGGCGAGATCGCGCAATCGCGCGGCGCGGTCGACGCCGCGGTCAGCCACATCTCCGAGCTTGTCGCGGCGGTGGAGCGGATCGAAGCGCGCTTGAGCGCCGTCGGTTCGGCGCTGGCACAGGTGGCAAAGGTGTCCGGGTCGATCGAGGCGATCGCGAAGCAGACCAACCTGCTCGCGCTCAACGCCACCATCGAGGCGGCACGCGCCGGCAACGCCGGCCGCGGTTTCGCGGTGGTCGCAAGCGAGGTCAAGAACCTCGCGGAAGCCACCCGCCAGGCCACACACCAGATCTCCGACACCATGCGCGATCTCGACGGCCAGATCGAAGGCCTGATCGGCGAGAGCAGCGATGCCTCGCAGCGCGCAAAGACCGCCGGCGAAGGCGCCCAGCGGATCTCCGGCATCATCTCGCGGGTCCAGCAGGGCTTCGCCTCCGTGGAGGCGGAGATCGGCAGCGTCACGCGCGCGGCGACCTCCAATCTCGGACACTGCGACACCGTCATCAGCGAGCTCAACGAGCTCGCCAAGGGCGTCGACCTCTCCTCGCGCGATCTCAAGAACGCCGATCAGCGCGTGACCAAGCTGCTCGATACGTCCGAAGGCCTGATCGCACTGATCGCCGACAGCGGCGTGGAGACATCCGATGCGCCGCTGATCCGCGTAGTCGTCGAGACCGCCAAGCGGATCTCCGACGAGTTCGAAGCCGCCATCGGCCGCGGCGAGATCACGCTCGACCAGTTCATGGACGAGAACTACCGGGAAATCCCCGGCACCGATCCCAAGCAGTACAACACTGACTACGTCGAATTCACCGACCGCGCGCTGCCCGCGATCCAGGATCCGATTCAGAAGTCCGATCCCCGCATCGTGTTCTGCGTCGCCTGGGCCAAGGGCGGCTATCTGCCGACCCACAACCCGAACTACCGCCTGCCGCAGGGCAAGGACCCGGTCTGGAATAACGCCAATTGCCGCAACCGCCGCCTGTTCACCGAACGCGCGGTGCAGAAGGTCGCGGCCAACACCAAGCCGTTCCTGCTGCAGACCTATCGCCGCGACATGGGCGGCGGTCAGTTCGTGCTGATGAAGGACCTGTCCTCACCGATCATGATCCGCGGCAAGCACTGGGGCGCCTTCCGGATGGGCTTTCGGCAGAGCTGAGGACCGCTCCAGCGGCCCTTGGAGTCGAAAACCTGAAAAACAACCCCATGCACAGTAGCCAGGGCGAGCAGAATCAATGGCTTAAGTGCCGGACGAATCCGTGGCTTAGGCGGCTCGTAAAGCGGTTGCGCCGTCGGGCAAAACAGGTGCATACTGCTATTATTCCGAAATCTTCAACCCCTCCTCTTCCCTTCTCCCCTTCCGAGAGAAGCCGATTTCGATAGGCCGCACGCTGTACGGCCTTCCGGGCCTACGCTGAGGTGGCCCGGTAGCTGTGCGTGCCAAATCAACGGACTACTTCTTTTGCTCTGTGGTCGTCGCAGTGGCCGGGGTGCCGTCGCGAGCGTCCCGTCGCTCGTCGCGTCCTGTACGCCGTGCTTGCCGCCGCTCCGTGCGGCCGGCGCGGCGCTCCTGGCGGCGCTCTGTTCGCCCGCTACGTCGCTCCTGGCGGCGTTCTGTGCCCGACTTGGGCGCGTCGGCTGGCGGCGTCGCAGGCGCGGCGGCTGGCGCAGTGGTTTGGGCCACCGCCTCTGAAGCTGCAAAAATTGAGGAGGAGGCCACAAACCCAAACACCGCTGCGCATCCAAGGAAAGTGAGTGCGTTGCGACGACAGACCTGTTTCGGCTCCGAACGTTCATTCATGTTCAGGCTCCCGGTTGCTGCCCCGTCAGAGCATGTCACCAGCGCCGGTCCCCGACTTATTGATCTGGATCAACTTCGCCGGGCGCTTCAAGCCACGTTGGGATTTCGGTCGATGGGATCGACACTCTCGGAAAGTGAGGGATGATAGTCCCTGCAGTGACGATCAGTCCGTCGTTGAATTTGGTTCGCGCAAAATCCTTAGCTGCTGCTTCGCTTTCAAACGTGTTCGTTAGACGCGGGTGTCGCCGTCTTGACAGTGTGCCGTCCGGCGGCACTTCAAAAGTGACGTACCAAGTGTGCTTCATGCCCTAATGCCGCCCCGGCGGTACTAGTGCCTATCCCCGCCAGACCAAGAAAAGCCGCCACCGGGACGAAACGATGACGGCTTCTTGCTGGCTTGCGAAACCGGCCTTTACCGCCCGGCTCCAACGCGATTGACGCCACCATTCGCATTGCCACCGGCGTTGTGGCGGACTGCGGCGCGGGCCACCGGGCGCGGCCTGAGCACGACGCCTGCCCGGGCAACGCAACCCGCCGGATATTCTACGTACTGGCAGTAAATCACCGCCTTGGCTGGGGTTGGACTAAGCGACAGGGTTGCAAGCCCAAGCAGGCCGCTGGCGGCAATGCCCGCGACCGTCACTGACTTGATCGAAAGAAGCTTCCTCGGATGCATGGCGGACCTCCCTCTTCGCACTTGCGTCACCGAAGGGTGACGGAAGCCGCCTCAGGTGCGGCTGAGCATAGCGTAGGCGTCGCAGTGCGCGGGTTCGATTGATCTACATCAACCTCACGCGCAGAGTGAGCCGCAATCTCGCGAGCGGGGCTCAATGAATTCATGGAAGGGTTCCATCATGCTCCGCTATATTCTCGCTCCTCTTGCCGCCTTCGTTTTGCTCATCGTCTGCTTGACCCCCGATGATGCCGAGGCTCGGCGCGGCGGAGGTGCCTATCGGGGTGGCGGCGGTTACCGCGGCGGTGCGGTCGCGGTTCGAGGACCGCGGGGCGGCGGCGCTGTCGCAGTGCGCGGCGCAGGCTACCGTGGCTACGGCTATCGTGGCGGTTATCGCGGCTACGGCTATCGGGGCTACGGTGTGGGAGCGGCAGCGGTAGGCGCGGCTGCCCTTGGCACTGCTGCGTACCGCCGCAGCTGCTACGATGCTTACGGGAACTATATTTGCGCCTATTAATCCGTGGCGACGCGCGATAGCGCGGGTTGCCCTCTGTGCGCGCAAACGCTGACGGTGACCGTCCGATGATGGCGACCTGCGTCATCGGTCTGCAGGTACTCTGGGCGACGCGGCCTATTGCAGGGACCGCGCGACCGCGTCGCTATGAACTCTTGCGGACCTGTTTGTGTCAGAATTGCCCCGCAGTTTCCCTTGTCTCCGCTTGTTGATAATCTGATCGAGCGGATACGGTACTCCACTTGGATCGGGGCTCGGAGTGCGATGCTTTTCTGGCTGTCTCGCTCATGGCGAACCTGTCGCGTGCGGAGCCTCACCGTTGCGTTGACCATCGCATTGTTGATCGCGACGACAAGCCAAAGTGCGGCAGTTGATCCACAGCCAAAGCGAGTACTGATGCTGCATTCATTCGGTCTTAGGTTCAGACCTTGGACTGATTATTCGGAAGCCCTTCGCGCCGAGCTGAGCCGCCGGGCATCCATTGAATTTCAAGACCAATCGCTGCTGAATGCCCGGCGAAGCAGCGACAAGTCAGACGCCCCCTTTGTCGAGTATCTTCGTTCCCTCAATATAGACCAGCCGCCCGACCTGATCGTCGCGATCGGTGCGCCTGCTGCCAATTTCGTGCAGGCTCATCGCAAAGACCTCTTTCCAACTACGCCGATGCTGTACACTCTGGTAGAGCGACGCCGCGTCGACTTCGATAAATTGACCAAGTACGACACCGTCGTGGCAATCACGAACGACGATCGTGTTTTCTTTGAAAATATCCTGCAGGTCCTACCTCAAACAACTACGATTGCCATCGTAGTCGGTGCTTCGCCGAGCGAAACCTGGTGGCGTAACGAGGTCGCCAAGTCCACCGTGCGGTTCGCGGATCGTGTCCATTTTCGATGGTACAACGAGCTCTCGTTCGAAGACATGCTCAAGGATGCCGGCAACCTTCCGCCGCACAGTGCTATTTTCTGGATTGGATTGAATGTCGATGCGGCGGGAGTGGCGCATGAGGGCAACAGTGCGTTTACCCGATTTTACACCGTAGCCAATGCGCCCATCTTTTTTCACGACGAAAGTTTTTTTGGAGAGGGCATCGTCGGTGGACCAATGCAGGTCGTTTCCAGACAAAGCAAGCAGGCGGCGGAAGTCGCGCTTCGCATCCTTAACGGCGAAAATGTCGCCGACATCAAGCCGACTTTTGTCCCGCTGGCCGCGCCTATGTTTGACTGGCGGCAACTGCAGCGGTGGGGGATTTCCCAAAGCAGACTGCCGCCTGACAGCACGGTTTACTTCCGGGAGCCCACGTTGTGGGAGCGATATCGGTGGCAAATCACGTTCACTATCGCGCTTGTCCTCGCGCAAGCGGGACTGATCGCGCTTTTGCTGTTTGAGCATCGTCGGCGTCAATTCGCCGAAGTACAGTCGCGACAGCGCATGGCTGAACTGGCCCACGTCAATCGCTTCGCGACCGCTGGCGAACTGACCGCTTCGATTGCTCACGAGATCAACCAGCCGCTCGGGTCTATTCTGACGAACGCCGAAACCGCAGCCGCGATCCTGCAATCGCAGCGTCCCGATATCGCTGCACTTTCCGATGTTGTTGAACTCAGGGAAATCGTGAACGATATTTTACAGGATGACCGGCGTGCCACCGAGGTCATTCGCAGGATGCGCAGCCTCCTAAAGAAGGCGCCGTTCGAATTGAAGCAACTGGACCTCAATGAGGTTGTGCAAGAGACGATCAGATTTCTTTCGGCGCTAACCGTCAGCCGAAAATTCGAAATGGCCACCGTGATCACGGCGGATGCGCTACCGATCCTCGGCGACCGCATTCAGCTTCAACAGGTTGTTCTGAACCTTGTAATGAACGGCATCGAGGCGATGAAGGATATGCCGCCTGAACATCGCAGCATCAGCATTCGGACTTCGCGCGTTGAGAAGTTTGCGGAGTTATCCGTGTCGGATCGCGGGCCCGGCATTACCGAAGATAAACTAAACGAGGTTTTCGAACCGTTTTACACCAGCAAAGCGGAAGGCATGGGCATGGGCTTGTCCATTGCGCGCACCATTATCGACGCGCACAACGGGTTCATATCAGCGAGAAATCGGGAGCACGGCGGTGCCTCGTTCACGATCAGGCTTCCCTTCGTCGGCTGATCACAACGGCGGCCATACGCGGAGACCGACCCCTCACCCGAGTGAGCCTGCGTCTACCGGCATCGCGGCCCTCTCCCACAAGGGGAGAGGGCACAACAATGAGCCGCTGCAATTGATCCCGTCAGACGTGCTCGCCGTCTGACTTCCACAATCGCACGACTTTCGTCATCGCATGATTTTGCGCATTCGCACGATCATCTGCGGCAATGAACGGCGCATGTGAAGAAAAAGCGTCAGAAAATGACGCTTATCATATCAATTAGCCTAAAATCACCGCAGCGATCGCCGCACAAATTCGTGAACGTCATGGCCTGACGCGTTCGCTTCGCAAATATGCATTGCTGAAAATGTCGACGCTTCATCGTTTCGCATCGATATGATTATTGTGCGCGCGAATTCGATGACTAGATCGCCGCAAGCGATCGAGCGAGCAAGGGGATGCATATGGCAACTGTTCTCACCATCAACGGCGAAACGAAATCGTTCGACGCGCCACCTGACATGCCGCTGCTGTGGGTGCTGCGCGACGTCCTCGGGATGACCGGCACCAAGTTCGGCTGCGGCATCGCGCAGTGCGGCGCCTGCACGGTGCACGTCGATGGCAAGGCAGTCCGCTCCTGCGTCTTGCGGGTCAGCGCGGTCGCGAACCGCGCCATCACCACGATCGAGCATGTCGGCAGCACACCGGCGGGCGCAAAGGTGCAGAAGGCCTGGCTCGATGCCGAAGTGATCCAGTGCGGTTACTGCCAGTCCGGCCAGATCATGGCGGCCGCGGCGCTGCTGGCGGCAACGCCAACCCCCGACGACTCCGACATCGACGCCGCGATGGCGGGCAACATCTGCCGCTGCGGCACCTATGTGCGCATCCGCGAGGCCATCAAGCAGGCGGCCTCCGCCCGTCAGTCGTGAGGTCCGCCATGATCGCCGACAAGACTCTTCCCGAGGTCTCCCGCCGCTCGCTGCTGACTGGCGGTCTCGCAACCGGTTTCCTGCTCGCCTTCCATCTGCCGCTGCGCGCCGCGGTCAACGAGCCTGAGCAGCCGCGCGATACCACCGACGGCAAGTTCGCGCCGAACGCCTTCATCCGGATCGAGGAGACCGGCCGCACCATTCTCCTGATGCCGCAGGTCGAGATGGGCCAGGGCGTCTATACCTCGATCTCGATGATCCTGGCCGAAGAGCTCGATGCCGATTGGGCAAAGGTCGCGGTGCTGCACGCGCCGCCCAACGACCAGCTCTACGCCAATCCCGCCTTTGGCCTGCAGGCGACCGGCGGTTCGACCTCGATCCGTGCTTGGTGGAAACCGTTGCGCTCAGCCGGCGCCAGCGCGCGGGCGATGCTGGTGCAGGCTGCCGCGGCGCAGTGGCAGGTCGAGCCTGCAAGCTGCTCGACATCGAAGGGCGAGGTCGTGCATGCCGCAAGCGGCCGCAGCCTGTCCTACGGTGCGCTGGCGCTCGCCGCGCAAAGCCAGACGCCGCCGAAGGACGTGCCGCTCAAAGATCCCAAGGATTTCGTGATCATCGGCCAGCCGCTGAAGCGGCTCGACACGCCAGACAAGGTCAACGGCAAGGCCGTCTACGGCATCGACGCAATCCTGCCCGGCATGAAGATCGCCGCGATCGCCAATTGCCCGGTCTTTGGCGGTAAGGTCGGCAAGGTCGACGACAGCGCGGCGGTGAAAATCCCGGGCGTGCGCAAAATCGTGGTGCTCGAGGACACGGTCGCAGTGATCGGCGACCACATGTGGGCCGCGAAGAAAGGCCTCGATGCGCTCAAGATCGAGTGGAACGAGGGACCGAACGCGAAGCTCAGCACACAGGATATCTGGCAGGATCTGCGCGCCGCCAGCGCGAAGGACGGCGTGGTCGCGAAATCGGTCGGCGACATCGCCAAGGGGCTCGCGAGCGGCGACCGGTTCGAGGCGAGCTTCGAACTGCCGTTCCTTGCGCACGCCTCGATGGAGCCGATCAACGCCACCGTTCACGTCAGGCCTGATGCCTGCGAGATCTGGACCGGCACGCAGATCATGACGCGGGTGCAGTCGGAGGCGGCGAAGGCCGCGGGCCTCCCCGTCGACAAGGTGATCGTCAACCAGCATCTGCTCGGCGGCGGCTTCGGCCGCAAGCTCGAGCCGGACATGGTGGTGGCGGCCGTGAAGATCGCAAAACAGGTCGACTACCCCGTCAAGGTGATATGGACCCGTGAGGAGGACATCCAGCACGACGTCTATCGCCCGGTCTATCGCGACCAGGTCACGGCATCGCTGGTCGACGGCAAGGTCGCGGCCTGGAAGTACAAGGTCGCCGGCTCGGCGGTGATTGCGCGCTGGCTGCCGCCGGCGTTCCAGAAGGGTATCGACATCGACGCGGTCGATGCCGCCGTGGATGCGCCCTACGATTTCGCCGACTTCCATGTCGAATATGTCCGCGCCGAACCGCCGGCGGTGCCCACCGGCTTCTGGCGCGGCGTCGGTCCGAACAACAACGTGTTCGCGGTCGAATGCGCTATGGACGAGCTGGCGCGCAAGGCCGGCAAGGACCCCGTCGAATTCCGCCGCTCGATGCTGACGAAGAATCCGCGCATGCTCGCGGTGCTCAATCTCGCCGCCGAGAAATCCGGCTGGGGCCAACCGCTGCCACCGCGGGTCGGCCGCGGCATCTGCGTGCAGCCGTCGTTTGCGAGCTTCCTCGCGACCGTGGTCGAGGCGGAGATCGACGATCTCGGCGAGATCGTGCTCCGCCGCATCGTCTCGGTGGTCGACACCGGCATCGCGGTCAACCCCGATACGGTGAAAGCGCAGATCGAAGGCGGCCTGGTGTTCGGCCTCACCGCAGCGCTCTATGGCGAGATCACCATCGAGAAGGGCCGCGTGCAGCAGTCTAACTTCCACGACTACCGCATGATGCGCATCAACGAGACACCGAAGATCGAGGTCTTCGTGGTCAAGAGCGGCGAGGCGCCCGGCGGCATCGGTGAGGCCGGCGTCAATGCCGGACCGCCGGCGCTGCGCAACGCCATTTACGCGGCAACCGGCGTCGCGCTGCGGCGCCTGCCGATCGATCGGAAACTGCTGGCTGCGGGGAAAAAAGCATGAGCGGCAAGATGCGTATCCTCACTGGCATCGTCGTGATCGCCATTGTCGCGGTGGTATCAGGCGTCTGGTTCATCCGCGGGCCCGGTCCGCTCGACTTCGCCGGCGGCACCAAGGTGGCGCTGGCGGATTACCGCGCCGGCAAGCCGGCCGGCGTGCCGGCCAGGCTGGAGAAGGCGAGCCTGGTTGAACGCGGCGAATATCTGGCGAAGGCGGCCGACTGCATGGTTTGCCACAGCAAGCCGGGCGAGAAGGATTATTCCGGCGGGCTCGGCTTCAAGCTGCCGTTCGGCACGCTTTATTCCACCAACATCACGCCGGACAAGGACACCGGCATCGGCAATTACAGCGACCAGGATTTTCTCAACGCCGTCCAGCGCGGCAAGCGCCATGACGGCGCCCGGCTTTATCCGGCGATGCCCTACACGTCCTACACCTACATGACCGACGAGGACGTGCTGGCGGTGAAGGCCTATCTGTTCAGCCTGCCGGCGGTGCGCGCGAAGCCGCCGGAGAACACGCTGTCGTTCCCGTTCAACCAGCGCTGGGCCATGATGGTCTGGTCGGCCGTGTTCAATCCCGACACGCGCTTTGCGCCTGATACGTCGAAGAGCCCGGAGTGGAATCGCGGCGCCTATCTCGTGGAGGCGCTGGCGCATTGCGGCGAATGCCACACGCCGCGCAATCTCGGCTTTGCGCTGGACAACCGCAAGAAATTCGCGGGCGCGATCACGGCCGGCTGGCGCGCCTTCAACATCTCCTCCGACAAGGCCACTGGTCTCGGGAACTGGCGCGACGAGGACCTGATCTCCTATCTGTCGCTCGGCCACGCGCCGGGCCACGGCTCGGCATCGGGGCCGATGGGTGAAGCGGTCGACCACAGTTTCAGCCAGTTCGCGCCTGAGGACATAAGCAGCGTCGTCGCCTACTTGCGCAGCGTGCCGCCGCAGCCCTCGCCCGACCTGCCCGCAACCACAGCGCCGGTCGCGCCCGCCTCGCACAAGGACGGCATCACGGCAGATCTGCGCGGCAAGAAAATGTTCGCCAGCGCCTGCGCCAGCTGCCACGGCTGGAGCGGCGAGAGCCCGGTCTCGCCGATGGCGACGCTGACCGGCACCTGGGCCGTCAACGACCCCGCCGCCATCAACGTCGCGCAGATCGTGATCTCGGGCACCAAGCGCCACACGCCGGATGGGGCGCTGTCGATGCCGGCATTCGGCAGCGCCTACAGTGATGACGAGATCGCGGCGGTGGCGAATTATGTCACGGCGCGGTTCGGTGCGAAGGGATCGAAGCTGACGGCGAAGGATGTGGCTGAGTTGAGGGAGCAGACGGCGGAGTAGGTCCCAATGTCGTCCTGGCGAAAGCCAGGACCCATTACCCCGATTGCCTGTTTGGCACGACACTTTCGACCGCGAGCCTGCCCATTACCACGGCCGGTGGTAATGGGTCCTGGCTTTCGCCAGGACGACACTGAGTGTGTGGCGAGCTGCGCGAGAACTCAGCTCAACCAGAATTTCGGCGTTGCCGGCTCCAGCCGGCCGCCGGCGCGCACCGGGGCAATCCGCAGTGCGAGTCCGGTCGCGTCATCCGTCTCCACGGCCACGCCGCTGAGCGTCGCCGGGCCCGCCGCCGGCTCGAACCGGCCTGACGGGATCCCGGAGGTGAACCTCCGCAGCGGCTCCTCCTTCTGCATGCCGATGATGGAATCGTAGTCGCCGGTCATGCCGGCATCGGTCATGTAGGCGGTGCCGCCCGACAGGATCTGGTGGTCGGCGGTCGGCACATGGGTGTGGGTGCCGACGACGAGGCTGGCGCGGCCGTCGCAGAAGAAGCCGATGCCCTGCTTCTCGCTGCTCGCCTCGCAATGGAAGTCGACGACGATGGCGTCGGCGGCAATGCCGAGCGGGCAGGCACCGAGCTCGCGTTCGAGCGCAGCGAAAGGATCGTCGAACGGGGTCATGAAGACGCGGCCGAGCGCGTTGACGACGAGCGCGTGCTTGCCGTTCTTGGTCTCCACCAGCGCAGCGCCGCGGCCGGGCGTGCCGCGCGGATAATTCGCGGGCCGCACCAAACGCTCGGCGCGCTCGATGAACACCAGAGCTTCGCGCTGGTCCCAGGAGTGATTGCCGAGCGTCACCGCGTCGGCACCGGCGTCGAGAAACTCCTGATAGATAGCTTCCGTGATGCCGAAGCCGCCGGCCGAATTCTCGCCGTTGACGACGACGAAATCGAGCGACCAGTCCTTGACCATGCCGGGCAGATATTCGGCGATGGCGTTGCGCCCGGCACGGCCGACGACATCACCCACGAAGAGAATGCGCAACTTCAGAACTCCGGAAATCGAATACGTCCGATTCCGTTAGCACATAATCCAGCGCCACGTCGTGGGATAGTGCCGGAACCGCCTTGATCTCCTGCGCTGCAAAAGCGAGCCCGATGCCGACGATATTCTTCGCTTTTCGCAAATGCGCGAAAGTGTGGTCGTAGTGCCCCGCGCCGTAGCCGATGCGATGGCCGAGACGATCGAAGGCAGCGAGCGGCGTCAGCATGATGTCGGGAATGACTTCAGCGGCCCCAGGCGACGGCTCGGGAATGCCGAGCGGGCCGAGCATCAGGCGATCGTTCGGATGAAAGACGCGGAAGATCAGCGCCTGGCCGCGCGCGGTGACGCAAGGCAGCGCGAGCCTGGCGCCCTGCTCGGCGAGCTTCTTCAGCAGCGGCATCGGATCGATCTCGCTGCGGATCGGCGAATAGCCGGATACGATGCTGCCGGGCAGGAGCTGGAACGGCAGCCCGCGCTTGGCGAGCCTGGCGGCGGCGGCGGTGCGTTTCTTTTCGCTCAGCGCATCGCGCGCCGCGAGGGCTTTGGCACGGAGTTCGGCTTTGGTGTTGGTCATGCGCTTGCCCCCGAGGCAGAGCTACCCCCGCTGTCATCACCCGCAGCGTGTCGGGGACGCAATTTCGACAGGCACGAACCAGAAGGAAGAAAACAAAAGTGCGAAGCCGCGAACGCCGTTGAAGCACTCGATCCCGGAGTTCCCTACGAAAGTAGGTGGGCACCATATGTCCGAGCCCACGGGCCCGGCCAGGGACAGTTCCCTAAAGGATCGATAAGGCCCCGGGGATATTATGGCTCCTGACGCGCGTCGCAGCCTCGCTTGGCCAATGTAACAACGATGCTGACGAATCGCCAGCCCGGTGAAGGGTCAGCCGATGGCGATCCCGTTGCCGACGGTGCGGTTCAGGACCTGGGTCGACTTCTCGATGCGCTCGGCCGCGGAGTTCAGGGCGTTCACGACCGCGGTCTGAGTCAGCCGGGCGCGCTCGACGGCGGCGTTGCGGAAATCCCGCAATTCGGTCAGCTCCTGCTCCATGGTCCGGATGCGGTTGCCGGCGTCGACCAATTCGTCGCAGACGGTCAGCGCCGCCATCACGGTGAGCCTGGCATCGCCGATCTCGCCGAACTTTCCGCGCAGCGACTGAATCCGCGTCTCCAGGCTTTCGGCGAGCTTGAGCAGCCGCACCTCCTGGCCTTCCTCGCAGGCCATGCGGTATTGCCGGCCGTTGATGGTGACGTTGATATGGCTCATCCGTCCTCTCCGGTATCGAGCACCGAACGTATCGTGACGATCGCGGAATCCAGCCGATCGGAGATCTCGCGGCTGGAGCGCTCGAGCTTGCGCGCCTTCACCAGCGCGCCGTCGAGTTCGTCGGCAAGGCGCGAGCGGTCCGCGCCCAGCGCCTGGATTCGCGCCGCGAGCTCGTTCTCGTCGCGATCGGCGTCGCGCCGCCGCTCCACCGCGCTTTCGAGCGAGTCGAGCGCCGCCATGAGCCTGCGGGTCGCGATCTCGATCTCGACGGCCGAGGACTCGGTCATGGCAGAGCTGTTGGATACGCGATCGTTCATGCAGTCAGCGGCGGAACCTGTGGCCTATCTGGTGGCATTTACCTTGGGGCTTGCCGTCCGGCAAAAGACTCGGTTCGGCAAGCGGTTAGAAGCAGAAATTTACGTGGCAAGCTAGCGGAGCGCAACGCCGCCACGAAACTATGCACTGCTAAGCAACTTTTGCGGCCAAACCGGCGTTTGATTGCCTTGGCCTGCCGGAACCGAGATGCTATCCCAGCCGCGACCCCAGCGGCCGAAAGGCTCCTTCCGGCGCGGCCAAATCCAGCCACAAGCGCCTCTTTTCAGACGGATTTTCAGACATGACGCAGGTCGATCACAACCGTATGGCCAATGCGATCCGCGGCCTTGCCATGGACGGCGTCGAAAAGGCGAAATCGGGTCATCCGGGCCTGCCGATGGGCGCCGCCGACATGGCGACCGTGCTTTTCACGCAATTCCTGAAATTCGATGTCGCCGCGCTGGACTGGCCGGACCGGGACCGCTTCGTGCTCTCGGCCGGGCACGGCTCAATGCTGATCTATGCGCTGCTGTATCTGATCGGCAGCCCCGAGATGACGATCGACCAGCTCAAGGACTTTCGCCAGTTGGGATCGCTGACCCCAGGACATCCCGAGCACGGCCACACCAAGGGCATCGAGACCACCACCGGTCCGCTCGGCCAGGGCATTTCCACCGCCGTCGGCATGGCGCTCGCCGAGAAGATGCTCGCCGCCGAATTCGGCAGGAAGATCGTCGATCACCACACCTATGTGATCGCTTCCGACGGCGATTTGATGGAAGGCGTGTCGCAGGAAGCGATCGCGATGGCCGGGCACTGGAAGCTCAACAAGCTGATCGTGCTGTATGACGACAACGGCATCTCGATCGACGGTCCGACCTCGATCTCCGATTCCGTGGACCAGGTGAAGCGCTTCAAGTCGGCGGGTTGGGCGGCCGAAAAGATCGACGGCCACGACCAGGCGGCGATATCCGCCGCGATCACGCGCGCGCAGAAATCAAACAAGCCCACGCTGATTGCGTGCCGCACCACCATCGGCTTCGGCGCGCCGCACAAGGCCGGCACCAACAAGGTCCACGGCGAAGCGCTCGGCGCCGACGAACTCAAGGCCGCCAAGGAAAATCTCGGCATTTCGCTGGAGCCGTTCTCGGTGCCCGACGACGTGCTGAAAGCCTGGCGCGCGGCCGGCAGCCGCGGCGCGGCGGCACGACAGGAATGGGAAGCAAGGCTCGGTGAACTCGGCAGCCGAAAGCGCGCCGAGTTCGAGCGTCGGCTCCGTCACGAGCGCCCGGCAGCGCTGGCAAAGGCGTTCAAAGGCTACAAGAAGGAGCTCTTGGAAAAGCCGATGAATGCGGCAACCCGCAAATCCTCGGAAGCCGTGATCGAAGTCATTGCCGGCGCGATGCCGATGGAGTTTCTGGCGGGCTCGGCCGACCTCACCGGCTCCAACAACAACAAGGCCAAGTCGGCAACCGCGTTCTCGGCCAAGACGCCGAAGGGCCGCTTCATCCATTACGGCATCCGTGAGCACGGCATGTGCTCGGCGATGAACGGCATCTTCCTGCACGGCGGTTTTGCGCCGAACGGCGCGACCTTCCTGGTGTTCACGGATTATGCGCGGCCGGCGATGCGGCTCGCCGCGTTGATGGGGACCGGGGTCGTTTATGTGATGACCCATGATTCCATCGGCCTCGGCGAAGACGGCCCGACCCACCAGCCGGTCGAACATCTCTCGGCGCTTCGCGCCATTCCCAACATGCGCGTGTTCCGCCCCTGCGATTCCATCGAGGTCGCCGAATGCTGGGAGCTTGCGCTCAACCGCATCGACGGTCCGACGGTGCTGGCGCTGACCCGGCAGAACCTGCCACAGCTGCGCACCACCGCGCCGAACGAGAGCCCCTGCCGGTTCGGTGCCTACGAACTGGTGGCCGCCCAGGGCGAAGCCAAGGCGACGCTGTTTGCTTCCGGCTCCGAGGTGGAGATGGCCGTGGCCGCCCAGAAGCAGCTCGCCGAGCGCGGCATTCCGACCCGGGTGGTTTCGGTTCCATCGCTCGAGCTCCTGTTAGCGCAACCAAAGGAACGCCGCGACGAGATCATCGGCAACGCGCCCATCAAGGTCGCGATCGAGGCCGCCGTGCGCTGGGGCTGGGATGCCGTGATCGGCCAGGATGGCGAATTTATCGGCATGCACTCCTTCGGCGCCAGCGCCCCTCTCAACAAGGTATTCCAGCACTTTGGCATTACCGCCGAGGCCGCGGTTAACGCCGTTCTGAAACGCGTTTCCTGAGAGTTGAGATTGCCGAAAAAAAGGACTACCTAACTCCCATATGATCAAGCCCCGCCCGGCCGAACCGGGCGTCCGCCCTAAAAAAAACCCTCGCAGGCGCGCTAGCGCGTTGTGCGGGATGACAACGGTCATTGAAGGAGACGAAACATGGCAGTCCGCGTCGGAATCAACGGTTTTGGCCGCATCGGCCGCAACATCCTGCGGGCCATCGCTGAGTCCGGCCGCAAGGACATCGAGGTCGTCGGCATCAACGACCTCGGCCCGGTCGAGACCAACGCCCATCTGCTTCGCTTCGACAGCGTCCATGGCCGTTTCCCCGGCACCGTGACCGTCGATGGCGACACGATCAGCCTCGGCGGCAACAAGATCAAGGTGACCGCCGAGCGCGATCCCTCGAAGCTGCCCTGGAAGGATCTGGGCATCGACATCGCGATGGAATGCACCGGCATCTTCACCTCGAAGGACAAGGCCTCCGCGCATCTGACCGCTGGCGCCAAGCGCGTTCTCGTTTCTGCGCCCGCCGACGGCGCCGACGCCACCATCGTCTACGGCGTCAACCACGACACGCTGACCCGGGAACACCTGGTCGTCTCCAACGGCTCCTGCACCACCAACTGTCTTGCGCCGATCGCCAAGGTGCTGAACGACCTCGTCGGCATCGAGACCGGCTTCATGACCACGATCCACGCCTATACCGGCGACCAGCCGACGCTCGACACCATGCACAAGGATCTCTATCGCGGCCGCGCGGCTGCGATGTCGATGATCCCGACCTCGACCGGCGCCGCCAAGGCGATCGGCCTCGTGCTGCCGGAACTGAAGGGCAAGCTCGACGGCGTCGCGATCCGCGTGCCGACCCCGAACGTCTCGGTCGTCGACCTCAAGATCGTGGCGAAGCGCGCGACCGATCCGAAGGAAATCAACGAGGCGATGAAGCGTGCGTCCGAGCAGCAGCTCAAGGGCATCCTCGGCTACACCACCGCGCCGAACGTCTCGATCGACTTCAACCACGACCCGCACTCCTCGACGTTCCACATGGACCAGACCAAGGTGCAGAACGGCACGCTGGTGCGCGTGATGTCCTGGTACGACAACGAGTGGGGCTTCTCCAATCGCATGGCGGACACCGCCGTCGCGATGGCGAAGGTGATCTAAGCAAGACGCGTCACGGCACAGCCGGAGAACGCCATGACCTCGCAACTCGTCGCCCTCGCGCTCCTCTTGGCGTTGATGGGCGGCCTGTTGTTCCTGTTCTTGCGATCGGGCTCGAAGATCAAGCCCGATCCGGATCGGAAGATCGAGGACTGGCCCAACATTACCCAAGGCGGTTCAGGGGATCCCTCGTGACCAACAAATTCCGCACCCTCGACGACGTCGACGTGAAGGGCAAGCGCGTACTGCTGCGCGTCGATCTCAACGTGCCCATGGAGAACGGGCGCGTCAGCGACGCAACCCGGCTCGAGCGCGTCGCGCCGACCATCACCGAAATCTCCGACAAGGGCGGCAAGGTCATCCTGCTCGCGCATTTCGGCCGGCCGAAAGGGCGCGATGGCAAGGACTCGCTCAAGCCCGTTGCCGAGGCGCTCGCCAAGGTCGTGAAGAAGCCCGTCGCCTTCGCCGACGACTGCATCGGCGAGCCCGTGGCCAAGGCCGTGGCGGCGCTGAACGACGGCGACATCCTCTGCCTGGAAAATACCCGCTTCCACAAAGAGGAAGAGAAGAACGATCCCGCCTTTGTCGCGGAGCTCGCAAAACTCGGCGACATCTGGGTCAATGACGCGTTCTCGGCCGCGCACCGCGCCCATGCCTCGACCGAAGGCCTCGGCCACAAGCTGCCCGCCTATGCCGGCCGCACCATGCAGGCCGAGCTGGTCGCGCTGGAGAAGGCGCTGGGCTCACCGACCAAGCCCGTCATCGCCATCATCGGCGGCGCCAAGGTCTCGACCAAGATCGACCTGCTCGAAAACCTCGTGAGCAAGGTCGACGCGCTCGTGATCGGCGGTGGCATGGCCAACACCTTCCTGCACGCCCAAGGCGTCGGCATCGGCAAGTCGCTGGCCGAGAAAGATCTCGCCGCGACCGCGCTGCGCATCATGGAGAAGGCGGAAGCCGCCAATTGTGCCATCATCCTGCCGGTCGACGCCACCGTCGCCTATCATTTCGCGGCCAACGCGCCGTCGCACGCCTACGGCCTCGACGCGATTCCGGCCGACGGCATGATCCTCGACGTCGGTCCGCAATCGATCGCACGTGTCCACGCCGCGATCGACGATGCGGCGACGCTGGTCTGGAACGGACCGCTCGGTGCGTTCGAAATGCAGCCGTTCGACCGCGGCACGATGTCCGCCGCCAAGCATGCCGCCGAGCGCACCAAGGCCAAGAAGCTGATCTCGATCGCGGGCGGCGGCGACACCGTGGCGGCCCTCAACCAGGCCCATGTGGCCGGTCAGTTCACCTATGTCTCGACCGCCGGTGGCGCATTTCTTGAATGGATGGAAGGCAAGCCCCTGCCCGGCGTCGAAGTTCTGCGCACCAAGTAATCGGTCGGCAAGTCGTCAGCCGCCTTCAAGCAGTGGCCTTGCAGGCCCAAACGGGAGAAAAACACAGATGGCTCGGATCACGTTGCGTCAATTGCTCGACCATGCGGCGGAGAACGATTACGGCGTCCCGGCCTTCAACATCAACAACATGGAGCAGGCACTGGCGATCATGGACGCGGCCAACCAGGTCGACGCGCCCGTCATCATCCAGGCCTCGCGCGGTGCGCGCTCCTACGCCAACGACGTCATGCTCAAGCACATGATGGACGCGGTGACCGAGATCTATCCCCACATCCCGGTCTGCGTGCATCTCGACCACGGCAACGAGCCGGCAACCTGCATGACCGCGATCCAGGCCGGCTTCACCTCGGTGATGATGGACGGCTCGCTCAAGGCCGACGGCAAGACCCCCGGCGATTGGAGCTACAATGTCGGCGTCACCAAGACCGTGACCGACATGGCCCATCTCGGCGGCATCTCGGTCGAGGGCGAGCTCGGCGTGCTCGGCTCGCTCGAGACCGGCATGGGCGACAAGGAAGACGGCCACGGCGCCGAGGGCAAGCTCAGCCACGACCAGCTGCTGACCAATCCGGATGAAGCGGTGAAGTTCGTCCAGGAGACCCAGGTCGACGCGCTCGCGATCGCGATGGGGACGTCTCACGGTGCCTACAAGTTCACCCGCAAGCCCGACGGCGACATCCTCGCCATGAACGTGATCGAGGAGATCCACCGCAAGCTGCCGAACATGCATCTCGTCATGCACGGCTCCTCGTCGGTGCCGCAGGACCTCCAGGACATCATCAACGCCTATGGCGGCAAGATGAAGCCGACCTGGGGCGTGCCGGTGGCCGAGATCCAGCGCGGCATCAAGAACGGCGTGCGCAAGATCAACATCGACACCGACAACCGCATGGCGATGACCGGCCAGATCCGGAAAGTGCTCAAGGACAATCCGGAAGAGTTCGACCCGCGCAAATACCTGAAGCCCGCGATGGAAGCGATGACCAAGCTGTGCAAGCAGCGGCTCCAGGAATTCAACACCGCGGGCCAAGCCTCCAAGATCAAGAAGGTGCTGACGACGGCCGAGATGGCCAAGCGCTACGCCAAGGGCGAGCTCGCCCCGAAGGTGGCGTGATCTATCCCTCCCTCTCCCCGTCCTTAAGGGGAGAGGGTTGGGGTGAGGGGCTCTCTCCGCGAGTTGTGCCCCGTCAATAGACCTGTACCCCCTCACCCGGTCGCTTCGCGACCGACCTCTCCCCGCAAGCGGGGCGAGGTAACAGGCCCCCTCCCCCTTACCCTGCGACGAACGTTAACTCGGCATTTGCCCGAGAACGGTCTATTTTCACCGGCAAGGGCAGAATCGTTTTGGGAGGACATCTCGATGAATCTGACTGAGCTCAACAGGATCGCGACCGCTCTGGTCGCGCCGGGCAAGGGCATCCTTGCCGCGGACGAATCCTCCGGCACCATCAAGAAGCGCTTCGACGCGATCGGCGTGGAATCGACCGAGGAGAACCGCCGCGACTATCGCGAGATGCTGTTCCGCTCGAACGAAGCCATGAGCCGCTATATCTCCGGCGTCATCCTCTACGACGAGACGATCTGGCAGAACGCAAAGGACGGCACGCCCCTGGTCAAGCTGATCGAGAGTAGCGGCGCCATTCCCGGCATCAAGGTCGACGAAGGCACGCAACCCCTGCCGATGTGCCCGGGAGAGCTCGTCACCGTCGGGCTCGACAAGCTCGCCGAGCGCTTGAAGAAATATTACGAGCGCGGCGCCCGCTTCGCCAAATGGCGTGCGGTGATCGACATCGGCAGCGGTATTCCCTCGATGACCGCGATCAGCGTCAACGCCCACGCGCTGGCGCGCTATGCAGCGCTATGCCAGGCCGCGCAGATCGTGCCGATCGTCGAGCCCGAAGTGCTGATGGACGGCGATCACGACATCGATCACTGCTATGAGGTGACGAGCCGTGTGCTCAACAAGACCTTTCAGGAATTGCGCCTGCAGCGCGTCGCGCTCGAGGGCATGGTGCTGAAGCCGAACATGGCCATCTCCGGCAAGAAATGCCCGAAGCAGGCTTCCGTCGAGGAGGTCGCGGAGAAGACGATACGGCTGCTCAAAGCTTGCGTGCCCGCGGCGGTGCCCGGCATCGCCTTCCTCTCCGGCGGCCAGTCGGACGAAGAGGCGACCGCGCACCTCAACGCCATGCACAAGCTCGGCCCGCTGCCCTGGGGCCTGACTTTCTCCTATGGTCGCGCCCTCCAGGCCGCGCCGCAGAAGGCATGGTCGGGCAAGGCTGAGAACGTCACAGCCGGACAAAACGCATTCAGTCATCGCGCGCGCATGAATGGCCTCGCCTCCAAAGGCGAATGGCAAAGCAGCCTGGAACAGAAAGCGGCCTAGATCTTGTCGAACAAATCTCCTCCGCCGCGCCCGGCGCCGCGCCTTTATCTCGCGACGCCTGTCGTCGACGATCCCGCTTCGCTTCTGGCCGAGCTGCCCGGCCTGCTCGCCGCCGCCGACGTCGCGGCCGTGCTGCTGCGGCTGAAGGTGACCGATCAGCGCACCATGATCTCGCGAATCAAGGTTTTGACGCCGCCGGTTCAGAAAGCGGGCGCCGCGCTGCTCGTCGAAGGCCATCCTGAGCTCGTCGCACGCGGCGGCGCCGACGGCGCGCACCTGCCCGGCATCGCCGCGCTGAAGGAGGCGCTGCCATCGCTGAAGCCCGATCGCATCGCCGGCGTCGGCGGGCTGACGACGCGGCACCATTCCATGGATGCGGGCGAGATCGGCGCGGATTACGTTCTGTTCGGCGAGCCCGATGCAAAGGGCCAGCGGCCGTCGTCGCAAGCGATTGCCGAGCGGCTGGATTGGTGGGCCGAGCTGTTCGAACCGCCCTGCGTCGGCTTTGCCATCTCGCTGGAGGAGGCCCACGAATTCGCCGCCAGCGGCGCCGATTTCGTGCTGGTCGGCGACTTCATCTGGACCGATCCGCGCGGACCCAAGGCTGCGCTGGTCGAGATCGACGCTGCGATCAAGAAGGCCCATGCGACTGCGCTTGCGGGCCAAAATCCTGCGGGTCAAGAGCACGGCTAGCGCCTGACATGAAGCTCCCGCGCATCACCATCCTGGCCACGCTGCTGCTGCTCACAGTGCCCGCGGCCGCGCAGCTCCAGATCACGCCGCCCGTGGCAACGCCGAGCCCTTCGGCCGAGAAAACCAAGAAGGCCACGCCGCACACCATCACCAAGAAGAAGGAAGCGGCGCCGGCACCCAAACCGTCAGCCTCCCCCAAACCTTCAGCTTCCCCAAAGCCTGCACCGGCGGCGACGGTGATTCCGGCGCCTCCGACCGACAATCCCAACGTCGATCTGGTGTACGGCGCCTATCAGCGCGGCCAGTACAAGACCGCCTTCGAACTCGCCACCGCCCGTGCCGAGGCCGGCGATCCCAAGGCAATGACCATGCTGGGTGAGCTCTATTCCAATGCCATGGGTATCCGGCGCGACTACGCCAAGGCGCTGCAATGGTACAAGCGCGCGTCTGATGCCGGCGACCGCGAGGCGATGTTCGCCCTCGCCATGCTCAGGATGTCTGGCCGTGGCGGCCCGGTGGACAAGAACGAGGCGGTGAAGCTGATGGCGTCCGCCGCCAAGCTTGGCGAGCCCAAGGCGGCCTATAACCTCGCGCTGCTCTATCTCGATGGACAGACCCTGCCGCAGGACGTCAAGCGGTCCGCCGAGCTGCTGCGCCAGGCGGCCGATGCCGGCCTGCCCGAGGCGCAATACGCGCTCGCGACCTTCTACAAGGAAGGCACTGGCGTGCCGAAGGACCTGGAACGGGCGGTGCGTCTGCTCCAGGTCGCCACGCTGACCGACAATGTCGATGCAGAGGTCGAATACGCCATCGCGCTGTTCAACGGCACCGGCACGCCGAAGAACCAGCCGGCCGCCGTAGCCCTGCTGCGCAAGGCCTCCCGCCAGGGCAGCGCGATCGCGCAGAACCGGCTGGCCTGGGTGCTGATCAACGGCATGGGCACGGCCGTGGACAAGATCGAGGGCTTCAAATGGCATCTGGTGGCCAAGACCGCCGGCAAGGGCGATCCGGAGCTGGACAAGCAATTGTCCGATTTGCCGGCCGAGGACCGGGCCAAGGCCGAGGCCGCCGCCAGGAAATGGCTCGGGGCCAAATGACTTGACGTTGAGGCCCCCGCAGGGCACCCCATCCCTCAAACAGGCGCGATTTCGCGCCATTTCCCCCGATCAAGACCGGAAGCTCATGCTGTATTCCGCAACTATCAACGTCATGGTCAAGGCCGCGCGTCGCGCCGGCCGCAGCCTCAAGCGCGATCTCGGCGAGATCGAGCATCTCCAGGTCTCGCTCAAGGGGCCGGCGAATTTCGTCTCGCTGGCCGACAAGCGCGCCGAGGAGATCCTCTACCAGGACCTCGCCAAGGCGCGGCCAGGTTACGGTTTCATCGGCGAGGAAGGCGGCACGCGCGAGGGCTCCGACAAGAGCCACACCTGGATCGTCGATCCGCTCGACGGCACCACCAACTTCCTGCACGGGATCCCGCAATTCGCGATCTCGATCGGGCTTTCGCGCGAGGGCACGATCATTGCCGGCGTGATCTACAACCCCGCCAATGACGAGCTCTACATCGCCGAGCGCGGCAAGGGTGCCTTCCTCAACGACCAGCGCCTGCGCGTGGCCGGCCGCCGCCAGCTCAACGAATGCGTCGTGGCCTGTGGCCT
Organism: Bradyrhizobium sp. Ken01; assembly: GCF_055807355.1. Taxonomy (NCBI): domain Bacteria; kingdom Pseudomonadati; phylum Pseudomonadota; class Alphaproteobacteria; order Hyphomicrobiales; family Nitrobacteraceae; genus Bradyrhizobium; species Bradyrhizobium sp. Ken01. The sequence continues at coordinate 90,513 of NZ_JBVVPC010000016.1, forward strand.
GCCCCATATCGGCCGCGGCGACCACGAGGAATTCCGCCGCGAGATGACCGCGATGCAGGAGCGCGTCGCCGGCCTGCGCCGCTTCGGCGCCGCCTCCCTCGACCTCGCCTTCGTCGCCGCCGGCCGCCTCGACGGCTACTGGGAGCGCAATTTGCAATCCTGGGACATCGCGGCGGGCCTGATCATGCTGCGCGAGGCTGGCGGAACGATCAGCGACATCGATACGCCGGGCGACGCCCTGGTGACGGGCAATGTCGTGTGCGGGAATGAGTTCGTGCACGGGGAACTGGTGAAGATCCTGCGGAAGTAGGGGTCCAGTCTCTCGGCACGACTTTCGCGGGGCACGACTCCGTTCGCCCAGGCATCGACTTCGGATCCCAGGCCGCAACAGTCCGGGGACGCGATCTCCCTAGCAGAAGCAGAACACGTCGTCCGGATCACAATCACAATTCGACAGTGATCGCGCGGACGGATGCGCGGCCAGCTTCTCGTGCTGAACGAGCTCCTTCAGCTTGTCGAAATTCTCCCGCTCGACGTGAACGAACACCGTCCTCCTGGTCTTTCCAACCGCCTTCTTGAAATGCTTCGACAACCCCGCCTTGCGGGCTGCTTTCTCCAGCTTCTCCAGCGTCTTCGCTTGGATATGAACCGGGGTCGCCACCGCTTTCCTTGCTTTCTTCGCCATCGATTCCTCCACTTTCACTGCTGAATGACGATTGTCGGCCTGAATATTTTCTGTAGCAGAAACTGCTCAACGGCCTTTGCCGCACCAAGCTCTGCTCGTCCTCCCGACGCGGTGATCAAATTGCCTGGGACCAAGCCTTCAAATAGCGCAGTGCGAACATTCTTGACTTCGGTCGAACCCAGCTTGTCGAGATAGAGCCCCATAGTGAGCTTGTGCGTGTCCCGGCGAGTCGCCGACACGCCGAGGGTTGCGTCGGACACCTGGAAGGCGGGTCCGAGCGGTGCGAAAACGACTTTCGGTGACGCCGTGCCCCCAATGGTGGTCTGGAATTCCAACTGATCGACCATCGTTGGAGGTCCGCTGATGTTGATGAAATCCTTCGAGCCGTCTCCGGTGAGATTGCCGAAGAAGGCGAGCAACGTGAAGTCGTAGACCATTTTTTGGACACCGACTTTGCCATAAATCGGATAGATGATGTTCGCTTCGACGATGGAATTCTTGCAATAGGATTCCGGAACGTTCTTGATCAATGCATAGAAGGTGTCGGTGATCGTGAACGATCGTTCATTCTGTCGATATCTGTCAAAATTTCCCTTGAGGCCCAGCGACACCGATGTCGAGATGGGTAGCGGTCGAATGAAATTGATCTCGGGATCGATATTGTTCTGCTCATATCCGGTCAGGTCGAAATTATAGGCAATGCCTATACTGAGCATCACTTCGATAACATACCGCGCAAAGCCAGTGAGTTTTGTCGAATCGAATTTGGCGATCGAATCGTGATTGATTTCATAGTCGCGGGCGGCCTGCTGCCCTATCGCAAATGACCTATCATCGACCTTCTGGAAAATTCGACCATTCTGCCGGATTTCATGGTGATTGGTGTCGTCCGTAAGGTAAGTGAGGAGTCGATCGATAACCGCCTGCCGCGTCTCGCAACGGATTTGCCGAACGATATTGTAGGTCGAGATGTGAGCCGTATCGTCCGGCAGCGGATGAATAGCGCACCCGCTGATGATCAAAGCACAAAGCGCAATAGTAGTTGCACGCCGGCAATTCGCGAAAACTCGCGCCAACATAACCGCCCCCTAAAATTTCCCCGGAGCGATTATGCATGGAATCAAATCCACCGAAAGTTGAATCTTTGGCTCACGCCGCCCGCGAGCGATCCAGCACGAAGCCTGACCAACGTTGCTCGATCTCGCCTTCGTCGCCGCCGGCCGCCTCGACGGCTACTGGGAGCGCAATCTGCAATCGTGGGACATCGCGGCGGGTATGATCATGCTGCGCGAGGCGGGCGACACGATCAGCCACATCGACACGCCGGGCGATGCGCTGGTGACCGGCAATGTCGTGTGCGGCAATGAGTTCGTGCACGGGGGAATTGGTGAAGATCTTGCGGAAGTAGGACGCAGTAGCACGACGGCTCGATCTGCCGCGGCTACTCGTCCTCCTCGTCATCTTCATCGTCGCGATATTCACCGCCAATGGTCAGGCCCTCGATGGCTGTGGCGCCTTTCGACTTGATGACCCGGCGAAGCGGGACCGAACTCTCGCTTCGCAGCGCGTCCATCAGCTGTTCCGAATGGGTGACAATCCAGATGTCGGCGCGGCGTGATGCCTTGGCGATGAGCCGGGCCAGCGGCGCCAGCAGCGACGGATGCAGGCTGGTCTCGGGTTCGTTCAGCGCAATGAACGGCGGCAGCCGGTAACCCATGAACACCGCGAGCAGGCAGATGTATTTCAGCGTCCCGTCGGACAGTTCATGAGCCCTGAACGGCCGCGGCATATCCGGCAATTGCAGATCGAATTCACACCTGCCGTTTTGTTCCCATGCGCGGAGTTCGGCGCCCGGGAATGCATCCTGGATTGCGTCCTGCAAATCGTTGGCGTCTTCCCGAATGACATAGAGGGTCGCCAGGGTGGCAGCCAAATCGATGCCATCGGCGCTGAGCGAGGGCGTTGCGATCGCGAGACATGGCTTTCGTATCGGCGACGCCGGATCAGTGCGGAAGTCATGATAGAATCGCCAGCCCAGCATGGCATTTCTGATCAGGTCGATTTCCGGGCATTGCTTGCCATCGGAAAAAGCCGCAAGCGCGGTCTCTGATGGCAGCACCGCGTCCTTGTGCGCGTTCCAGGCGCCGCTCTCGCCGCGGACGCTGATGAGCGAATTGATCCGCTCCATCAGCTTGACGGTTCGTTTGCCGCGCGTCGTTTCGATGCTTTCGGCCTTGATCATCGGCTCGCCGGAAAACGCGGCCTGAAGCGGGCTCGGAAACCCGAGCTCGATGGAATAGCTCATGCTGTCGAATGTGGCGGACAGCCGCAGCCGCCCGTCTTCGCCCCGTTTGCGTAGGCCGGACCAGCAGACCGAATTCAATCCGCCTTCATCGGCGATCGTGCGGGTGATCTGACCGGTCGCCGCGTCGCGCAACAGCGACAAGGACTTGTAGAGATTGGACTTGCCGACTCCATTCTCGCCGACAAACACCGACAGGGGATGGATGGGTATGGAGAGCCGCCGAATGGAGCGATAGTTCGAGATCGCAATGTCAGTCGGACGCATCACATGCTCTCGATCGGCGGGCGCCTGTGCATTCGCGGGCAGAGTGCGAATACGTTGTTTCAATCCAGGGATGCAGTCTGGATTGAGGCCTCCGAGAAATCAAGCCGACCGATCGGGCGTTCAATGGCCGACTCTCACCAGCGCAAATCCGACTGTCATCATCCGCGAAGGCGAATGATCCAGTATTCCAGAGACGCCTGTTGAGTACGGAAAGGCCGCGGCGTACTGGATGCCCCGCCTTCGCGGGGCATGACACCTCACCTTACAGCTTGGCCGGCGCGGGCGGCCCATACATCTCGGCCTCTTTCGCCACCTTCTCCCGATCCCCGCCCAGCACGCGTTGCACCGAGACGAAGAACACCGGCACCATCAGCAGCGCCAGGATCACCACCGCGATCATGCCGCCCATCACGATGCTGCCGAGCGCCTGTTGGCTGGCGCCGCCGGCGCCATGGGCAATGGCCATCGGCAGCACGCCGCAGATGAAGGCGAGGCCGGTCATCAGGATCGGGCGGAAGCGCAGGCGGCAGGCCTCGATGGTGGCGTCCACCAGCGGCTTGCCTTCTTTGCGCAGATCCTTGGCGAACTCGATGATCAGGATCGCGTCCTTGGCGGCGAGACCGATGATGGTGATCAGGCCGACGGTGAAGTAGACGTCGTTGGGCAGGCCGCGCAGCATCGCTGCGACCACGGCGCCGACGATGCCGAGCGGCACGGTGAGCAGCACCGCGAGCGGAATGGTCCAGCTCTCGTACAGCGCGGCCAGACACAGGAACACCACGAACACCGAAAGCCCGAGCAGGAACGGCGCCTGCGAGCCCGAGAGCTTTTCCTGGAGCGACTGCCCGGTCCATTCATAGCCGAAGCCGCGCGGCAGCTTGCCGGCAAGCCGCTCCATCTCCGCGATGGCATCACCCGAGGTGAAGCCGGGTTTTGCTTCGCCGGAGATGCGCACCGCCGGATAATAGTTGAAGCCGGTGATCTGCGTCGGGCCGCGCGCCCATTCCACGGTGGCAAAGGACGAGAACGGCACGAGCTGGCCGCGGCTGTTCTTGACGTTGTAGTTGAGGATGTCCTCGGTCCGCATGCGGTCGCGCGCATCGGCCTGCACCACGACGCGCTGCATGCGGCCGCGGTTCGGGAAGTCGTTGATGTAGTTCGAGCCGAGATTGGTCGAGATCGTGTTGTTGATGTCCTCGAAAGTGACGCCGAAGGCGCCGGCCTTTTCGCGGTCGATCACGAGATTGACCACGCCGGCCTCGGGCAGGCCTTCGACATAGACCTTCTGAAGCACCGCGCTTGCATTGGCCTCCGCGATCAACTGATCGGCGGCGCGCATCAAGGCCGGATAGCCCTTCTGGCCGCGGTCCTGGAGGCGGAACGAGAAGCCCGAGGAGTTGCCGAGATTGTCGATCGGCGGCGGCTGCAGCGCGGAGATTTTTGCGTCGCGGATCGACGACGACAAATCGCGATTGATGTCGGTAACGATCGCCGCGGCCGAATCCTTCGGCCCGCGCTCCGACCAGTCCTTCAGGGTGATGAAGGCCTGCGCGGTGTTCATGCCCTGGCCGGAGAAGCTGAAGCCGGTGAGGAAGGTGACGTTGTCGACGCCCGGGCGCTGCGCCAGGTATTTTTCCACTTTCTCGATCACCGCCTCGGTCCGGCCGTAGGACGAATCCGACGGCGTCTGCACGTCGGTGGTGACGAAGCCCTGGTCGTCGACGGGCAGGAAGCCGCCGGGCAGATTGACGAAGGCCCAGGACAGGCCGGCGAGCAGCGCGACATAGACCAGCATCAAGCGGCCGGTGCGCTTCAGCGAGAAGCCGACGGTGCGCGAATAACCCTCCTTGCCGCCGTCGAGCATGCGGTTGAACCAGCCGAACACGCCCTTCTTGGCGTGACCGTGGCCGGCCGCGACGGGCTTGAGCAAGGTCGCACACAGCGCCGGCGTCAGCGACAGCGCGAGGAAGGCGGAGAAGCCGATCGCGGCGACCATGGTCACGGAGAACTGGCGGTAGATGATGCCGACCGAGCCCGGGAAGAACGCCATCGGCACGAACACCGCCATCAGAACCAGCGTGATGCCAATGATGGCGCCCGATATCTGCGACATCGCCTTGCGCGTCGCCTCCTTCGGCGGCAGCCCCTCCTCGCTCATGATGCGCTCGACGTTCTCGACCACGACGATGGCATCGTCCACGAGGATGCCGACCGCGAGCACCATGCCGAACATCGAGAGCATGTTGATGGAGTAGCCGGCGAGCAGCAGCGTGGTACAGGCGCCCAGCAGCGCCACCGGCACCACGATGGTCGGAATGATGGTGTAGCGGATGTTCTGCAGGAACAGGAACATCACCACGAACACCAGCACCACGGCTTCGACCAGCGTCGACAGCACCTTCTTGATCGAGGCCTCGACCACGGGCGTGATGTTGTAGGGGATCTCGTAGGAGATGTTGGCCGGGAAGAAGCGCGACAGCTCCTTCATTTTCTCTTCGACCGCGCTCGCGGTCGCCAGCGCGTTGCCGGTCGGCGACATCAGCACGGAGAGACCGGCGGTCGGCTTGCCGTCGAGACGGGTGTTGAACTGGTAGCTGAGGCCGCCGACCTCGATGCGCGCGACGTCGCGCAGCCGCACGGTCGAGCCGTCGGCATTGGCGCGCAGGATGATGGTGCCGAATTCGTCCGGGGACGAGAGCTGGCCCTTGACCAGCACCAGCGCGGAGGTGCGCTGGGTCGCGGTCGACGGCTCGGCGCCGATGCTGCCCGAAGCGACCTGTGCGTTCTGCGCGGCAATGGCCTTGTTGACGTCGTCGGCAGTCAGGCCATAGCCGACCAGCTTGGCCGGATCGACCCAGACGCGCAAGCTGCGTTCGGTCGAATACAGCGTGGCGCGGCCGACGCCGGGGATGCGGCGGATCTCGCCGAGCACGTTGCGGATCATGAAATCGCCGAGGCCAACCTCGTCGAGGCTGCCGTCGGTCGAGCTCAGCGTGATGATCTGGAGCACCGCACTGGAGGCTTCCTCGACCAGGATGCCCTGTTGCATCACCGCGCGCGGCAGGCGCGCCTCGACCCGCTTGATGCGATTCTGCACCTCCACCGAGGCGTCGTTGGTGTTTGTGCCCGGCTGGAAATTAGCGATGATCTCGACTTGGCCGAGCGAGTCGCTGGTCGATTCGAAATTGAGGATGCCGGAGGCGCCGTTGAGCTCCTCCTCGATCAGCCGCGTGACGCTGTTGTAGAGGTTCTCGGGCGAGGCGCCGGGATAGCTGGTCGAGATCGAAATCGAGGGCGGCGCGATGATCGGATACTGCGCGATCGGCAACAGCGGAATCGAAATTGCGCCGACCAGACAGATGAACAGCGCGACGACCCAGGCGAAGATCGGCCTGTCGATGAAGAAGCTCGCCATGATGCTTTACTGCATCATCTGTGCGCGTTGACTTTCCACGATGGCTTCGGCCTCGGCCCAGGATTGCGGCTTGACCTTGTCGCCAGCTGCGAACTTTTGGAAGCCTTCCACCACGACCTTGTCACCGGCCTTCAGGCCCTCGGTGACGAACCAGAAGCCATCTTGCGCCGAACCGATGCGCACCGGTTGCACCGCGACGCGGTGATCGTCCTTGACGACGAAGACTTCGCTGCCGCCGCCGCCGTTGCGCTGGATCGCCTGCTGCGGCACCGCGATCGCGTCGCTGTCGATGCCCTGCTCGATTCGTACGCGAACGTACATGCCAGGCAGCAATTCACGTTTTGAATTGGGAAATTCACCGCGCAAGGTCACCTGACCGGTGTTGGCGTCGACCTTGGCATCGGAGAACAGGAGCTTGCCGTTCAGCGGATAGATCGTGTTGTCGTCGAGCACGAGACGCACCTTGACGGCACCGGGCGCAATACGTTCGAGATCGCCACTCTCGAAGGCGCGGCGGAGCTGATTGAGCTCGTTCACCGACTGGGTGAAGTCGGCGTAGATCAGATCGAGTTGCTGAATGGTGGCCAGATTGGTCTCGTTCTGGACCACGAGCGCGCCCTCGCTGACCAGGGCCGCACCGACAACGCCGTCAATCGGCGCCCGCACGGTGGCGTAGTCGAGATTGAGCTTTGCGCGCGCGAGGTCGGCCTTGCGGCCCTCGACCTCGGCATGAGCCTGTCGCTCGGCCGCGATCGCCTTCTCGTTCTCGGCTTCGGGCGCGGCGCGCTGGCTGGTGAGCGTGGCGATGCGGCGCGCCTGTTGCTGGGACTGCATCAGCCCAGCCTCCGCTTTGGCGAGCGCGGCTTCGTTGGCCGATACCTCGACCTCGAACGGGCGCGGATCGATACGGTAGAGCGGATCGCGCGCTTTCACTTCGCTGCCCTGATGGAACAGGCGCTCAACCACGATACCCGAAACCCGGGGCCGAACATCGGAGACTCGCGTCGGCGCGATCCGGCCAGGGAGTTCCCGCACCACCGCGCGCGGCTGCGGTCTTACGGTCACCACGCTGACGTCGGGTTCGGTCGGTTGCGCCTGGACGATCGCAGAGTTTGATTCATCGCAGCCCGCAAGAAGCGGTGCCGCGACCGCGAGCATTATGGCCATGCAGGCGGATCGCGCGTGAAGTGCTGACATAAGGGTAGTCGCCCCGTTCTATCGCTGGTCTTCCGAAGAAGTTCCGGACAGTCTGATTTGAAAAAGAAAATAATCGGTGTTTGCTGCGACGCAATGAGAGCTTGGGCGGCTCATTGTCACACGAGCTATCCCGTTCAAAAAACGAGCGTTTCGGAAAGTCACCGGATCGTGAATCGAGTTCCCTCGCGGCGTGCTGCGACGGAACAGCGCAATTACCCCGCCGCCTTCATCCGATAGTGGCTAACGCCCCACTCGGTTCCATCGGCGTAGCCGAACAGGCCGGAGGTCGCGAGAAAGAACCAGCGCCAGCGCCGCATTCGCTGGCCGGTCTCCTCGCCATGGATGTTGCGCAAGGCCGCCTCGATGGCATCGCGATGCACGTCGAAATTGGCGAGCCAGTCGTTGGCGGTGCGCTGATAATGCGTGCCGCTCCAGCACCATTCCTTCTCGACCGTGAAGATATCGTCGAATTGCCTGACAAGGTGATGGCTCGGCATCAGCCCGCCCGTGGAGACGTGCTGCGCGATCCAGTCGTCGCGATCGGCCCGGTCGAACAGGTGGGAGCCAGAGCGATGGGCGACGATGTGCATGAAGAACCGCCCCTCCGGCGCGAGCCACGCGCGCAGGCGCGTCATCAGCTTGCGCCAGTTCATCACATGCTCGAACATCTCGACCGAAACGATGCGGTCGAATTGCCCGTCGGGCGCGAACACGTTGATGTCCGCCGTGACCACGCGCAGGTTGAGGAGACCGCGCAGCCGCGCCTCTTCTTCGATATAAGTGCGCTGCGCCTGCGAGCTCGACACCGCCGTCACCTTGGCGTGCGGAAACTGCCGCGCCATCCACAGCGACAGCGAGCCCCAGCCACAGCCGAGCTCGAGGATGGTCTGGCCGTCGGCGAGAGCGGCATGCTCGGCGGTCTGGCGCAACGCCTCCTCCTCGGCCTCCTGCAAGGTGGTCGCGTCGGTCTTGTAGAAGCAGCAGGAGTATTTGCGGTTGGGACCGAGCACCTTCGCAAAGAACGAAGCGGGCACCTCGTCATAGCCGACATCCGGGTCCTCGGCGATCGGCCGCAGCATCATCCGCCCGGCGAAGGCGGCATCGTCGGCCCCGCCCAGCGCGGACAGCCGCGTCACCGTGCGCGAGCACAGGCGCTGGATCGCCGCGCGGATCACGACATCAGGCAGCGGCACCCGTTCGGCAGTCCCGATGATTGCGGACACGACGCTCATGCGACGACTCCGTCTTTGGGCGGCAGATCTTGGGCGCCAGATCTTGGGCGGCAGGGGAAAAGTACGACTTGAACCTGTGGAATGCCGAGGATTAGGAAAGTACGTCCGTACCAAAGCCCCGTTTCAGCTCTGGGTTCCCCAGCTCTCCCCGAAATCGGCGCATCCGGCGCTTTTTTTGGGCTGGCGCTGTGCCATAGTGCGCCCCGCAAGCAAGTTAACGGATGATACCGGCCATGCCGCCAGGCGCCTCGCCCCGCTCTTCCCTCGACATCGAATACACCAAGCTTTCCTCGCCCAGCGTCTTTCTGGTGCGGATGCTGGTCTTCCTGGTGCTCTGCGCCCTGGTGGGAGTGGTGCTCTACAAGCAGATCATCCAGGCCTTCTTCGCCAATCCCGGGCTTAATGCCCTGATCGGCGGCGTACTGTTCATCGGCATTATCCTGGCCATCCGCCAGGTGATCCGGCTGTATCCCGAAGTCTCCTGGGTCAACAATTTCCGCATCGCCGATCCTGGCCTTGCGCCCGCCCGTCACCCCAAGCTGCTGGCGCCGATGGCGATGATCCTCGGCGGCGAGCGCACCGGGCGGATGTCGATCACCCAGACCACCATGCGGCACCTGCTCGATTCAATCGCGACCCGCCTCGACGAGGCCCGCGACATCTCCCGCTACATGACCGGGCTTCTGGTCTTCCTCGGCCTGCTCGGCACCTTCTGGGGCCTGATCGAGACGGTCGGCTCGGTCGGCAAGGTGATCGACGGGCTCAAGGTCGGGGGCGATTCCGGCGCCCTGTTCGACACGCTGAAGGAGGGGCTGGCCGCCCCGCTCGGCGGCATGGGCATCTCGTTCTCGAGTTCGCTGTTCGGCCTCGCCGGCTCGCTGATCCTGGGCTTTCTCGACCTGCAATCGAGCCAGGCGCAGAACCGTTTCTACACCGATCTCGAAGACTGGCTTGCCACCACCGTGCGCGAATATGGCAGTGGCGAAGTAGCTGTCGCCGCCAGCGGCAGTGGCGGCGGCATTGCCAGCGGCGAGCTTCAGGCTGTCGTCGAGCGCTTGCGCACGGTGCTCGAGGAAGGCAGCGGCAGCCGCGGCACCACTGCGGCGATGGCGGGCCTTGCCGAAGCCATCCAGGCGCTGGTCTCGCATATGCGCACCGAGCAGCAGATGATCCGTGAATGGGCCGACGGCCAGGGCGAGCAGAACCGCGAGATCCGGCGCCTGCTGGAGCGCATCGCGCGTCAGCCCGAGAAGGGTTAGCGACATGGCACTGGCGCGCGGCCGCCGCGGCGATACCTCCTTCAACTACTGGCCCGGCTTCGTCGACGCGCTGTCGACGCTGGTGCTGTCGATCGTGTTCCTGCTGTCGGTGTTCCTGGTCGTGCAGTTCTTCCTGTCGCAGGAGGTCACCGGCAAGGACAAGGCGCTGGAGCTGCTCAACGCCAAGATCGCGCAGCTCAACGAATTGCTGTCGCTGGAGAAGCTCGGCAAGCTCACGCTCGACGACCAGGTCTCGTCGCTGAAAGCCGGCCTCGCCTCGGCCGAGAGCGAGCGCGACCGCATCAAGGGCCTCTATGAGGGGCTCGCCGCGGCCGGCAACGATGCGCAAGGCAAATCCTCCGAACTCGGTAAGGCGTTGGACTCCGAGAAAGCGGTTTCGGCCCGCGCGCTGGCGCAGATCGAGGTGCTGAACCAGCAGATCAGCGCGCTGCGGCGGCAATTGGCGGCGCTGGAGGAAGCGCTCGACGTCAGCGAGAAGCGCGACAAGGAATCGCAAAATCGCATTGCCGATCTGGGCTCTCGGCTGAATGTCGCCCTGGCGCAGCGGGTGCAGGAATTGTCGCGCTATCGCTCGGAATTCTTCGGCCGACTGCGCGCCATCCTCGGCAACCGCCCCGACATCCGCATCGTCGGCGACCGCTTCGTGTTCCAGTCCGAAGTGTTCTTCGACACCGGACAGGCGGTGCTGCTGCCCGAAGGCCGCGCCGAGCTCGACACGCTCGCGACCGCGCTGATCGACCTCGACAAGAAGATCCCGAACGAGATCCCCTGGGTGCTGCGCGTCGACGGCCACACCGACGTGCGTCCGGTCAACGGGCCGAACTTCAAGTCGAACTGGGACCTCTCGGCCGCCCGCTCGATCTCGGTGGTGCAATATCTGATCTCGCTCGGCGTGCCGGCCCAGCGCCTCGTCGCCGCCGGCTTCGGCGAATTCCAGCCGCTCGACACCGCCAACACCGAGGAAGCCTACAAGCGCAACCGCCGCATCGAGCTGAAGCTGACGGAGCGGTAGTGGTGAGGGTCGCGCGATACTCGCCACACCGTCATGGCCGGGCTTGTCCCGGCCATCCACGGGCCTCGGTCCACGCGGGGAGAAGGGCGTGGATGCCCGGGACAAGCCCGGGCATGACGGCCTACGTAAAATGACCGCCCTCCGCGTCCGCCCTTACCTTCCAGAGGACGAGGCCGCCTCGATCGAGCTCTGGCATCGCACCTGGCAGCAGGCCTATCCGCAGATCGACTTCGCGGCACGGCTGGACTGGTGGCGCGAGCGCTGGCGCAAGGAGCTGGTGCCGAAGGCCTCCATCGTGGTCGCGGAGCAGGACGGCACGCTGACCGGCTTCGTCACCATCGACGGCGACGGCTATCTCGATCAGCTCGTGGTCGATCCCGCGCATTGGGGCTCGGACGCGGCGCGGCTGTTGCTGGATGAGGCCAAGCGCCTGTCGCCTGCGGGCGTGACGCTGCTCGTCAACAAGGACAACAGCCGCGCCATCCGCTTCTACGAGCGCAACGGCTTTGCGCATGCCGGCGACGAGGTGAACCCGACCTCGGGCCGGCCCGTGCTGAAGATGGAATGGCAGCCTTGATTCTGGCGGACGTGACGCCCGTCACGTCGGGATCCCGGGACGTCGGCTAGTCGTTGTGCCCGGAAGTTGCGCCGGCAAGCGGATGGAGATGCCCCATGAAACTGAGCGATCTGGCCAAGGGGTCTTCGGTCCTGCTCGGCGTCATCGTCTCCGGATATGTCTCGACCAGCTATGTCGACCAGCGCCTCGCCACGCCGGTCAAGACCACGAGTGCTCCGACGAATGGCCTTGGGGCATCGGCCTGTGTCGATGAGGACGGGAGCTGGAAGAACTGGCCCTGGCCGAACGTGCCGGCGCTGTCGCCGAAGTGCCGACAAGCGGTGCTGTTCGTCAATTCGCTGCCATGTGCTCTCGGTTCAAGCGGAGTTCGAGATCGAACTGCCAGCTTTCGGCCTGGCGGATCGCGCGGTGGCTGTCTTCGCGAAGCCGGATCGACTCCTCGATCGCTCGCTGCGCCCGCTCTAAAAGCTCGAGGGTTTCCTTGCTGAATGGCTGGGCCATGAGGCGCACTCCCGTTGAGGCGGGAGCACAAATCATCTCTCAGGCACCGACGCCTACGGACGAGCCTTTGGCCGGCGATACCTGATTAGGCGCCACATCTGGTGGAACTGCAAGGTTCATACACGCGGCTCAGGGGCGGGCTGCCCTATCCGAAATTCCGGAAGCCTACGATTGCGCGCGCATCTGTGGCGGAACTAACCTCTTCAAATCGTCAAGACGCTCGATCTGAGGCCTAGTTCATTCGTTCTGGTCGAGAATCTCTCGCACCCTCAGTGCAAGCTTCGCTTGGGAAATCGGCTTCTCCAACAGATTGACGCCTTCATCAAGCCTTCCCTGGTGCACGACGGCATTACGCGAATACCCGGTCATGTACAGGATTTTCAGCTCCGGTCGAATTTGGTGCGCGCGCCTGCCAAGTTCGCGACCATTGATCCCCGGCATGACCACGTCGGTGAGAAGAAGATCCACCTTCGACTCGTCCTGCAGGAGAATGGTCAGGGCCGCTTGGGCGCTGCGGGCCGAGAGGACACGGTAGTTGAGATCACGAAGGACGTCAGAAATATAGACGCGCAGATCTTCATCATCCTCGACCACGAGAATGGTCTCGAATATCTCACCCTCGGCGAGCTCCTCAGGTGCCACTTCCTCATGTCGGACACTGCCGGTGAAGCGCGGGAAATACATCTTGATCGTCGTGCCTTGCCCCACCTCGGTATAGATTTTTGCGTGGCCTCCGGATTGTTTGACGAAGCCATAGACCTGACTTAGCCCAAGCCCGGTGCCGTGGCCCGGCTCCTTCGTGGTGAAGAAGGGCTCAAACGCGTGATTGAGAACGTCCCGCGACATTCCGACGCCTGTGTCAGTCACGCAGATAGCGACGTACTGACCGGGCGCCAATTCCGGATTGAGCCGACAGTAATCCTCGTCGGCGGCGATGTTGGCAGCTTCCAGAGTCAGCTTTCCACCGTCAGGCATGGCGTCGCGAGCGTTGATTGCCAGGTTGACGATGGCCGACTCCAGATGATTGGCATCGGCTTCAATTTGCCACAGACCCGCACTTCCGACCGTTTGGACTTCGATGCTCTCCCCCAGCGTACGCTGGAGGAATTCCTGCAGACCATTGACGTAGTTGTTCACGTTGATCGGCTTGGGATCGAGCGCCTGTCGTCGCGAAAATGCCAACAAGCGACTGGTCAACGCCGCGGCTCTCTGCGCGCCTCGTTTCGCGTTTGCGAGCGCCCGGTTCAGATTGGCTCCGGGCGCCTTGGCGTGCCGCTCAGCTGTTTCGAGATTGCCAAGGACGATCATCAGCAGATTGTTGAAGTCGTGCGCGATTCCGCCGCTGAGTTGCCCCACCGCTTCCAGCTTTTGGGATGCGGCGAGTTGCTCCTGAACGTGTTTGAGTTCGTCCTCGGCGCGCTTCCGGTCCGTAACGTCGCGCGTGACCTTGGCAAACCCGACGATGTTGCCGGCCTCGTCCGTAATGCGATCGATGATGACCGACGCCCAAAAGCGGGAGCCATCTTTTCGCAGGCGCCACCCTTCCGCTTCAAACCGCCCATGCTCCGCCGCCTCTAAAAGCGCACGCTTGGGCACACCGAGTTCGATGTCCTCGGGCGTGTAAAAAGCGCTGAAATGCCGGCCAATGATCTCCGGCGGCGCGTAACCCTTGATTCGCTCCGCACCGGGATTCCAGGTTGTCACGTTGCCGAGCGGATCGAGCTGAAAGATCGCGTAATCGACCACCGCCTCGATCAGCTGACGGTAGCGCCGCTCGCTGTGGAGAAGCTCTTCATGGGCTTGCTGACGCTCGGTTACGTCTCGCGTGACTTTGGCGAAGCCGATCAGCTCACCAGCCTCGTTGCGGACGGCATCGATGATGACCGATGCCCAGAAACGGCTTCCATCCTTGCGGACTCTCCATCCCTCGGCGCTGAAGCGGCCTGCTTGCGCTGCGACGCTCAAGGCGCGCTCCGGGAGCCCTTTGGTGCGATCGTCGGGCGTATAGAAGGACGCGAACGACTTGCCGATGATTTCGTCCGGCGTGTAGCCCTTCAGCCGCTGCGCGCCGGAGTTCCAGCTGCGGACGGTGCCGTCTATGTCGATCATGTAAATGGCGTAATCAACGATCGCATCGATGAGCAGTTGAAGTCGCGCGGTATCGTCGATCCCGTCAAGTTTTGACTGAGGGGTCTGCAAATGGCCGGCTCCGATGAGGGGGGACAACATACAACTGCAAAGTCACTACATCGTTCCGCGCTCTGGCTGCCGCCCTTTGCCATACGACTTTCGCTTTGTGGGACTGGAGTCCGCTAAGGCGGTTGTCAGACTTCAGAAAAAGCTGATGAGCACGTCGGCTAAGGCCGCAAGCTGACCAATGTTGGCGATGCCTATATCACGCGGATACTTTACGGTGCTGGCGAATGCTGGACGGAGAGCGTCCATAGAGCTCGCGAAAGGTGGCGTTGAACCGGCGCACGCTGCCAAAGCCGGCCCGGTAGGCGATCTGGGCGAATTGATCATTCGTCTCGTCCATTAAGCGCTTCGCCCGCTGTACACGCCTGGTCTTTGCTACCTGCTGGGGGCTGGCCCCGACATACCGCTCGAACAGACGCGCAAGATGGCGCGAGCTTACCCCGAGCCGATCGGCGAGTGCAGCAACCGAACCGTCGTCCAACGCGCCACCATCGATCAATTTCAAGGCGCGCGCGACTGTCGAGCGCGTGCCGTTCCAGGCAGCACAGAAGGGCGCGGTCTCCGGACGGCAACGCAAGCAAGGCCGGTATCCCGCAGCTTCGGCAGCCGCCGCAGTTTGATAGTAGGCCACGTTACGGGTCAACGGCTGCTTCACCGGGCAAACGGGACGGCAGTAGATTCGCGTTGTCCTCACTGCCGTGTAGAAACGGCCGTCATAGCGCGGATCGCGCTGCAAGCGCGCGGTGTTGCATACCTCAAAACTGAGCATGACTCATTTTATCGCAGGCTGCGCCAGAAGAACAGTCCTGGGATGATCAGGTCCGATTCCGGCCAGCGATGTCGGCGCGCCCTCCGTATAGAGAGAGCCCAGATCCGCTGAGCACTTGGAGAAACAAAAATGAACAGCACGAATCCTAAAGAGATCGTCATCAATGCCTGGAAGACTTTCAAAACCCGTGATGCCGGCTTGATCGCGGAGCTGTTTACTCCCGATGCCGAATGGATCGCGCCGGCCGGAAACGCCACCGCAGTCGCTCTCAAGCACACCGACCACATGATTGGACCGGATCAAATCGCAGGCTTCATTGCCGCGGAAATGCATCATCTGTTCTCGAACGTCGAGATCTCGTTTCTGGGCCTTCATGCTGATGGTGACACTGTGGTGGTCGAGGAGCGAATGCGGGCCACTCTTCCTGGAGGCAAGCCCTACGAGAATAATTATTGCTTCGTTTTTGCCCTTTCGGGCGACCGCATCAAGCTGGTTCGCGAATACATGGACACCCGAAAGGGCTGGCAGATGATCTTCGAGCCGCTTTGAAAACTGCTTTGGGACACAAACCGATGTCTATCGGCGGAAGCCAATGGAGTCGGAGTCCGTTCGACTGCACGGCGGTAGCGAAGGGAGACGATGTCGCGCGAAGCGCCTACCAAAATCTCCAATGTCGCCGAAAAGACGGGGAATCCAGTACGCCGCAGCCTCTCGATTGATCGCTAACGTCTCGGAGTACTGGATCGCCCGCCTTCGCGGGCGATGACACTGTGAGTGCGGCAGCAGTCCGGACTACTCCGCCTCACGCCCCCTCGAACTGCAACCTCGCCAGCCTTGCGTAAAGTCCATTCGCGGCCACGAGCTCCGCATGCGTGCCCTGCTCGACGATTTTGCCCTGGTCCATCACCAGGATGCGGTCGCACGACAGGACGGTGGCGAGGCGGTGCGCGATGACGAGGGTGGTGCGGTGGCGCATCAGTTCTTCCAGCGCGGTCTGCACCAGCGTCTCGCTTTCGGCATCGAGCGCGGAGGTGGCTTCATCGAGCAGCAGCAGCGGCGCATCGCGCAGGATGGCGCGGGCGATCGCGATGCGCTGGCGCTGGCCGCCTGATAGTGTCACGCCGCGCTCGCCGAGCGGGGTGTCGAAACCTTCTGGCAGGCGGCGGATGAACTCGGCGGCGTGCGCGAGCTCGGCCGCGCGCTCGACCTCGGCGTCGGTGGCATCGGGCCGGCCGAAGCGGATGTTGTCGCGGGCGCTGGCCGCGAACACGTTGGATTCCTGCGGCACCAGCGCGATGCGCGAACGGAAGTCACGCGGATCGGCGGATTTGACCGGCACGCCGTCGAGCGAGATCGCGCCGCTGCGCGGATCGTAGAAGCGCAGCAGCAGATGAAAGATCGTGCTCTTGCCGGCGCCGGAGGGACCGACGATCGCAACCTTCTCGCCGGGGCGCACGGTGAACGAGACGGCATCGAGCACATTGACGTCGCGCCGCGCCGGATAGGCGAAGCTGACGTGGTCGAAGCCGACTTCGCCGCGCGCCGGCACCGGCAGCGCGCGCGGCGAGGTGGGCGCGGTGATGTCGGGCTGCACATGCAGGATCTCGAACAGGCGCTCGGCAGCGCCGGATGCCGCCGAGATCTCGCCCCAGACCTCGCTGAGCTGGCCGAGGCCGGCCGCGGCAAAGGCCGCATAGAGCACGAACTGGCCGAGCCGGCCCGGCGTGATGGTGCCGGTCAGCACGTCGTGCGAACCGATCCAGAGAATCGCGACCACGCTTGCGAACACGATGAAGATGATGATGGCGGTGAGCACGGCACGCGCCTGCGTGGAGGTGCGCGCGGCTTCATAGGCCTGCTCGACCTCGCCGCCGAAGCGCCTCTCGGCGAGGCTCTCGCTGGTATAGGCCTGCACGGTGCGGATCGCGCCGACCAGCTCGCTCGCATAGGCGGAGGCCTCGGCCAGCGTGTCCTGCGCATTGCGCGACAGCCGCCGCACCCAGCGCCCGAACGCGACCAGCGGCAGCACGATCAGGGGGATGGCCAGCAGCACGAAGCCGGATAGCCGCGGGCTGGTGATCACCATCATCGCGGCGGCGCCGAAGAACATCATCAGGTTGCGCAGCGCGATCGAGACCGAGGCGCCGACGGAGGATTTGATCTGGGTGGTGTCGGCGGTGAGGCGCGACACCAGCTCGCCGCTGCGCGCGGAATCGAAGAAAGCCGGCGACAGCGACAGCAGATGAGCAAAGACGTCGCGCCTGAGATCGGCGACGATGCGCTCGCCGATCGTCATCACGAGGTAGTAGCGCGCGGCGCTCGCCAGCGCGAGCACGGCGACGACGGCGATCATCACCGAGAAGTAGCTGTTGATCAGCTCGATGCCCTCGGGCGTCAGGCCGAAATCGATCATCCTGCGCACCGCGACCGGCACCAGCAGGGTGGTCAGCGCCGCGATCGTCAGCGCCACGAAGGCCAGCGACGCCCGGCCGCGATAGCGCGCAACATAGGGCGCGAGCGCCAGCAGCGGCCGCAGCTTCGCGCGGCTTTTCGCCGGCGCCTCGATCAGGTCGGCCTCGATCGACGGGGCTTCCGCGGGCCCGGTTTCAAGCCGTTCAACTGCGCTCATGAGATCCGACCAAAAGACAAAGAGAGGTGCTCCGCTCCAGATAGGCCGGGCGAGCGGGAGTGGCAAATCCGGGATGTCCCTTAGGGGGCCGCCCGGTCCCCACCTAAGGCCCTGCAATGGCTTGTTTTACAGGGCCTCGTGGGGTATAGACCGCGCCAAATCCGTCATTCGATAGCCACTCAAGTGAGGCGCCGGGGCGCCGAGGAATTGCCATGAAAGCCGAAATTCACCCGAACTATCATACGATTAAGGTCGTGATGACCGACGGAACCGAGTACCTGACCCGCTCCACCTGGGGCAAGGAAGGCGACACGCTGAATCTCGACATCGACCCCAAGTCGCACCCGGCCTGGACCGGCGGCAACGCCCAGCTGATGGATCGCGGCGGCCGCGTCTCGCGCTTCCAGAAGAAGTTTTCGGGCTTTCTCAAAAAGGATTGATCCGGCCCCTCGAGGCTGGAGACGAAAACGCCCCCGGAGAGCCGGGGGCGTTTTTTGTTTTGGGGAGCTACCGTCGCATCGCTACCAGACCCGTCATCCTGACGTGCGAGTGGCGCTATGCAAAGCATCGCGCCGAGAGCCTCGAAGGATGGATGGCCGAGATGCAGCCGGGCCGTCGCCCTTCGAGGGCCGCTGAAGAAGCGGCCACCTCAGGGTGACGGTTTTGAGTTGAGCGCTTACCGCTCGAACGCCGCCTTCAGCGCGTTGAGGTGCGGCACCAGCGGATTGCCGATCGAGGAATGATCGACCGGCGGCGTGTGGATGGTGGTGTCCAGGCGGCGCACACGGGTCTGGAGGCTCATCGAGCGATGGATCAGATCCTGGAGCTGCGACGGCAGCTTCTCGATGGTGTCGGTCGAGCCGGGATCGGCGGCGGAGAGCTTGACCTTGGTCTTTTCGCGATTGGCCTGGCCCAGCGTCATCTCGCCTTCCTTCACGGCGCGGTGCAGCAGCAGCCACGAGGCGAGCTGCATCAGGCGGGTGGTCAGGCGCATGCTCTCGGTCGCATAGGTGAGGCTGACGGCACGATCGAGCGCCTTGGCCTCGGTGCGGCCGGCGCCATCGAGATAGGCCGCGGTCTCCTCGACCAGGTCCATGCCCTCGCGGAACAGGACGCCGAAGGCCGCAGAATTGGTGAACCGCTCGCTGAGTTGAACGAGAGCGCCTTCGGCTTGCAAACGTTCCATGGTTAACGCCCCTTACGCAACTGTCTGACTGCCCGGCTTTGGCGCCGGCTTATGATGAACAAATCATTGCGCGGGCGAGACGCCGAGTCCAGTGACAAGCGCGGATATGGTTTCCGCGCGTCTTTGCCCGCAATTCAACCGCGGCGAGACGCAAAAGGGCGGAGCTGGGCGCAAAAAAAGAGCCGCCGGAAAACCGGCGGCTTTGAAAGTTGATAACAGGGAGGCGTCAAACAGAGTGGACAGGAGCCACTCGGTGTCCAAACAAGGACAGTTCCTAGTCATAAACTCGAAAGCTTAATGTCGAGTAAACGAGCGATTATTTTGAGGGTTCGTTAGCCATGTCGGTCAGTGGCCGAGTGGGCGGTGGAACAATCAACCCGTCATGCCCGGGCTTGTCCCGGGCATCCACGTTCTTTCTTTCGGCGAGACATCGAGAACGTGGATGGCCGGGACAGGCCCGGCCAGGACGCGGTGGAAGCAGCGCGCGCTTCCCCTTCCAATGCTCTACGACTTGAAAACGCTGTTCGCCGCGTCGCGCGAGGCGCGCTTCTTTGTTCCGGCTTCTTCCAATCTTGCGATCTCGCCCTTGAGCAGCGCGATGCGCTCGGTCAGTTCCTCCACTGACAAGAGTGAGAGATCCTGTCCGATGTCATGGCTGATCTTCTTGCGCGGGCGGTCGTCGTCTTCCATCGCCATCCTGGTTCCTCCTGCGTTCGCATCACAAGCGGCTGAGGCGGTTGCCAGCCTGCACCGCGCTGGCTAAGCAATGGCCTCGTTCCATCCCGCACCTTTGCTCAAGGACACATCATGGACAAGCTGCCCGCGCAAATGA
Source organism: Bradyrhizobium sp. Ken01 (assembly GCF_055807355.1). Taxonomy (NCBI): domain Bacteria; kingdom Pseudomonadati; phylum Pseudomonadota; class Alphaproteobacteria; order Hyphomicrobiales; family Nitrobacteraceae; genus Bradyrhizobium; species Bradyrhizobium sp. Ken01. The sequence continues at coordinate 110,593 of NZ_JBVVPC010000016.1, forward strand.
CCGTGGTCGCCATCTCGAAACCCGGCGGACCGGAAGTGCTGGTGCCAGAACAACGGGCGCTGCCGCAGCCCGGGCCCGACGAGATCCTGGTCAAGGTGCAGGCCGCCGGCGTCAACCGGCCGGACGTCGCGCAGCGCTCCGGCGCCTATCCGCCGCCGCCCGGCGCCAGCGACCTGCCCGGCCTCGAGATCGCCGGCGAAGTGGTGGCCGTCGGCAGCAACGCCAAGCGGCACAAGATCGGCGACAAGGTGATGTCGCTGGTCGCCGGTGGCGGCTATGCGCAGTACTGCATTGCCCAGGACGGTCAGGCGATGAGCGTGCCTCCGTCGCTGTCGATCAAGGAAGCCGGCGCACTGCCGGAAACGCTGATGACGGTCTGGCACAACGTGTTCGAGCGCGGCGGCCTGAAGGCCGGCGAGACGCTGCTGATCCACGGCGGCTCTTCCGGCATCGGCACCATGGCGATCCAGCTCGCCAAAGCGTTCGGCGCGAAGGTGATCGTCACCGTGGGATCGCAGGACAAGATCGATGCCTGCCTCAAGCTCGGCGCGGATCGGGCCATCAACTACAAGACGGAAGACTTCGTCGCCGTGGTCAAGGCGGAGACCAACAATGCCGGCGCCAATCTGATCCTCGACATGGTCGCCGGCGACTATGTCGATCGCAACTATGACGCCGCCGCGCTCGACGGCCGCGTCGTGCAGATCGCAACCCTCAACGGGCCCAAGGTCACCGTCAACATCGCCAAGGTGATGGTGAAGCGCCTCACCCATACCGGCTCGACGCTGCGCCCCCGTAGTAATGCGGACAAGGCGGCGATGGTGGCCGCGATCGAGGCGAAAGTGATGCCGCTTTTGCGCGAAGGCCGGGTCAAGCCGCTGATGGACAGCACTTTCCCGCTGGAAAAGGCATCCGACGCGCACCGGCGGATGGAGACCTCGGCACATATTGGCAAAATTGTGTTGGAGGTCTAGGCCAACGGCCCACAGGGCAAGCCGGAAACCCTTTGATTTTCCTTGCTTTCGTGGCATCTATCGCGACGCACCGAACCCCCTTGTTCCGTTCGGAAAACGCCGTGCACCGAAGAGCCTGCACCGAAGAGTTTGCGTCGAACGCGGAGAACTGACCTTGCGTCTGATCAGGTGCCTCGCGCCCATAGCGCTGGGCCTCATGATTCTCGTCTGCGCGTTCCCGGCGCGCGCGCTGGACGCTGTCAGCGTCCGCGGTGACGCGCCCGCGATCGACCTCACCGGCGTGCTCGAGCATCAGCGCAGCGACGCCGACCGTATCCAGGTCTCCACCGCACCCGGCACCGACGGCATCGTCCGCCGCATCGAGGTGCGCGCCCGCGAAGGCGGCCAGAACTGGGTGGTGTTCGCGCTCGCCAACAACACCGACGACCAGCTCGACCGCCTGATCGTCGCCCCGCATTACCGCATCGTCTCTTCGGGGCTGCTCTGGCCCGACCTCGGGCTGTCGCGCATCGCGACCATCACGCCCTCCACCGGCGACCGGCCGGAGCGGCAGGAGAGCCCGACCGCCGACGTCTTCCGCGTCACCCTCGATCCCGGCGCCGTCGTCACCTTCGTCGCCGAGCTGCGCACCGACAAGCTGCCGCAGCTCTATCTGTGGGAGCCGGAATCCTACAAGGACAAGGTCAACTCGTTCACGCTGTACCAGGGCATCGTGATCGGCATCTCCGGCTTGCTGGCGCTGGTGCTGACCATCCTGTTCGTGGTCAAGGGCAGCATCATGTTCCCGGCCGCCGCGGCGCTGGCCTGGGCGGTGCTGGTCTATATCGGCGTCGATTTCGGCTTCTGGGGCAAGGTGCTCGACATGTCGAACAACGCCGAGCGCATCTGGCGCGCGGCGGGCGAGGCGATCCTGGCGGCGACGCTGCTGGTGTTCCTGTTCGCCTATCTCAATCTCAGTCGATGGCACGTGCGCTATTCGCACATCACGGTGGGCTGGCTCGCGTTCCTGGGATCACTGGTGGCGCTGGCCCTGTTCGATCCCGCCGTCGCCTCCGGCATCGCGCGCATCTCGCTGGTGCTGATTGCCTTCGCCGGCTTCGCGCTGATCGTCTATCTCTCCACCCACGGCTTCGACCGCGCGGTGCTGCTGATTCCGACCTGGTTCCTGCTGGTGGTCTGGGTGGTCGCGGCCGGCATGACTGTCGCAGGCTCCGTCACCAACGACATCGTCGGCCCGGCGCTACTCGGCGGCCTCGTGCTGATTGTGATGCTGATCGGCTTCACGGTGATGCAGCATGCCTTCGCCGGCGGCGGCGCCACCACCGGCGTCGTCTCCGACATCGAGCGCCGCGCGCTGGCGCTGGCCGGTTCCGGCGATTTGATCTGGGACTGGGACGTTTCCGCCGACAAGGTCTTCACCAGCCCCGAGACCGAGGCCCTGCTCGGCCTCAAGCGCGGCACGCTGGAAGGCCCGGCCGCCTCCTGGCTGGAAGTGCTGCACCCGCTCGACCAGGACCGTTTCCGCGCCGCGCTCGACAGCGTGCTCGACCAGCGCCGCGGCCGCCTGGTGCAGGATTTCCGCCTGCGCACGCCGGACGGTCATTTCATGTGGTTCGCGCTGAAGGCGCGCCCGGTGGTCGGCTCCGACGGCGAGGTCTCGCGCGTGGTCGGCACCCTCACCGACGTCACCGAGTTGCGCAACGCCGAGGAGCGCCTGCTGCACGATTCCGTGCATGACAATCTCACCGGCCTGCCCAACCGCAAGCTGTTCATGGACCGGCTCGGCGCCGTCGCGCATTTCGCCAAGACCATGCCGACGCTGCGGCCCACGCTGATGGTGATCGACCTCGACCGCTTCAAGCAGGTCAACGATTCCGTCGGCATCGCCGTCGGCGATTCCATCCTGCTGACGCTGGCCCGCCGCCTCACCCGCATCCTGAAGCCGCAGGATACGCTGGCGCGGCTCGCCGGCGACCAGTTCGGCCTGATCCTGCTCTCGGAGCAGGACCCCGCCCGCATCACCGCCTTCGCCGAGACCATCCGCAAGACCATCCGCGCGCCGATCGCCTTCAACGAACGCGAAATCTTTCTCACGGCCTCGATCGGCCTCGCCTTGTCCGATCCGCAAGTTCAGCTCACGGACGAGATCATCAAGGACGCCGAGCTTGCGATGTATCACTCCAAGCGCATCGGCGGCGACCGCATCGACGTCTACAAGTCCGCGATGCGCGCGCGAAAAACCGACCGGCTGACGCTGGAGAGCGAATTGCGCCGCGCCATCGAGCGGCAGGAGCTCACGATCCTGTACCAGCCCATCGTGCGCCTCGAAGACCGTTCGGTGGCCGGCTTCGAGGCGCTGGTGCGCTGGGATCATCCCAAGCTCGGACGCATGGCGCCGTCGGAATTCATCACCATCGCGGAAGAGACCGGCCTGATCATCGACCTCGGCATGTTCGTGCTCGACCAGACCGCCAAGCAGCTCTCGATCTGGCAGCGCGCGATGCGCTCGCGCGAGCCGATCTTCGCATCGGTCAACGTCTCCTCGCGGCAATTGCTGCGCCACGACCTGATCCACGACATCCGCACCGTGCTGTCGCGCTCCTCGGTCGCGCGCGGCACGCTGAAGCTGGAACTGACGGAATCGCTGGTGATGGAGAATCCGGAGCATGCGGCGCAGATGCTGACGCGCATCCGCGAGCTCGGCACCGGGCTGTCGCTCGACGATTTCGGCACTGGCCATTCGTCGCTGGCCTATCTGCAGCGCTTCCCGTTCGACACCATCAAGATCGACCAATCCTTCGTGCGCACCACCAACCGCGGCACCCGCCCGGTGATCCTGAAGTCCATCATCGCGCTCGCGCACGACCTCGGCATGGACGTGGTCGCCGAAGGTGCCGAGACCGATTCCGACGCGGTCGAGCTCTACCAGATGGGCTGCGAATATGCGCAAGGGTTTGCCTTCGGCGAACCCATGGATGCCGACGCCGCGATGCGCCTGCTCACGGAAGTGCGCTTGGAAGCGGCGAGCTAGCTCTTCTTTCCCTCTCCCCTTGAGGGAGAGGGTCCGCTCGCAAAGCGAGCGGGGGTGAGGGGTATCTCTCCCCGAACGCTACTCTCTTAATTGCGGATGCAACCCCTCATCCGGCGCTTCGCGCCACCTTCTCCACAAAGGGAGAAGGGAAGAGAGCGCACGCGCTATCGCCGCCGGTCACTCTTGCGCTTCGTGAACCGCACGCTCGCACCGTCCGGCATCCGCGTCGCCACAAAGCCCGCGGCGAGGCAGGCTTCGCGCTGCGGCATCTGGATGTCCGGGCTGCGCAGGCTGTCCCACCATGAGGCACGATTCGCCGCGCGCGGCAGGGCCGCGCCGATGATCTCTTCGATCTGTTCATAGGTCAGCACGAATTCCGCCTGCTTCTGCCGCATCAGATAATCGCGCAACGCGTCGTAGTCGTTCACCGCTGTCCTCTTCGCTGTCGAAGCCCCGCTTTGCCCAAAAACGTGAGCCGCGGAAACCAATTTTTAACTCATTCCGGCAGCGCCGTCCCGGCTTAAACACTGCTCAAGCTTTCGGGCGCATTCACTGGTGTCGGGAGCAAACGATGTTGTCTCGATGGCGCGACGTCACGGCCCGCCGGCCATGGCGGCTTTCGGCGAAGCTGCTGATCATCTCGTCCGTGGTGACGGTGATCGGCTTTTCCGCCATTTGCGTCAACGTCATGCTGGACATGCGCCACGGCGAGGAGGCGCTCGCCCGCCAGACCCTGGAAAACCTGGCCACGACCATCGAATCCGACATCAGCCGCAACATCGAGGTCTACGATCTGGCGCTCAAGGCGGTCGCCAGCAACATGCTGCTGCCGGAAATCGCCACGGTCTCGAAGCCGATCCGTCACCTCATCCTGTTCGACCATGCGACCACGGCGAGGCATTTCGGCGCGATCCAGGTGTTCGACGCCGACGGCCGGCTGACCATCGACGCTTCCACGCTCGATCCCTCGCCGGTAAACCGGAGCGAGGAAGACTACTTCAAGGTCCATCGCGACAATCCCAATGCAGGCCTCTTCATCAGCCGTCCCATGCTGTTCCGCGGCGCCTATTCGATCGTGCTGAGCCGGCGCATCAGCGATACCGACGGCGGCTTCCTCGGCGTCGTCGCCGGCTCGATCCGATTCAGCTATTTCCACGAATTGTTCGAGCGCCTCAACCTCAATCCCGAGGACACCATCACCGTGCTCAAGCGCGACCGCACCATCATGATGCGGCGGCCGTTCGATCTCGATGTGATCGGCAAGAATCTCGGGACGCAGCAGAACTGGAAGCCTGAGAATCTCAAGGCCGGCGGGTCCTATGCGGGCCAGGGACCGGTGGACGCGACGCCGCGCCTCTATGTCCGCAGCACCGGCACCAACCCGCTATTCGTGGTGGCAGGCAAGCCATTGAACGCCGTGTTCGAGCTGTGGCAGAGGGAAGCCTATCGCATCGGCGCCGTGGTGCTGGCGCTCAGCCTGTTCATGCTGGCATCGACGCTGGTGCTCGCGCGCGAGATCGGCCGGCGCGCCGAGGCCGAGCGCAAGCTCGAGGAGATGGCGACGACCGACGCGCTCACCGGCCTGAAGAACCGCCGCAAGTTCGACCAGGTCATCGACGTGGAATGGCGCCGCGCGATGCGGCAGCAGACGCCGATCGCGCTCTTGATGATCGATGCCGATCACTTCAAGGCCTACAACGACACGTTCGGCCATCAGGCCGGCGACCAGGTGCTGGTCGGCATCGCCATCTGCATTTCCGATTCGGTGAGCCGCGCAGGCGACTGCGCCGCGCGCTATGGCGGCGAGGAATTCGCCGTGCTGCTGCCGGGTACTTCGGTCACCGACGCCCTTCAGGTGGCCGAGAAGATCCGCGCCAAGGTGCAAGGCTGGTCCGACGACCACACGAGCTCGACGGTCTCCTGCGGCATCGCGAGCCTCGTTCCGACCACGGGCATGGACTGGTCGCTGCTGGTCGCCGCCGCCGACAAGGCGCTCTACGCTGCAAAAGCCGGCGGCCGCAACCAGTCGGTGGTCGCAAGCCTGCCGAAGCTGTCGCTGGTGGCTTAAATCTCGGCATTGGAGCGTGTCGCTCGCCACAACTTCCGTGTCGTCCCGGCCCCCCGTGCGCAATTGCGCACTAGGTCGGGACGACGGAGACTACTGTCCCAGGTACTTCTTCATCTCCGCGATCAAACCGTCACGCAGCTCCGGCCGCTTCAGGCCGTAGGCGATGTTGGCGCGGAGGAAGCCGGGCTTGGAGCCGCAATCGTGGCGCTCGCCCTCGAACTCGACGCCGTAGAATTTTTGCGATCTGGCGAGGCCGATCATGGCGTCGGTGAGCTGGATCTCGCCGCCGGCGCCGCGCTCCTGGGTCTCCAGGATCTTGAAGATTTCCGGCTGCAGGATGTAGCGGCCGGTGATCGAAAGGTTGGACGGTGCGGTGCCCTTGGCCGGCTTCTCGACCATGCCGTCGACCTCGAACATCTTGCCGGTGCGTTTGCCGACGCCGCAGATGCCGTATTGATGGGTGAGATGGTCGGGCACCGCCTCGACCGCGATGACGTTGGATTTCTCGCCGAGCTTGCTGGCGGTGTCGATCATCTGCTTCAGGCAGCCGGGCGAATTGAGCACGAGTTCGTCGGGCAGCACGACCGCGAACGGCTCGTTGCCGACGATGTCGCGCGCGCACCAGACCGCGTGACCGAGACCGAGCGGCGCCTGCTGGCGGGTGAAGCTGACGGCGCCGGCTTCGGGCTGGTTCTGCGCCAGAACGTCCTGCTCTGTCTTCTTGCCGCGCGCGGCCAGCGTCGCATCGAGCTCGAACATCCGGTCGAAATGATCTTCGATGACACTTTTGTTGCGGCCGGTGACGAAGATGAAGTGCTCGATGCCGGCTTCCCTGGCTTCGTCATAGACGTACTGGATCAGCGGCTTGTCGACGATCGTCAGCATTTCCTTCGGCATCGCCTTGGTGGCGGGCAGGACGCGGGTGCCGAGGCCGGCAACGGGAAATACGGCTTTGCGGATTTTCATGGGATTGATCGAATACCTGAGGAACACGTGAAGGGAGCAATGGCACTTGCTAGCTTGTTTGCAGCCGCCAACAAAGGCGGATGTGGGGCCTCATCCTCACAGAGTTAAGAAAAAGGCCACCATCAAAATTTCACCTTTGTTAAGCTGTTGGCAACCGTAACCAGGCCTCCTGAGGGCGGATTTTGGCCGGACAGGTGTGGACATGATGCAATCAATGGCAGGGCTGGCAAAACGAGGCGGGTCCGTGACCGGTGCGACGATGATTGCGGCCACCCTGCTGTTCCCGCTTCCCGCCGGCGCGCAGGCTCAGAACGGTCTGTCAAATCTGTTCGGCGGTATTTTCTCCGGCCCGAACGCGGCGCCTTCGCAAGCAGCGCCCGGGCCCAGCGGCGCTCCAACGGGAGTTCAACCCTGGACCGGCGAGGACGGCGCCTCCGGCCATCCGCTGATGACAGCCGCCGCGATCCGGGAGGCCGCCGGCAACTTCAACAATTGCGTCGCAGGGATGTGGCCCGATGCCGCACGGCGCGGCATCACGCAGGAAAATTTCCAGCGTTTCACGGCAGGCCTCGCGCCCGATTTGCGCATCATGGACCTCATGGACTCGCAGCCCGAGTTCACCAAGTCGATCTGGGATTATCTCGACATCCTCGTGAACGACAACCGCCTCACCAAGGGCCGCGAGGTCCTGGCCAAATACAAAGCGCAGTTCGACGCCACTGAAAAAGCCACCGGCGTCGATCGTTATATCATCGCCTCGATCTGGGGCATCGAATCCAACTACTCGACTCAGATGGGCGACCGCAGCGTGCTGCAATCGACCGCGACGCTCGCCTGCATCGGGCGCCGGCAGGCTTACTTCAAGGACGAATTCCTCTCGGCGCTGGAGATCCTCAACCGCGGCGATCTCAGGCCCGAACAATTGCGCGGCTCCTGGGCCGGCGCCTTCGGCCCGACGCAGTTCATGCCGACCGCGTTCAAGCGCTTCGCCGTGGACGGCGACGGCGACGGACGGCGCGACGTCGTCGACAATCCCTCCGACCTGATTGCGTCGACCGCCAACAATCTGAAGAAGGACGGCTGGCAGGCCGGCCAGACCTGGGGCTACGAGGTCGTGGTGCCCCAGGGCTTCAACTACATGCTGGCCGATCGTGCCAAGGCGATGACGGTCGCGCAGTGGGAAAAGCTCGGCCTCAAGCGTCCGACCAACCAACCCTTCCCGCATCAGGCCGAGAAGGCCTATCTGCTGGCGCCGGCCGGCGCGCAGGGACCGGGCTTCCTGATGCTGCAGAACTTCCGGGTGATCATGAAGTACAACCCGGCCGAGGCTTATGCGCTGGCGATCGGCCATTTCGCCGATCGCCTGCGTGGCGGCCAGCCCTTCGTGCAGCCCTGGCCGCGGCAGGAACGCGAGCTGTCCCGCACCGAGCGGCTGGAACTGCAGCAGTTGCTGGCCCAGCGCGGCTTCTACAAGGGCACCCCCGACGGCCAGTTCGGCGGCCAGACCCGCGAGGCCCTGCGCAATTTCCAGGCCTCGATCGGGGTCCCCGCGGACGGATTTGCCTCCTCCGACGCACTGAACCGGCTGCGCGGGCGGTAAAATCGCGCCGAAAGTAACCCTGAACAGGGATTTTGCCCGGCAACCTTGACCGGGGCGGCGGTTCGCCGTGTATGGGCCAGGATCTGAGAGAATCTGAAAAGAGAATCTGCCCGTTTGGCGCCCGATTCCGCTATTATATCGAGCCTGTCCCGATCCCTATTGCCCGTGCCGAGATCGCATGTCGAAGAAGTCCCTGCTCAAGGTGCTGACCGAGACCGGCCCGCTGATCGCGCTGGGGACGGCGCTTGCGATGCTAGTCTCGGTTGCGGGACCCGCCTCGGCGCAGTTCTTCAACTTCCCCGGCTTCGGCGGCCCGCCGCAGCGCTCGGCTCCGCCGCCACCGCGGAACGGCGGAGGCGGAGGCGGCGGATGGTTCGGAGGCGACTTCTTCGCGCCATTCCAGCAGCAACAGCCGCAAGCGCCGCGTCAGGACTTTTCGCGCGCACCGGCGCCGGCCAAGCGCGACACCATTCCCGACAGGAACGTGCTGGTGATCGGCGATGCCATGGCCGACTGGCTCGCCTACGGCCTGGAAGACGCCTACACCGAGCAGCCCGACATGGGCGTGATCCGCAAGCACAAGACCACGTCCGGCCTGATCAAGTACCAGCCCAAGGGTGAACCCTCCGACTGGACCGCTGCTGCCAAGGGCATTCTCGAGACCGAGAAGCCCGACGTGATCGTGGTGATGCTCGGCCTCAACGACCGCATCGCGATCCGCGAGGCGGCAGCACCTGACAAATCGGACAAGGCGACGGACAAGGACAAGAAGAACGACAAGGGCGCGCGCAGCAAACCACCGGCCAAGCCCGGCGATGCCAAGCCCGGCGACACCGCGGCGAAGCCTGACGAGAAGCCGGCCGATGCCGACCTGCCGCAGGATGATGCCGACAACGCTGACGCACCGGCGGTCGCAGCGCCCGAGAAGACCGCGCGCAACCCGAACGGCCTCTACGAATTCCGCGACGAGCACTGGGTCGAGCTCTACGGCAAGAAGATCGAGGAGCTCGCCAACGTCCTCAAATCCAAGGGCGTGCCGGTGCTCTGGGTCGGCCTGCCCGCGATCCGCGGCCCCAAGGGCACCGCGGACATGCTGTTCCTGGATTCGCTCTATCGCGAAGGCGCGGCAAAGGCCGGCATCACCTACGTCGACGTCTGGGACGGCTTTGTCGACGAGGCCGGACGCTTCCTGCAGAAGGGTCCGGACTTCGAAGGCCAGATTCGTCAGCTCCGCAGCGGTGACGGCGTCTATTTCACGAAACCCGGCGCGCGCAAGCTCGCCCACTATGTCGAGCGCGAGATCACGCGCCTGCTCGCGGGCCGCTCCGGTCCGATCGCGCTGCCGAGCGAACCGGCGACCCCCGACACCAGTGCCGAACCCGGCAAGCCCGCGCCGCGGCCGCTGGCCGGCCCGATCGTGCCGCTGGTCGCGGCCTCGATCTCGACCGATCAATTGCTGGGTGGGCCGGGCTCGCGTCCTGCCGCCGTCGATGCGCTCGCTGCGAAAACGATGGTGAAGGGCGAGCCACTGGCCGCGCCCGCCGGCCGCGCCGACGATTATGCCTGGCCGCGCCGCGAAGTCGGCCGCGAGCAGGCCAAGGGCGATACGCCGGTCGCCGCGACGACGCCCGACGGCGGTACGCCGGGTGCGGCCGCAGCGATCGCCCCGCCAAAGCTTGCGCCGAAGAAGCCACCGGCGCCGCAGCAACCGGCACAGGCCGCGCCATCGATGCGCGATTTCTTCGGCTTTGGCTCGCCACCCCCGCCGCGTCAATTGGCGCCGGCGCCGCGCAATCCGAATCCCAACCCCGCGATCCCGCGTCCGCCTGGCAATGTCGGGCGATCGGCGGAAGTGTTCCGCTAGTTGATCTCATGTCCCGGACGCGGCGCAGCCGCAGAGCGGACATAGCCGTCGCAACATCCATAAAAAAGGCCCCGGCTCGGCAACGCGGCGTACACGTCGCACTGCCTCCGGGGCCTGATGCTTATCGCGCGTTGGCTTAGCCGTAATAGCGCCAGCGTGGCGGCGGACGGCGGGCGGGGCGCGCCATCAACAACGCGAGCGCGAAGCCGATGCCGCCGGCGACCAGCAGCGCGCCCATCGGGTTGTCCTGCACCTTCTGGGCAATCGCCTGCGAGCCGTCGCGCAAGGTTTCGGCCGGCTTGTCGTAAGCGTCCTTGGCATAGCTGGCCGCGGTGTCCGTGGCGTCACGCACGGCATCCTTGGCCTGGCCGTAGAGATTCTGCACGGTGCCGGCGGCTTCACGTGCCTTGCCGGACGCCTGTGTCTGCGTATCGCTGGCCATATCTCCGATGGCGCCTTCCGCGCGTCCGGCGAATTCCTTGGCCGATCCGACAATCCGATCTTTATCCATGATGCTCCTCCTCGGGGGTCAGCCCAAGTAACCGATCAGGAGCGGCGCAGTTCCATCAGACTTGAAATTGGACTCAAAGAATAAGCCCGCCGTCGACGACCAGTGTCTGCCCGATGATGTAGGACGACAGCGGCGATGCCAGGAATAGCGCCGCGCCCGCCATGTCAGCCGGCGTGCCCAATCGCCGCAGCGGAATGCGTGAAAGTGCACCTTCGAGCCGCTTGGGATTGTCGGTCGTCACCTTCGTCATCTTGGTGTCGACCAGACCGGGCGCGATGCCGTTGACGCGGATGCCGTCTTCGGCCCAGGCCTCGCCCAGCGTCCGTGTCAATCCGACCGCGCCGGTCTTCGACGCGTTGTAAGCAGGATTGCCCATGGTGGAATGATAGGCCGCGGTCGAGGACACCATGATCAGCGATCCCCGTGAGTCCCGCAACATGGAATGAAAGCGCGTGGCGCAGGCCATCAGGCTCATCAGGTTGACCTCGACGACCTTGCGAAAGCCGGCCATCTCGAACTCGCCGCGGCGATAGAGCACCGCGCCCTGTGCGAGCACCAGGATATCGAGCCGATCGAACGGCGGCTTGAACGCTTCGACCGCGCCGGCATTGCCGACGTCGAGTTGCGCGTAGGAGAGACCGGTGAGATCCGAGCCCTCCTCAGCTGAATATTCCTTCGCGTGAGCACGCGTGCCGCAGACCGCAACTTGCGCGCCCCTGACACGAAAGGCTTGCGCGATACCGTTGCCGATGCCGCTGGATCCGCCGACGACCAGCACCTGCTTGCCTGAGAAATCGAGCTCGTTCGTCATCGCTGGCCTCCCCGATCATCTTGCTTGTTTGACCTGTCTGCGGATCGATGACAGCCTTGTCAATCACAACAAGAACAAGCAGGGCTCAGAGGAAACACCATGTCCGAGTTCAAACAGCTCAGCCGGTCCGTGAAGGGCCTGACCGTTCTCGTCACCGGCGCGGCCAGCGGCATGGGGCGTGCAACGGCCCGCGTGTTCGCCGCTGACGGCGCAAACGTTGCCGTCACCGACTATGACGAGCAGGGCGCGCTGGCCGTGACGAAGGAGGTCGCGGCAAGCGGCGGAGCCGCGAAAGCCTGGAAGCTCGACGTTGCCGACGGCGATGAGATCAAGCGCGTGGTCGGCGACGTCGCGACCCATTTCGGCGGGCTCGACATCATCGTCAACAATGCCGGCATCTCCGTGCGCGTCGCGATCGACGACGAAGCCTATGAGGACGCCTGGGCCAAGGGCCTCGCCGTGATGCTGACGGCGCATCCGCGCATCATCCGCGCCGCGCTGCCTCACTTGCGCAAGTCGAAGAGCCCGCGCATCGTCAACATCGCCTCGACCGAGGCGCTCGGCGCCACCGCGTTGCACAGCCCCTATTCGGCGGCGAAGGGCGGCGTCGCCAGCCTCACCCGCTCGCTTGCGGTGGAGCTCGGCCGCGAAGGCATCACCGTCAATTGCATCTGCCCGGGGCCGGTCCGCACCGCCATCACCGACCGGATCTCGGAAGAGCACAAGACCATCTATGCCAAGCGCCGCACTGCACTGGGCCGCTACGGCGATCCCGAGGAAGTCGCGCACATGACGCTGAGCCTGTGCCTGCCGGCAGCGTCCTTCCTCACCGGCGCGGTGATTCCGGTCGACGGCGGCCTGATGGCGCGCAACGCGTGAGCGGCACCAAAGGTGCGTAGCCTGGATGGAGCGCAGCGCAATCCGGGTTCTCACCTCGCGGGAAGACTCCCCCGGACTACGCTGCACTCCATCCGGGCTACGGGCAGCTATGCGCGCCCAGCGTTGACAACGCGGAACGCGAGAGTAACTTTTTCCTCGACAGAGCGGGACCAACCGCTCGCGGTTCGCGGGAGAAACGTCATGACGATCGCCATCCGGCAGCTTCACAAACATTTTGTCGGCGAGGTCTCTGGCCTCGACCTGCGACAACCTCTCACCGAGGCCGAGGCGCGCGAGGTTGAAGCCGCCATGGACAAATATGCGGTGCTGGTGTTCCACGACCAGGACATCACCGACGAACAGCAGATGGCCTTTGCGCTGAATTTCGGCCAACGCGAGGACGCGCGCGGCGGCACCGTCACGAAGGAAAAGGACTACCGGCTCCAATCGGGCCTGAACGACGTCTCAAATCTCGGCAAGGACGGCAAGCCGCTGGCAAAGGACAGCCGCGCGCATTTGTTCAACCTCGGCAATTGTCTGTGGCATTCCGACAGCTCGTTTCGCCCCATCCCGGCAAAATTCTCGCTGCTGTCGGCCCGCGTGCTCAACCCGAAGGGCGGCAACACCGAATTCGCCGACATGCGGGCGGCCTATGACGCGCTCGACGACGAGACCAAGGCGGAGATCGACGACCTCGTCTCCGAGCACTCGCTGATGTATTCGCGGGGATCGCTCGGCTTCACCGAATACACCGACGAGGAGAAGGAGATGTTCAAGCCGGTGCTGCAACGCCTCGTGCGCACCCACCCCGTCCATCGCCGCAAGTCGCTCTATCTCTCATCGCATGCGGGCAAGATCGTCGGCATGAGCGTCCCCGAAGGAAGGCTGCTGCTGCGCGACCTCAACGAGCACGCGACGCAAAGCGAGTTCGTCTACGTCCACAAATGGAAGCTGCATGATCTCGTGATGTGGGACAACCGCCAGACCATGCACCGCGTCCGCCGCTACGACCAGTCGCAGCCCCGTGACATGCGCCGTGCGACGGTGGCGGGCACGGAGCCGACGGTGCAGCAGCAGGCGGCGGAGTAGGCGCTACTCAGCAATCGGTGTCATCGCCCGGCCTGACCGGTTGAATCCGCCCTGGATGCCCGGTCAAGCCGGGGCATGACAGCGGTGGGTGATACACAAGCAAGAGGCGCTACGCGTGCCCGGCTTCGTTCGAGAGCATGCCGGGATCAATGCCGATCTTGCGCAGCGCGCGTCCGTATTTTTCGTCAACGTCGTCGCCGAAGATCAAATCCGAATCCGCGTCGCAATGCAGCCAGCCATTGCTCTGGATTTCGGTCTCGAGCTGGCCCGGCGCCCAGCCGGCATAGCCGAGCGCCAGGATGGCATGCTTGGGGCCGGAGCCGTTGGCGATCGCGCGCAGGATATCGACGGTCGCGGTGAGGCAGACGCCGTCGTCGATCCGAAGCGTCGCGTTCTCGATGTAGAAATCGCTGGAGTGCAGCACGAAGCCGCGGCCGGTATCGACCGGACCGCCGCGCAGGACCTTCATGCTTTCGGCATTCTCCGGCAGCTTGATGTGCTCGCCCTTGTTGATGATGCCGAGCTGCTGCAACAGCTCGGGGAAGTCGATGCTGCCGGCCGGGTGGTTGACGATGATGCCCATCGCGCCTTCGGCGGAGTGGGCGCAGAGATAGATCACCGAGCGCTCGAAGCGCTCGTCGCCCATGACCGGCATGGCGATCAACAGCTGGCCGTCGAGGTAGCCCGCCGAACTGGGGAGCGCGGGGCTGGGCTTGCGGGTGCCTTCGCCTGTCCTTTTGCCTGTGGGAGCCATCGGTGAAGCACTCCGGGTTCAATTCCTATCCTGATGTCGGGCCGGGCCGCTGTCAAATCAAGGCTTGCAGGGACCTGATTCAAGTGCATCCATCACAAGCAATTCAATGGTTTGCCGCGGGGCGACCCTGTAAAGACGTACCATGCTGACAAGAGTTCCCCGGCGTGCGGCGATTGGCGTCGCAACAACCCTGCTCGCGTCGTCGCTGGCGCTTGCGGCCCATGCCGACGATGCATCGCCGTGGCAGCGGGATGGACATTCCGCGGTGCGGTTGCTGGCAGGATCGCGCAGCGGCGCCGTCCTGCTCGGCGGTATCGCCTTCCAAATCCAGCCCGGCTGGAAAACCTATTGGCGCATGCCGGGCGATTCCGGCGTTCCGCCGCGGTTCGATTTCTCGAAATCCGACAACGTCGAAGCGGTGACGGTGATGTGGCCGGCCCCGCAGAAATTCGACGACGGCGCGGGCGGCCATTCGATCGGCTATCACGACCAGATCGTGCTGCCCCTGCGGATCATCGCCAAGGCGGCCGACAAGCCGGTGACGTTGCGCGCCGAGATCAATTATGCGGTGTGCGAAAAGCTTTGCATTCCCGTCGAGGCCCGCGCCGAGCTTGGCTTCAACAGCGTCGCCTCGACCGAGGATGCCAATCTGCGTGCAGCGCTCGACACCGTGCCCAAGCCTGCCACGATCGGCGATCCCAACCCGCTCACCATACGCGACGTCAAGCGTGACGGGCCCAAGAATGTGGTGGTCGACGTGGTCGCGCCGGATGCGCGCACCGTCAATCTGTACGTGGAAGGGCCGACGCCCGATTGGGCGTTGCCCATCCCGGCGCCGGTCGAGCCCAGCCCACCGGGCGTGAAGCGATTTTCCTTCGAACTCGATGGCCTGCCGCCGGGCGCCAAGCCCGACGGCGCAGCGCTGAAGTTCACCCTGGTCGGACCGGAGAAGTCGTACGAGTTCAATACCAATTTGGAATAGTTGTCGTCCTGGCGAACGCCAGGACCCATTACCCCAGGGATTAGTTTGGCGAAGATTCCTAGTATGGAACGGCTACCCGATCCCTCCCGATAGATCACGCGGTATGGGTCCTGGCTTTCGCCAGGACGACGTTTGGGGTTGCAACACACTCCACCCAACCGAATCTTAACGAATGGTTGCTAATCCCCAAGGCTAGCGCAGAGGCCTGCCGCAGCATGCGCGTGCGCGCCTGGGGATCCTTCGAATTGGCCGTGATGGATGCAGAACCCGCAACGACCGGACCTGCCGGCCTCATCGCGCGGCTGCGCGACAAATTGACGGGCGGGTCGAGCGAGGCATCGCTGACGCGGCGGCTGGCCGGCACCATCTTCGTCATCCGCGTGATCAGCGCCGGCCTTGCCTATTTCTCGCAGGTCCTGCTCGCGCGCTGGATGGGGACGTCGGACTACGGCGTCTATGTCTATGTCTGGACCTGGGTGCTGCTGCTCGGCAGCATGATGGACTTCGGCATCTCGGCCTCCGCCCAAAAGATCATTCCGGAATACCGCGCCCGTGGCGAGCATGCGCTGCTGCGCGGCTTTCTCTCGGGCAGTCGCTGGCTGACCTTCGCCGTTTCCGCACTGGTGTCGCTCGGCCTCGCCGGTGTCGTCAAATTGCTGTCGCCCTGGAGCGATCCGGCCGAAGAGCTGCCGCTCTATATCGGCTGCATGACGCTGCCCGCTTTCGTCGTGGCCAACACCCAGGACGGCATCGCGCGCTCGCATGACTGGATGCAGCTCGGCCTGATGCCGCAATTCATCATCCGCCAGGCGCTGATCATCGGCATCACGGCCTGCGCCTTCCTGCTCGGCTATCATCTCGGCGCGGTCGCCGCGATGGTCGCGAGCGCCGGCGCGGTATGGATCGCGATGACCGGGCAGATGGTGGTGCTGAACCGCAAGCTCGCCGGTCACATCGAGCCGGGCTCCAAGGCCTACGACGTCGGCGGCTGGCTCGCCGTCTCGCTGCCGATCCTGCTGGTCGAAAGCTTCTACCTGCTGCTGTCCTATACCGACGTGCTGGTGCTGCAGCAGTTCCGTCCCTCCGACGAGGTCGGCGTCTATTTCGCCGTGGTGAAGACGCTGGCGCTGGTCTCCTTCATCCACTACGCGATGTCGGCGACAACAGCGCATCGTTTTGCCGAGTACAACGCAAGCGGCGACAAGGCGCGGTTGTCGGCTTACGTGGCGCATGCCATCAACTGGACGTTCTGGCCGTCGCTGGCGGCGACCATCGTGCTGCTCGCGCTCGGCAAGCCGCTGCTCTGGCTGTTCGGGCCGCAATTCGTGGTCGGCTATGACATCATGTTCGTCGCCGCGATCGGCCTCGTGGTCCGATCCGCGATCGGTCCGGTCGAACGGCTGCTCAACATGCTCGGCCAGCAGAAGATCTGCGCGCTGGCCTATGCGCTGGCCTTTGCGATGAACCTGGTGCTCTGCATCGCGCTGGTGCCGCGCTTCGGCGGCCATGGCGCGGCGGCCGCGACCTCCATCTCGCTCAGTTTCGAGACGGTGCTGCTGTTCTGGATCGTGCGACAGCGGCTCGGCCTGCACGTGCTGGCGTTCGGGAAATAGGATCAGCGTCCCGCTCCTTCGCGCTTCCGCTGGGGAACAACCGTTTCGCGGCACGCTGATAGACGCGGCTAAACTCCTGCCTGTTTAAGAGTGACAGCACGATTTTTCTTATTGCCCCAAGTAGTTGCACCGCAGGGAAAGTTTATTCTACGTCATATTGCCCAACTGACGAGATAAACCTAAGATTCCCTGGACATGATCGATCCACTCTACGTCGCCTCCGGTTTCGGCGTCGGCCTGCTGGTCGGGATGACCGGCGTCGGCGGCGGTTCGTTGATGACGCCGCTGCTGATCCTGCTGTTCGGGATTCATCCATCAACCGCGGTCGGCACCGACCTGCTCTATGCCGCCGCCACCAAGACCGGCGGCAGCGTGGTGCATGGCTGGTCGCGCAGCGTGCACTGGCCAGCGGTGCTGCGGCTCGCCTGCGGCAGCCTTCCGGCGAGCGCGCTGACGCTGCTGGTGCTGTGGAAGCTCGACCTCAAGAGCGATTCCGAGCGCAATCTCGTCAACCTCGTGCTCTGCTTCGCACTGCTGCTGACTGCGACCTCGCTGATTTTCCGCAGATCGATCATGGAGCGCTATCGCCGGCGTCTGGAGCAGGTCGATGACCGCACCACCGCGATTGCGACGGTCGTCACCGGAATCGTGCTCGGCGTGCTGGTCTCGATTTCATCGGTCGGCGCGGGCGCGGTCGGCGTCACCGTTCTGCTGCTGCTCTATCCGCGCCTGCCGGTGGCGACCATCGTCGGCTCCGACATCGCCCATGCGGTGCCGCTGACGCTGATCGCCGGCATGGGGCACTGGGCGCTTGGCGACGTGGATTGGGCGCTGATGGGCGTGCTGCTGTTGGGCTCGCTGCCCGGCATCGTCGTCGGCAGCTTCAGCGCGACGCGCGTGCCCGAGACGGTGCTGCGCCTGACACTTGCCTGCGTGCTGTTCGTGGTCGCCGGCAAGATCATGTTCGCGGAGTTGCACCTGTCCTCGGCGTTCGAGACGGCGCTGGCCTGGACGCACTGAACGGAGAACGGCCGCACCACTCTCGCTGTCATCGCCCGGCTTGACCGGGCGATCCAGCACGCCGAGACGGCTGTGGTTGTACCGAGACGCCGCGGCGTACTGGATGCCCCGGTCAAGCCGGGGCATGACGAAGAGCGCTGTCTACTCCGCGGTCCAGCCGCCGTCGATCGACAGGTTGGTGCCGGTGATCTGCGCGGCATCGTCGCCGCACAGGAACAGCGCAAGGGCTGCGACCTGCTCGGAGGTGACGAACTCCTTGGTCGGCTGCGCGTCGAGCAGCACGTCGTTGATGACCTGCTCGCGCGTGAGGTTGCGGGCCTTCATGGTGTCGGGGATCTGCTTCTCCACCAGCGGCGTCCAGACGTAGCCCGGGCTGATGCAGTTGCAGGTGATCTTGCTGGTCGCAACCTCCAGCGCCACGGTCTTGGTGAGACCGGCGATGCCGTGCTTGGCCGACACATAGGCCGACTTGAAGGGCGAGGCGACCAGCGAGTGCGCGGAAGCAGTATTGATGATGCGGCCCCAGCCCTTCTTCTTCATGCCGGGGACGGCGGCGCGAATGGCATGGAAGGCCGAGGACAGGTTGATCGCGATGATCTGGTCCCACTTCTCCGGCGGGAATTCCTCGATCGGCGAGACGAACTGGATGCCGGCGTTGTTGACGAGGATGTCGACCGAACCAAAGCTCTTCTCGCCGAGCGCGATCATCCCGGCGATCTCGGCCGGCTTGGTCATGTCGGCGGGCGAATAGACCGCCTTCACGCCGAAATCAGACTCGATCTTGGCGCGCTCCTTCTCGATGTCCTCCGGCGAGCCGAACCCGTTGATGACGACATTGGCGCCGGCGGCGGCGAAGGCGCGCGCATAGGCAAGCCCGATGCCGCTGGTCGACCCCGTCACGACGGCGTTCTTGCCTGACAGACTACCCATATTACTCGCTCCTTTTTGGCGGGGGCGCAGTGACGTCCCCCGTGAGATCGTAGGTCACCATGGTCTCGCCCGATTGCGGCCGCTCGAGCCAATCCTTGTGGCGCATCGACAGATGCACGTCACGCACGCCGGCTTCCCAATGCTCGACCATGGCGACATGCGAAAAATCGTAGTCCTTGGACGAGGATTCGTAATTCTTGCTGCGATAGATCAGGTGCACGACAGTAACGGTGCTTTCGCGCGATACCTTGGCAAGGAATTCCACGGAAGGGTCATTCTTGAGATAATCGGGCAATTTGGAAATCAGGTCGCGCACGGCCCTGCGGGCGTTGTGCACCTGCTTGTTCTTGTCCGTGTTCATCCGCGTGCGGCTGGAGAAGCGGATATCCTTCTCGCGCTCGCTGGCTTCGAGCAGCGAGGTCGGCAGGTCGCCGCGGGCGCTGAACAGGTCGACCTGGAAGATCAGGAGATCGCGATCGACCTCGGCATCGAGCACGTAGTCGAGCGGCGTGTTGGAGGCGATACCGCCGTCCCAATAATGCTCGCCGTCGATCACGACGGACGGAAAGCCGGGCGGCAGCGCGCCGGAGGCCATGATGTGCTCGGGGCCGATTTTCTTGCCGAGCTTCCTGAACTCGAAATTGTCGAAATATTTGAAATTGCCGGAGGTGACGCCGACCGCACCGACCGAGAGCCGCGTCTTCAGATCGTTGATGCGGTCGAAATCCACCAGACGCTCCAGCGTCTTCTTCAGCGGTGCCGTGTCGTAATAGCTTTCCGCCTCGGGATGGCCCGGCGGCCACATCGGCGCGGGCGGCATGCGCGGGACGAAGAAGCCGGGCACGCCGAAGGTCGCGATCAATGCGGCGCTGGTCGAGTTGAACAGCTCTCGGCTGTGATCGCTCTTGCCGATCGGCTTCCACGGCACCGGCGCGGAGACCATTTCCCAGAATTCCTTGAGCCGCTTGACGCGCGTCTGCCCTTCGTTGCCGGCGACAATCGCGGCGTTGACCGCGCCGATCGAGATGCCGGCGACCCAGTCCGGCTCGAAGCCGGCGTGGCAGAGCGACTGATAGGCGCCGGCCTGATAGGAGCCGAGCGCGCCGCCGCCCTGGAGGACCAGGACACGTTGCGCGTTTGCCGGGATAGTTGCGACTTCTGGGCTATGATGATCGGACATGCGGGAACAATAGCAGATGGCGAGCGACCGTGGCGACAGTCTGCCGCGGCGTCAATGCATCCCGGGATCAAGTCTGGCTTATCGGGCGTCCGTCGAGGCCAGGATCATGGTCCAGAACACCTTGTATTTGGTGCCGGGAGCATAGCCCGCCGCGATGCCCAATTTTGTGACACCGCTCTTGAGCATGTTGGCGCGGTGTGGGGGCGAGTCGCGCCAGCCGGAAAACGCTTCCGCCAGCGTATGATAGCCGGCCGAGACGTTCTCGACCGCAACGGTCGCCGGATAGCCGCCGGCGCTGAGGCGCTTGGCCAGCGGCGCGCGGACGTCATGATCCATCTTGTTGGCCGCAGCCATGGCCTGGGACTGGGATTCGGCGAGACTCATCAGGGCAGGATCGATCACCACGGTGCCGAGCCCGTTGTTCTGGCGGTATTGCGAGATCATGATCGCTGCCGCCTGCGCATCGAGTTTGGAGCCCGGAACGGACATATCGGCATACATCGAAGGCTGCTGGACCGGTGCCTCGTTGCCGGCGCAGCCGGCGAGCAGCAAAAGGATTGATATCGCGGCCGCGGCGCGCATGAACAGGAGCCCCCAAATCAGGCGCCGTTGTTGCATACCAACCGTGGCTGAAAGGTGAATATTGAGGAAAAATTGACCCGTTTAGCCAGCTCAGGTGCCCGCAAAGATCCGGTAGCGGCGGGGCTCCAGGCCGATCGCATCGCCGGCGCGCAGTTCCCTGTCGCGGGGAGCGTCGATCTCGATGGTCCTTCCGCCTGATAGGGCCACCTCGGCCCGCTGCACGGGGCCGAAATTCCGGACATGCTGCACGGCGCCCTCGAAGGCACCGCTGCCGGATGGGCCAACCAGCATGTCGTGTCGCCGCACGAACAGTCTTGACGCGCCAGGCGCAAGGCCATCTGCCGCGAGCCGCAGCGGCCGGTCGCCGAGCGTGATGAGACCGTCCGCGATCAGGACCGGAAGCTCGATGGATTCGCCAATGAAGCTGTGCACGAAGGCGGTCGCCGGGCTCTCATAGACGTCGTCGGGCGAGCCGATCTGCTCGATCCTGCCCTTGTCCATCACCACCACGCGGTTGGCGACTTCGAGCGCCTCCTCCTGGTCATGGGTGACGAAGATCGAGGTGACGTTGATCTCGTGGTGCAGCGAGCGCAGCCATTTGCGCAGCTCCTTGCGCACCTTGGCATCGAGCGCGCCGAAGGGCTCGTCGAGCAGCAGGATGCGCGGCTCGATCGCGAGCGCGCGCGCCAGCGCGATACGCTGGCGCTGACCGCCGGACAGCTGGCTCGGATAACGGTCGGCGAGCCAGTCGAGCTGCACGAGATCGAGCAGCTCCTTGACCCGCGCACGGATGGTCGCTTCGTCCTTGCGGATCGCGCGCGGCTGCACGCGCAGCCCGAAGGCGACGTTCTCGAACACCGTCATGTGGCGGAACAGCGCGTAGTGCTGGAATACGAATCCGACGTGCCGCTCGCGCGCGCCCTGCGCCAGCGCGTCCTCGCCGTTGAAAGACACCTCACCGGAATCCGGCCAGTCGAGACCGGCGATGATCCGCAGCAGCGTTGTTTTACCCGAGCCAGATGGACCGAGCAGCGCCAGCAGCTCGCCGTCATTGACCTTGAGGTCGACGCCGTCGAGGGCTGCGAAGCTGCCGAACTTCTTGACGAGATTCCTGACTTCAATGCTCACTTGCGTCGTGTCCTTCGTCGAGATGATTTTCCAGAACGGTCTTGGCGATCAGCGTGATCAGCGCCAGCATCGCCAGCAGCGAGGCGATCGCGAACGCCGCGACGAACTGGTATTCGTTGTAGAGAATCTCGACCAGCAGCGGCATCGTGTTGGTCTCGCCGCGAATATGGCCGGAGACGACGGAGACCGCGCCGAACTCGCCCATCGCCCGCGCGTTGCAGAGCAGGACGCCGTAGAGCACGCCCCATTTGATGTTGGGCAGCGTGACGCGGAAGAAGGTCTGCAGGCCCGAGGCGCCGAGCGAGATTGCGGCCTCCTCCTCCTGCGTGCCCTGCTCCTGCATCAGCGGGATCAACGCACGCGCCACGAAGGGGAAGGTCACGAAGGTGGTCGCAAGCGCGATGCCGGGCACCGCGAACAGGATCTGGATGTCATGATCGCGCAGCCAGCCGCCGAAATAGCCCTGTGCGCCGAACAGCAGCACGAAGACGAGGCCCGAGATGACGGGGCTGACCGAGAACGGCAAATCGATCAGCGTGATCAGGAAGGTCTTGCCCGAGAATTCGAACTTTGCAATCGCCCAGGCCGCGACCAGGCCGAAGACGAGATTGAGGCCGACGGAAATTGCCGCCACCAACAGCGTCAACTTGATCGCGGACAGCGCCTCCGGATCGGCCAGCGCGGCGAAATAAGCGAATATTCCCTTCGAGAACGCCTGCGCGAACACCACGACCAGTGGCAGCACGACGAAGACTGAGAGAAAGGTCATCGCCAGCGCGATGATGACGATGCGGACCGCGCGCGGTTCGGTGCGCAGGTTGTTCCGCGCGGCCGCCGCATGCGCGCGTGCCTTGGCGTCGGGGGCCGAGAGTGGGACGGAATCTGCGATCTGCATCGTCATGGTCCCGTCCTCACCGCACCGGAATCCGGCTCTGCGCCCAGCGCTGGAGCCGATTGACGGCGAAGATAATGACGAAGGACACGACCAGCATGACCACCGCGATGGCGGTCGCATCGGCATAGCGGAATTCGGACAACCGGATCACGATCAGCAGCGGCGCGATCTCGGAGACGTTCGGCAGATTGCCGGCGATGAAGATCACCGAACCGTATTCGCCGACCGCGCGCGCGAAAGCGAGCGCCAGCCCCGTGAGCAGCGCCGGCCCGAGCGAGGGCAGGATCACGCGAATGATGGTCTGCCAGCGGCTCGCGCCGAGGCTGCCCGCGGCCTCCTCGATCTCGGGATCGAGATCCTGGAGCACCGGCTGCACGGTGCGCACCACGAAGGGGATGCCGATGAAGATCATGGCGACGAAGATGCCGACGGGCGTGAACGCCACCTTGATGCCGGCCGCCGCAAGTGGCGCGCCGAGCCAGCCCTTTTCGGCGAACAACGCAGTCAGCGCGACGCCGGCGACCGCGGTCGGCAGCGCAAAGGGCACGTCGACGATGGCATCGAACAGCCGCCTTCCCGGGAAGCGGTAGCGCACCAGCGCCCAGACGATGATGCTGCCCATCACAAGATTGACGCAGGCGGCCGCGAAGGCGAGTCCAAAGGACACGCGCAAGGCATTCAGGGTGCGGCGGCTGGAGAGGATGTTCCAGAACTGCTCCGGGCTCAGCTCGAGCGATTTCACGAACAGGCCGGCGAGCGGAAGCAGGATGATGATCGACAGCCATGACAGCGTCAGCCCCATCGTGAGACCGAAGCCCGGCAATGTCCGGCGTCGTGCTGCGATTGCGCTCACCAGGCCCCCTGTTTAAGCCCCGCCGACAGCGCCCGATCAGTTCTTGTAGATCTGATCGAAGACGCCGCCGTCGGCAAAATGTTCCCTCTGCGCCTTGGTCCAGCCGCCGAAAAGTTCGTCGATCGTGAACAGCTCGACCTTTGCGAAGGAGTTTTCGTGTTTTTTGGCGATCTCGGGATCGCGCGGACGATAGAAATTACGCGCCGCGATTTCCTGACCTTCCTTGGTATACCAATATTGCAGGTAGGCGTCGGCGACGCTACGGGTGCCTTTTTTATCGGCAACCTTGTCGACGATCGTGACCGGCGGTTCCGCCAGGATCGAGAGCGGCGGCGCCACGATCTCGAATTTCTCCGGACCGAATTCCTTCAGCGCGAGGTACGCCTCGTTCTCCCAGGCGAGCAACACGTCGCCAACGCCGCGCTCGACGAAGGTCACGGTCGCGCCGCGCGCCCCGGTGTCGAGCACCGGCACCTGCTGATAGAGCTTTCCGATGAAATCCTTGGCTTTGTCCGCCGAGCCGTATTTCTTCTGCGCAAAGCCCCAGGCCGCCAGATAATTCCAGCGCGCGCCGCCTGATGTCTTCGGGTTCGGCGTGATCACGGCGACGCCCGGCTTGAGCAGATCGTCCCAGTCCTTGATGCCCTTGGGATTGCCCTTGCGGACCAGGAACACGATGGTCGAGGTATAGGGCGAGGAATTTTGCGGCAACCGCTTCTGCCAGTCAGCCGTCGTGAGGCCTTTGCCTGCGATGGCGTCGATGTCGTAGGCGAGCGCAAGCGTCACCACGTCGGCCTGCAATCCGTCGATCACGGCGCGCGCCTGCGAACCGCTGCCGCCATGCGACTGCTTGATCTCGACGCTCTTGCCGGTTTCCTTCTGATAGGCACTCGCGAACGCCTTGTTGAACTCGACATAGAGCTCACGCGTCGGATCGTACGATACGTTCAGCAGATTGATGTCAGCGGCGAGAGCCGAGCTTGCCAACAAGCCTGTCACGAGCAGTCCTGCCGCGAGCGGAACGATACGGCGCATCATGTCCATCTCCATTCACATCAATGACGTCGGCGTCATCGATGGCAGGCATAACTCGGGGCGAAACGCGCTTAAGTCAACGGAACCGGATTTTCTTGTTCGTAGCCGGGCAGCGTAACTTTGCTACGAAGTCTTCATCGTGTGGATGCCGCATTCCGTTTTGGCCCGACCGCGCCAGCGACCGGCACGCTCATCCTCGCCCTCAGTCGTTCTGCTCGTGCAAGGCATACACCCAACCGACAGGAAACCGGACGCAACCAGCGGATGACGCGGCAATTTGGCGCGGATGAAAATCGCTTCGAGTTCCTCGCGCGAAACATTGGCAAAGGGATTGAACTTCAACCGCGCACCATCGTCCTCGACCACCGGGATGTCGGCGCGCGAGTTGCCCTGGAAGCGCTTGCGACCGTTGAGCCATGCATCGAACGATGTCAGCGCCCGCGCCAGCGGCTCGACCTTGCGAATACGGCAGCAGGCGTCGGGATCGGAGAACCAGAGGTCGCGATCGGGATCTTCGCGCGACAGCGTCTCCTCGGCAGGTTTGACCGAGCGGACGTCCTTCAGGCCCAGCGTCGCGATCAGCGTGTCGCGATAGGCCAGCGTCTCCTCGAACAGCCAGCCGGTGTCGAGGAAGATCACGGGGATCGCCGGATCGACGTCGGCCATGACCTTCAGCAGCGTCGCCGATTCCGTTCCGAAGGACGACACCAGCGCAAGCTTGTCGCGCCCGACCGTCTTCAGCGCAGCGGCGATGATTTCGGCGGGCGAGGCATCGCGCAAGGCGCGATCGAGCTCCTCCGCCGAAGGCAGCGCAGAGGCGGAGATTGACGAAACTGGAGACGCGACTGCGTTCACGTGCCGACCCCCTCGGAATGACGCAGTTGCATGCGCCGGTGCAGCGCCGTGATGCGGCCGTCACCGGTGGGCTGGTAAAAGACCGAGTAGCGCTTCGCGGTCTGCATGAAGGCTTCCGCGTCGGCCTGCTTCCTGACGTCGAAAGAATCGAAGCCCGCACGCAGCATGAACACGAACTGGTCCCGCAGGATCTGGCCCGTCGCACGCAATTCGCCGCGATAATTGTAACGCTCGCGCAGCAGCCGCGCCTGGCTGTAGGCGCGTCCGTCGCGGAAGGTCGGGAACACCAGCGCGACGACGGCGAGCTTGCCGAGATAGGGCACCAGCTCGGCGATGTCGCGATTGTTCGGCCAGATCACACCGATTTTGCCGGTCCTCTTGAGCAACGCATCCGCGTCGCCGACGAAGCGCTCCGCCGGCACCAGGATGTCGCCGCCCTCGGGCAGCGGCGTGTCGACGGCGAGCTTGACGAAGCTGTCGTCGGCGATCTTTCCGCCGTTAACGAGTGGCATAAACGCGCTCCTTGAAGGGTTCGACGCCGAGGCGCTTCACGGTGTCCATGAACAGCTCTTCGGGCCGCTCGCGCAGCGCCAGATAAGCTTCCACGATATCCTCTACGACATCGGCGACCTCGTCGAACTTGACGCCGGGGCCGATCAGATTGCCGAGCGCGGCACTCTCGTCGGCGCGTCCGCCGATGGTGATCTGGTAGACTTCCTCGCCGTTCTTCTCAACGCCGAGAATGCCGATATGGCCGACATGGTGATGGCCGCAGGCGTTGATGCAGCCGGAGATGTTGATGTGGAGACGGCCGATCAGATTGGCCAGTTCGTGATTGGCGAAGCGCCGCGTCAATTCCTGCGCGATCGGGATCGAGCGCGCATTGGCCAGCGAGCAATAGTCGAGACCCGGGCAGGCGATGATGTCGGTGATCAGATTGACGTTCGGCGTCGCCAGCCCGAGCTTGTCGAGCGCCTTCCACAGCGCCGGCAGGTCGCGCTTGGCGACATGCGGCAAAGCGAGGTTCTGCTCGTGGCCGACACGGATCTCACCGAACGAATATCTGTCGGCGAGATCGGCGAGCGCATCCATCTGCTCGGCGGTGGCATCGCCCGGAGGCGCGCCGATCGGCTTCAGCGAGATCGTGACGATGGAATAGCCCTGGACCTTGTGCGGAGCGACCGAGTTCTTGCGCCATGCCTCGAAATCCGGATCGGCCGCGGCCTGGCGCAGCTCGTCCGGCATGTGCGGCAGCTTCTCGTAGGCGGGATAAGTGAAGCGCGAGCGGATGTCCTCGACCACTTCGTCGTCGATCTGGAGCGAGGAGTTGCGGATGTGCTGCCACTCCTCCTCGACCTCGCGCGAGAACTTCTCGATGCCGAGCTCGTGCACGAGGATCTTGATGCGCGCCTTGTAGATGTTGTCGCGGCGGCCGTACTGATTGTACACCCGCAGAATTGCCTCGATATAGCTGAGGATGTCGCGGCCGTGCACGAAATGCTTGATGGTCTTGCCGATGAAGGGCGTGCGGCCGAGTCCGCCGCCGACCAGCACCTCGAAGCCCGTCTCTCCATTCTCGTTCTTGATCAGGCGCAGGCCGATATCGTGGATCTTGATCGCGGCGCGATCATGGTCCGACGCGGTGATCGCGATCTTGAACTTGCGCGGCAGGAACGAGAATTCCGGGTGCAGCGTGGTGTGCTGGCGGATCAGCTCCGACCAGATGCGGGGATCCTCGATCTCGCCGGGCGCGACGCCTGCCCACTGGTCCGATGTGACGTTGCGCATGTTGTTGCCGGAGGTCTGCATCGCATGGATGCCGACCTCGGCGAGATCGGCCAGCGCATCCGGCAATTCGGCGAGCTTGATCCAGTTGAACTGGATGTTCTGCCGCGTCGTGAAATGGCCGTAGCCGCGGTCGTATTTGCGCGCGACGTGGGCGAGCGCCCGCAGCTGGTTCGACGCCAGTGTCCCGTAGGGGATAGCGACGCGGAACATATAGGCGTGCAGTTGCAGATAGACGCCGTTCTGCAGCCGCAAAATCTTGAACTCGTCCTCGGTGAGCTCGCCGGACAGGCGGCGCTTCACTTGGTCGCGGAATTCCGAGACGCGCTCGTTGACGAGCGTACGGTCGATTTCGTCGTAAGCGTACATGAGAGAATGCCTTAAACCTGGACCGGCTGTCCGATGGTCACGCCGGTGCGGCGGATCTGTTCGCGCAGATTGCCGGGTTCGACCTTGCCGTCGGCACCGACCTGTACAGGGGCGATATAGGGACCGATTGCGCCGACGTCATCGGCGACGGACTCGGCAAGCAACGCTTTCGCCTCGTCGGAGTTGCGCACGATCGCGGCTTCCGACAAGTCCGCGGACCAGCTCTTGGCGGCGGTGCGGTAAACCACGATGCCGTCCCAGGTGCGGTTGGCGGTCACGACCGAGGGGCCGGCGATCTTGATCTTCTTCTGTTCAAGCGGGGAGGTCATTCGGCTGCATCCAATAGGTCAGAGATGATTTGTTTTGGGGTTTGGCGACGAAGCGAACCGGCATGCCGGACCACATCGCCGATGATGAGAATGGCGGGACCGCCGTTGGTCCGGCGGACCAGCTCAGGCAGGTCGCGCAGCGTGCCGATCGCGCCTTGCGCATCGGGCCGCGTGACGCGGGCGAACACGCCGACCGGCGTCTCCGGCGAACGACCGGCGGCCAAGAGGCCGGCCCGTATCGCCGGCGCAGCCGTCATGCCCATGTAGACCACGACGGTCATCCTGGCGTCGGTCAGTGTCGACCAGTCCACGACTTCCGCGTCGCGCGCCTTGTGCGCGGTGAGGAAGGTGATGCGGGTCGCTTCGTTCCGATAGGTGAGCGGCACCTCGAAATCGGCGGCACCGCCGAGGCCTGCGGTAATGCCGGGAATGATCGAATAGGCAACGCCGGCGGCACGCAACGCTTCGACTTCTTCGCCGCCGCGGCCGAACACGAAGGGATCGCCGCCCTTCAGCCGCACCACACGCTGGCCGGATTGGGCGGCCTCGATCATGCGCTTGTTGATGGCGTCCTGGCCGATGCCGGGCTTGCCGACGCGGCGGCCGACCGGCACGCGCGTGGTGTCACGGCGGATGCGGTCGAGAATTTCAGGCGAGACCAGCTCGTCATGGAAGACGATGTCGGCATCCTGGAGCGCGCGCAGCGCCTTGATGGTGAGCAAATCCGGATCACCCGGACCGGCGCCGACCAGCGCGACCGAGCCTTCCGGCTTGTCGGCCCGTGCGAACGCGGATGGATCGGAAATCGCCTTGAGCGCCGCGTCCGCCTCGCCTTTGCGGCCGGCCAGAACGGCGGCGCCGATCGGGCCGTCGATGACGCGCTCCCAGAAGCGGCGGCGCAGCGGAAACTCGGCAATACGTTCGTTGATGGATTTGCGGAAGCCGCCGATGAACTCGGCCAATTCGCCGATCCGCGCCGGCAGCAGCGCCTCGATCTTCTCGCGCACGCGCCGCGCCACCACCGGCGACGTGCCGCCAGTGCCGATAGCGACCACGACATCGCCGCGATCGACGATCGCCGGGAAGATGAAGCTGGAATGCTCGAGATCGTCCATGACATTGACGGGCAGGCCGAGCGCCTTGGCGCGAACCGACATCGCCACGCCGACATCGCCTGCGCCGGCGCAAACGACCGCGATGATTCCCGAGAGATCGGCGGTCAGCGGATCGGCCGCCGCAATGTCGATACGCGCGGCGTCCTCGGAGCTCAGACCCAGGTCGTGATTGCCGTCGATCGCATGCACGCGAATGCGCGCACCGGCCGCAGTGAGCACGCGCAGCTTGGCGCGCAAAAGCTCACCCGCACCGATGAGGACCACCGGACCGGCCTTGAGATCGAGGAACACGGGCAAGAACCGCATACGATACTCGCTTCCCCCACATCCGGGGTTGACTGGAATTATTTTCTATATATGTGTCGTTTCGAGCGCGCAAAGAGAAAATTTTTTCTTCTATCTTGCACCGCAACTATAGAATTTTCGCCTCCAAACGCAAAGTGGCAGAGATGCATCTTCTCAAGGACAATTCCCCTGCTGGCGGGCTGAGCAGCCCGGCCGCGGCCGAGCGCGCGCACACGCAAGAATTTTCTGCTGACCTTGCCCCGAGCATGGACCATCTCGACCAGCTCGAGGCCCAGAGCATCTACATCTTCCGCGAAGCCTTCGGCCGCCTCAAGAAGATCGCCCTGCTGTGGTCGCTCGGCAAGGACTCCAACGTCATGATCTGGCTGGCGCGCAAGGCGTTCTTCGGCCGCCTGCCGTTCCCGGCCCTCCATGTCGACACCGGCAAGAAATTTCCGGAGATGTATCGCTTCCGCGATCACTACGGCAAGGAATGGGATCTCGATCTGCGCGTCGAGCCCTGCCCGCCGATTGATGCCGTCGACCCAACGCTGCCGCCCGCCGCCCGTTCCGCCGCGCGCAAGACCGAGGGCCTCAAGATGGCACTCGCCAAATACGGTTTCGACGGTCTGATCGCCGGCATTCGCCGCGACGAGGAGGCGACGCGCGCCAAGGAGCGCGTGTTCTCGCCGCGTGGGCTCGAAGGCAATTGGGACGTGCGTGACCAGCCGCCGGAATTCTGGGATCACTTCAACGCCTCGCCGCCGCAAGGCGCGCATTTGCGCATTCATCCGATCCTGCATTGGACCGAGTCAGATATCTGGGCCTACACCAAGCGCGAGAACATCCCGATCATCCCGCTGTATCTGTCGCAAAACGGCAAGCGCTATCGCTCGCTGGGTGATCAGGACATCACCAACCCGGTCGCCTCAAACGCGTCGACTATCGACGAGATCCTGATCGAGCTCGAGCAGACCAAGGTGCCGGAACGTTCCGGCCGCGCGCTCGACCACGAGACCGAGGACGCTTTCGAGCGCCTGCGCGTCGCCGGCTATCTCTGATCAAGGACGCGAGCGTCGTATGAACATGATCGTCACCCCCGCATCGCCCGCCACACCGAACGGCACCACGCGTCCGCAGGTCCGCATCGTCATCGTCGGCCATGTCGACCATGGCAAGTCGACGCTGGTCGGCCGCCTGCTGCACGAGACCGGCAGCCTGCCCGACGGCAAGCTCGACATGCTCAAGGCCGTCAGCGCGCGGCGCGGTATGCCGTTCGAATGGTCGTTCCTGCTCGACGCACTCCAGACCGAGCGCGACCAGGGCATCACCATCGACACCACGCAGATCCGCTTCCGCACCAATTCGCGCGACATCGTGCTGATCGACGCACCCGGCCACGCGGAATTCCTGCGCAACATGATCACCGGCGCCTCGCAGGCCGACGGCGCGGTGCTGATCATCGACGCGCTTGAAGGCGTGCGCGACCAGACGAGGCGGCACGGCTATCTCCTGCATCTGCTCGGCGTGAAGCAGGTCGCGATCGTCGTCAACAAGATGGACCGCGTCGACTTCGCCGCCGAGCGCTTCAAGGCGATCAGCGACGAGATCTCGGCGCATCTGCAGAGCCTTGGCGTGAAGCCCACGGCCGTGATCCCGATTTCCGCCCGCGACGGTGACGGCGTCGCCGAGCGCACCGACCGCATTGGCTGGTACAAGGGTCCCACCGTGGTCGAAGCGCTCGACAGGCTCGAGCCGGCGCGGCCGCTGGAAGCCTTGGCGCTGCGCCTGCCGGTGCAGGCGATCTACAAGTTCGACGACCGCCGCATCGTCGCGGGCCGGATCGAATCCGGCAGCCTGGTTGCCGGCGACGAAATCGTGATCATGCCCGCCGGCAAGATCGCCAGGATCAAGACGGTCGAGAGCTGGCCGGTGACGCCGGTCGCGGGCCGACAGGGTGCGGGCCGCTCGGTCGGCATCACGCTCGACCGCGAGCTGTTCCTCGAGCGCGGCGACATCATCGCGCATACCAATAGCGCGCCGCGCGAGACGCGGCGGCTGCGCGCGCGGATCTTCTGGCTGCACGACAAGCCGCTGGCCAAGGGCGACCAGCTCCTGGTTCGCTGCGGACCGAAGGAAAGCCGCGCCACCGTCGTCGCGATCGAGAAGGCGGTCGATCCGGGCGAACTGTCGAGCGTCGAGAACAAGGCGATCGGCCGCAACCATGTCGGCGAGATCGACATCTCCCTTTCGAATCCGATTGCCACCGACCCCTACACGGAAAATCCGCGCACCGGCCGTCTCGTGATCGAAGTGTCCGGGCGCATCGCCGGCGGCGGTCTCGTGCTGTCGGTCGATGCCGGCCAGCGCGCCCTGCCCGTCGACATCGTGCCGGTGGAATCGGCGCTGCGGCCCGACGAACGCTCCGCGCGCTATCGTCACAACGGCGCCGTGATCTGGCTCACCGGCCTCCCCGCCTCCGGCAAGTCGACGCTCGCAAAAGCGTTGGAGCGGCGGCTGTTCAGCAATGGCGGCTCGCCGATCCTGCTCGACGGCGACACGCTGCGTGCCGGGCTCAACAGCGATCTCGGCTTCTCGGCCGCTGATCGCAGCGAGAACATCCGGCGTCTCGCCGAAGTCGCGACGCATCTCGCCCGCAACGGCCACATCGCGATTGTCGCCGCCGTCTCGCCCGCCCGCGAGGACCGCGCCACCGCGCGCCGCATCGCCGACACTTCGTTCCGCGAGATCCACGTCGCGACGCCGGCGGGAATCTGCGAGGAGCGCGACCCCAAGGGCCACTACAAGAAGGCCCGCGCCGGCACGCTCGCGTCGTTCACCGGCATTCTCAACGACTACGAGACGCCGCAAGCCGCTGAGCTCGTGATCGATACCTCGACGCGGACGGTCGCCGAGGCGGCGGACGAGATCGAACAGATGCTCAAGACGACCGGCGTGCTGTTCGACGAACTCGTGGACCTCGCCGCGAATATTTGAAGCCGGGCTGCTGCCCCGCTGTCGTCGCCCGGCTTGACCGGGCGACCCAGTATTCCACCGAGAGCAGTGATTCAGCCGAGAGGCCGCGGCGTACTGGATTCCCCGCCTTCGCGGGGAATGACACCGTGCGTCGGCCGCCCACCCCGCCTTGACATTTTGACAACTTTTGGGGGCCTTCTCACGGCCCCGATTTTGGGGCTAATAGGGCCCTGAAAGCCGCTCCTTGGAGCGCATTTTGCTGCTGTCGGATCAAAAGCAGCCAAAAACAGCCATTTCCAACGAGAAAGCCCATCATGAAACGCGTCGACGCCCACGGATTGAAGATCGCTCCCGTCCTGTTCGATTTCATCGCCAAGGAAGCGGCCCCGAAGACGGGAATCGCGCCGGATGCGTTCTGGGCCGGGCTCGCCGCCATCATCAAGGAGCTGGGCCCGAAGAACCGCGCGCTGCTGGCGGAGCGCGACACGCTGCAGGCCAAGATCGACGACTGGCACCGCGCCAACAAGGGCAAGGCGTTCGACCTCAACGCCTATACCGCCTTCCTGAAGGAGATCGGCTATCTGGTCCCGGAGCCGGCGACGCAGACGGTCGAGACCGCCAATGTGGACGAGGAGATCGGCACGATCTGCGGCCCTCAGCTCGTCGTGCCCCTGACCAACGCACGCTACGCGCTGAATGCGGCGAATGCGCGCTGGGGCTCGCTCTATGACGCCTTCTACGGCACCGACGCGATCCCGCACGATCCGTCCGAGAGCGGCAAGGGCTACAACAAGGCACGCGGCGACAAGGTCATCGCAAAAGCGAAAGCGTTCCTCGATGCCGCGGTGCCGCTGGCGACCGGCAGTCACACCGACGTCACCGCCTATAGCGTGGTCGCGGGCCAGCTCGCGGTGAAGCTGAAGAGCGGCAATGCCACCGCGCTGAAGAACGCCGCGCAATTCGCAGGCTTCCAGGGCCATGCGGCCGCACCGAGCGCGGTGCTGCTCGCCAACAACGGCCTGCATGTCGAGGTGAAGATCGACCGCAGCAGCGCGATTGGCAAGGACGATCCGGCCGGCGTCGCGGACATGGTCATGGAGTCCGCGGTCTCCACGATTCTCGACATGGAAGACTCGGTCGCGGCCGTCGATGCCGAGGACAAGGTGCTGGTCTATCGCAACACGCTCGGCCTGATGAACGGCACGCTGTCGGCCGATTTCGAGAAGGGCGGCAAGACGCTGACGCGCTCGCTCAATGCCGACCGCAGCTACAAGACGCCTGACGGCAAGGGCGAAGTGAAATTGCACGGCCGCAGCCTGCTGCTGATGCGCAATTGCGGTCACCACATGTTCACCGACGCGGTGCTGGACGACAAGGGCGAGGAGATTCCGGAAGGCCTGCTCGACGCCGCCGTCTCCGGACTTCTTGCCGTGCATGACTTGAAAGGCAACTCCAACGTCAAGAACAGCCGCACCGGATCTGCCTATATCGTCAAGCCGAAGATGCACGGCCCCGACGAGGTGTCGCTGACCTGCGAGATCTTCGATCGCGTCGAAAAGATGCTGTCGCTGCCCGAGAACACGCTCAAGGTCGGCATCATGGACGAGGAGCGGCGCACCACCGTCAACCTCAAGGCCTGCATCCAGCGCGCCTCCAAGCGCATCATGTTCATCAACACCGGCTTCCTCGACCGCACCGGCGACGAGATCCACACCTCGATGGAGGCGGGTCCGATGATCCGCAAGAACGAGATGAAGGCGCAGGCCTGGATCAAGGCCTATGAGGACTGGAATGTCGACATGGGCCTGATCTGTGGCCTGCCCGGCCATGCCCAGATCGGCAAGGGCATGTGGGCCGCGCCGGACAAGATGGCGGACATGCTGGCGCAGAAGCTCGCCCATCCGCAGGCCGGTGCCACCACCGCCTGGGTGCCCTCGCCGACCGCCGCGACGCTGCACGCGCTGCACTACCACCAGGTCCACGTCGCCGCGCGCCAGCAAGAGCTCGCCAAGGCCGGCCCGCGCGCAAAGCTCGAGGACATCCTCACCATCCCGGTGTCGAAGTCGAACTGGGCGCCCGACGACGTCAAGCAGGAGATCGACAACAACTGCCAGGGCATCCTGGGCTATGTCGTGCGCTGGATCGACCAGGGCGTCGGCTGCTCCAAGGTGCCTGACATCCACGACGTCGGCCTGATGGAAGACCGTGCCACCCTGCGCATTTCCAGCCAGCACTTGGCCAACTGGCTGCACCAGGGCGTCATCACCGAGGCGCAGGTGATGGAATCGCTCAAGCGCATGGCGGTCGTGGTCGACAAGCAGAACGCCGGCGATCCCGTCTACAAGCCGATGGCGCCCGCCTTCGACGGCACGGCCTTCAGGGCGGCGAGCGACCTCATCTTCAAGGGGCGCGAGCAGCCCAACGGCTACACCGAATACATCCTCACCGCCCGCCGCCGCGAGGCCAAAGCGGCTGGCTGAAAAGGCGACCGGCTGAGCCCAGCCAGTCAACACCGAAAGCCCCGGCTCGCGCCGGGGCTTTTTTGTTCGCGCAGTAGATGGGGTAACGGGTCGGCCTCCGCGGCCAAGCCGCGCTAGCTACGGCGCTATGTGATGCGCGCGTCGCGCGGC